>CALVRZ010000006.1 GCA_944358875.1 uncultured Bacilli bacterium
ATTAATTATAACATAAAAAAGATAGCAAAAATAGTATCTTTAAAATTTCTTTAACTCTTAGCTTGACAGCATTGGGTGGCGACCATCGGAGTTTATGCCTATGAATAACAGAAAGCGTTTCTGTTTGCAGTAGGAAGCCTTGGAGGTAACGACAAGGAGGGGTAAAACTTGTTTTACCTTTTGTTCTTATTGAAAAAAGAAAGGACTAATTTTTCTATATTAGCCCTTTATTTATATTAAACGTAGAATCTATCGATCCACGATTCCACGACTCATTATATATTATGCATGACCATCTTAATGGTATAGTTGTTTTTTATTAATTTGATTTTAATTTTTTCTATTATTTATTATAGTTAAAATTAAATATATTATAATTGTTTTGTTTTCAAATTATTATATTTATCTTTACTATAAAATATTACACAAGTTTATAATTCTTTTATCACTACAATATTCCATAATAAATTTATTGCCTTTTTTACATATGATTATAGCTTTATTTCGATTAATTGTTTTAATATTTTTATCAATATAATTCATGTAAATTTGTATTTGTCCAATATGTTCTTTTTTTAATTCTGTTACTTTTAGTTCTATAACTACATAGCAATTAAATACAATATTATAACAATTATATTCTATGTTGAATAACAATAAATCTATATAATTAAAATTATTTCCAATTCTTATTTTATATTCACTTCCAATAAAACAAAATAAATCACCAAGTTCTTTCATAAAAGATTCAATATCTTCTAAAATTATTTTTTGCAAAATCTTCTCGGATATAATTTCATAATTACTACTATTTTTAATTATTATTGGATTTTTAACATAATCAATTATAGTTGATTCATTTTTATCACTTAATTTGTTTTTTGAATCTTCTGGCAACCTTTCATATTCATTAGATTTTATTTTAATTCTTAACTGTCTAATTGATAAATTTTGTTCTTCTGTAATTTTTATATAATATCTAACTTTATTTAAATCATCATACGGTAATAATTCCACATAATGACTATATGATAAATTTGGCGACACTGTCGCCATTTTCTCTATTAAACAATAAAATTTTCTCATTTTGTTTAATGATGACACATCATACCTAATATTTAAATCATTTGTTAATTTCATTGAATATTCTTTTATTATTCTTTCACCATAATTTTTACCTGCTTCTAATAATAACTTACCAACATTGTAATATGTTGTTAAATCATTTTTATTTACTGAATAATTTTTAACTTTTCTATTTATTTCATTATTTATTAATTCATTTTTTATCTCATTATAATAATTCATACTACTCCTTTCTATGGTGAACAAGTTTCTATCTTTAATTCTTCTTTATTAATCTTAAACATGATACTTCCATCTTGATCCGTTCTATAAATAATTGAATTGTCTAGATTATTTAATACTTCAGCATTAGGATGACCATAACGATTGTTTTTACCAACAGAAATAATTGAGTATCTAGGATTAATATTATCTATGAAATTTTGACTTGAACTTGTTTTACTACCATGATGTCCTACTTTTAGAATATCTATATTATCAATATTATATTCTTCTAAAATATCTTCTTCAACTTCTATTCCGGCATCACCCATGAATAACATTTTAATATTATTATAGTTAAAATAAATTACATTAGAATTATTGTTCTCATTATCGTATAACTTATTATTTAAAAAATATAATTTATTACTTTTAGTATTTAATTCTTTGATATTTTGATAGTATTTTATCTTTTTTTCTTGAAGGGCTTTAATAAGTTCTTTTTCGATGTTATTATAACTATCATTATTAAAAATAACATTCTTTATTTTAAAATTATTAACTAGGTTTAAACCTTCACCTATGTGGTCATAATCACCATGGCTTAAGATTAAATAATCAATTTGGGTTATTCCTTGACTTTTAAGATATGGAATAGTTTTATTTTGAGCTATACTATAGTTTTCTGTATTGTTGGTAAGACCACCTGTATCAATTAAAATATTTAACTGATTATACGGGTAACTAATCAAAACACTATCACCTTGGCCAACATCAAAAAAGATTATATTCATGCTAGGATCTAAATATATACTTATTTTATGAGATATAATTAGAATTAGAAAAAGAAGTAAGTATTTGGGACGATATAAGGCAAGATAAATAGCAAAATAGTAGAAAACTATGAGAATAAATGATGGTTTGGGTAAGATTAATTTAGTATAAGGAATATCGTTTGCAATAAGAGATATTTTTTCTAAAAAGGTAGTAAATAAATTTAGAATTGGTAATAAAAATGGTAAGATAAGTGACATAATACATAGAGGAAAAATTATATAACTTACGAGAGGAATAAAAATTATATTTAATATAATACTGATAATACTTACTTGGTAGAAATTGGCTAAACAAATGGGTAATGATACTAAAGTACAAATAAATGACGTATAAAGGCTTTTGATGAAATAATTGTGATAATTATTTATTTTTTTGCTTAATAGAATTAAAGTAAAACTTGTGATATATGAAAATTGAAAACCTATATCATGAAAGATAAAAGAATCAAAAATTATGATGATACTTAAGGTTAGGAGCATAAGATCAATACTTTTAATTTTAATATTGAACAGTTTGTTAATAGTAAATAAGGTAAACATAACAATAGTTCTTATGACAGAGGTACCGAAATTGATGATGATAGCATAAAAAAGAATAAAGGCAAGAACAATACTATAGTTATAAAAATTATTATATGATATCTTTTTTAGTAGGTATAAAATTAAGGTAGCTAGGAGATTAATGTGCATACCTGAAATAGAAAAAAGATGAGATAATCCATTGTCTTGATATGATGTCATTACTTCTTCATCAAGAGTATCTTTATTACCTAAGATGAATGTTTTTAGATAACCTGTATTATCAATGGTAGTAAGATAGTTATTAATATTGGTTCGTAAATGGTTAATAATACTAGTATTATCATTAATTTTAGTTAGCTTTTGAATTTTTATTTGGTAGTAGATATGCTTTTGGTATAGATACTTGCGGTAATTAAAAGTATTAGGAATAGTATTTTGATAAGGAATATTCAGTGTTCCTTCAATTACAAATGTGTCTCCTAAAGAGAGATTTTTTTGGTAGTATTCTTGTTCTTGCTCATTTTTGAAATAGTAAGTTCCCACGATCTTCTCCTTGGCACTGATGGTAAGAGAGATTTTATTATCTGATATTTGGTAGTCATAGATGGTTCCTTCGATAATAGTTGTATCTTTTTGATATTTGCTTTGATAAGAGATAAAATTAGTCATAATGATCATGTATATAAGGCTTATAAAAGCAATTATTTTAAAAAGATATCTATGTTGTAATATGGTCTTTAATTTTCTCATATGTACTTTCGCCAATACCTGATACATTCTTCAGATCTTCAATATTAGTAAACTTTCCATGTTCTGTACGATAGTTAATTATTGCTTCAGCTTTGGTCGTACCTATGCCATCTAAAGTAGTTAACTCTTCAAGTGTAGCAGTATTGATATTAATTTTGATATTTGCTTCATTGGTATTAGGTTCTTGTTCATCAAGATTTGAATTATCTTCTTCGGGAAAAGGTGTTGGACACTCATCTATATTAATATCAGGTTTATAGATACTACAGTTAGATTCTTGGGTTTGTTCACTGTCTGTTGCTTTTTGTTTACAATTTGCAACTTCCTCTTTAGTATAAATAATAATTATATCTTGGTCTTTTAGTAATCTTGCTTGATTAGTAACAGAAAGATCGGCATTTTCTGTTAAACCACCAGCGGCCCCAATTATATCGATGACACGATTATTCTCTTCGATGGGATAAACACCAGGATTTTGGACAGCTCCTTTAATTTCAACATACATTGTCTGATTGTTGTTTTCTTTTTCATTATCATTATTTTCGTCAGTGCTTTCTTCTTCTTTAGTAATTAAATCATCGGTAACTAAGTAGCTACTACCTTCGCTTGCCATGACAAGATTATTTTTAGCAATAATGATAGTAATAATAGTACTTATAACAAAGATAATAGTGATAATATATTTGTATTTTTTTAAGAATTTTACCATGGTCTTTCCTCCTTTCTACCTATATTATTATTGATAGAGAGAGGATTTCCTTTAAAAAAGCAAAAAAAATAAAAGTTTTTTTAACTACCTAAAAAGTAGTTTTATGTAACTTTTATTTAATATTTTCACTTAGCAGTTTTTCTAAAGATACAATATGATAGCCTTTACTCGTTATGTAATTTATTATTTCATTTAATTCTTCTAGAGTTTTACTATCTGTTTTTAAATAGATAATAGAGCCATTTTTGATATTATTTTTAATTACATTATATGCATTATTTTCACCATTAATGCTTGGTATTATTGTATGCATTCTTTTATTTTGACAGTTTTTTAATGTTTGACTATTTTTAATAGTTGCCAAACAATATAGAGGCTTATTATTAACATTTTTATCTAGTAAATTATTAGATATTGTTAGAATATCTTCTTCATAAGTACCATTGTTACCATAGGGATAAATACTTGTGTTTTGCAGTTTTTTAATATTGCTTAAGTTTTGGGTTAGAGTGTCATTATCAATAAAAAGATTTAAATTTTGATTATTTAGTTCAGATAATTTGTTAATATTGCTACTAGTAATAGTCATGATAATACTTACATTATTGATTTTATTATTGCCAGATATGATGTATTTGTCATAGTTTTCGGATAACGTTATTTCCGGAGGGACTTCTTTATATATTAATAAATTACTTTTGAATATTCCTATTTCTCGCATGTTATTGTAGCTTTTTTCAACATCTACTTCTTGACCATTGATACCAGGGATGATGGTATCTTTGGTTGTGGTTGCATTGATGCTAGGAATATTGTATTTATCTTTAACTTCATTAATTTTAATCATAATAGGATCTTGTTCGTTAATGACATTGATAACTTTATCTGTATAAAAAAAACTAAAACATATTAAGGTAATGAGACCAATCATCTTAATTGTTTCTTTCATTTTACCACCTAGTAAAGTATATGTATATAATTTTGAATTATTTGACTTTTATCTAAGAAAAAAGTATTAACTCTTTTTATCTTGAGCTAATACTTCTTTACGTGATAAGTTTAATTTGCCTTTTTTGTCATAGCCAATAGCTTTAGCAATTATTTCGTCGCCCTCTTTAACAACATCACTAGTCTTGCCAACACGTTTAGTATCTAATTGTGAAATATGAATTAAGGCTTCACATCCAGGCCATAATTCGACGAAGCAACCGAAATCTTCTACTTTGACAACTTTACAAGTATATATCTTGCCTATTTCTACTTCTCGTGCAGCATCTTCAATTAATTTTATAGTTTTATCAATGATAGCTTGGTCTTGATGATAAATGATTACTCTTCCATCGTCTTCTAAATCAACTTTAACAGCATTTTTGTCATTTACGGATATGACATTTGATGCTTCTTGAATAATCTTAGTAATAGTTTCACCACCACGTCCGATGACATCTTTGATTTTCTCAGGATTGATATGGATTTGAGCTATCTTTGGTGCATATTTGCTTAATTCTTTACGTGGTTCTTTGATAGTTGCTTCCATAACATCTAAGATTTGAAGACGGGCTTTTTTGGCTTGAGCTAGAGCCTCCGACATGATTTGTTTTGTTACACCTTTAATTTTAATATCCATTTGCATAGCACAGATACCTTTTCTTGTTCCTGCGACTTTGAAGTCCATATCGCCCATATGGTCTTCTAGACCTTGAATATCAGTTAGAATGGTATATTTGTCATCTTTGGTGATTAGTCCCATAGCGATACCGGCAACAGGGGCTTTAATTGGGACGCCAGCGGCCATTAAGGATAGACATCCGGCACAGATACTAGCTTGAGATGATGAACCATTACTTTCTAGAACTTCAGATACAACTCTTATCGTATATGGGAATTCTTCTTCACTTGGAATGACTTGGGAAAGGGCTCTTTCACCTAGGGCTCCATGACCGATTTCTCTTCGGCCAGGTGAACCATAGCGACCTACTTCGCCAACAGAGAATTGTGGGAAATTGTAATGGTGCATAAATCTTTTTTCATCTTCAATACCTAATCCGTCTAAGATTTGGTGTTCACCTAAAGCTCCTAGTGTTGTTGTTGATAGAACTTGAGTTTGACCTCTGGTGAATAAAGCTGAACCATGAGTTCTTGCTAATAAGTCTATTGAAGCTGATAAGTCTCTGATTTCATCCATAGCACGACCATCAGGACGGATTTTTTCTTCAGTGATTAGTCTTCTTACTTCGCCACCTTCAATATTGTTAACGATAGTCCCCACATTTTTAATAATGGTATCTATGTCTTCGTCATCTTTATATTTCTCACTAAAATAAGTGACAGTTTCTTCTTTTAAGTTATCAATAGCTGTATATTTTTCAATTTTATCTTTGATTTGAATAGCCTTACACATACGTTCTTTGGCATAATCTTCAACTTCTTTGATTAATTCATCAGGAATAACCGCTAGGGTTACTTCAATTTTTTCTTTACCTGCTTTGGCAATAATCTCTTCTTCAAAAGCAATTAGTTCTTTAATGGCTTCATGACCGAACATGATAGCGTCAACCATGTCTTCTTCGCTTACTTCTTTGGATCCAGATTCAACCATATTAATGGCATCTTTGGTTCCCGCAACAGAAAGATTTATATCACTTTTCTCTAATTCACTGACACTTGGATTAATGATAAACTTTCCATCTACTCTTCCGACAACGACACCAGCGACAGGACCATCAAAGGGAATATCACTTATGCATAAGGCAATGGATGAACCTAAAAGAGCAGTCATTTCAGGAGTGCAATCTTGATCAACAGATAGGACAGTACTTATTACTTGTACTTCATTTCTAAAACCTTCAGCGAAAAGAGGTCTAATAGGTCTATCGATAAGACGAGCTGCTAGTGTTGCTTGTTCGGTTGGCCTTCCTTCTCTTTTGATGAAACCACCAGGTATTTTTCCAACAGAATATAATTTTTCCTGATAATTAATAGTTAGAGGGAAGAAATCGGCAGAAGATGCTTTATTACTCATAACGGCTGCGCTTAAAACAGCTGTATCTTCATATTTTACTAATGCTGCTCCCCTTGCTTGTTTAGCTAATTCTCCTATTTCGACGACGATGTTTCGGCCATGAAAATTTAATTTAAATACTTCTTTATTCATTTTATCATCTACTTTCTACACATTAAAAGGCACTCAAAAAGGGTGCCTATACTTATTTATTTTCTTAAACCAAGTTTAGCAACAATCTCACGGTATCTTTTTACATCAGTTTGGATTAAATAATTTAATAGACTTCTTCTTTTACCAACTTTCATTAAAAGACCACGTTTTGAATGTTTGTCTTGTTTATGGTTTTGTAAATGTTCTGTTAAAGCTTTAATTTCTTCAGTTAAAAGAGCAATTTGAACTTCTGGTGAACCAGTGTCTTTTTCATCTCTTGCATACTTTTTGATAATTTCGTCTTTAACTTCTTTTTTTAATGCCATATTTGTTTCCTCCTTTACTTGTTGAGACCTTAATCCTAGTAGTCGTAAGAGGTACGAAGAACTAAGAATAAGGAACAATATAATAATACTATAAATTATGCATTTTGGCAAGTTTTTTTCCAAATAATCTTAGATTTTATGGTAAATTTTAGGATTTGTATAATCCTTACGACAGAAATTTATTTATTGAATCTGTTTTTTTACCTAATTTAACTTTTAGCATAGCTAATTAGAGAGAGTCTTTAATTTTATCTAGGAATTCTTCTTCATGCCAAATGTTTACTCCTAGCTTTAGTGCTTTGTCATATTTACTGCCTGGATTTTCACCAACAATAACGGCATAAGTTTTCTTACTGACAGAGCTACTGGTTTTTCCTCCCAGATCTTCAATAATACGTGATGCTTCTTCTCTAGTTATGTTACTTAAGCTACCAGTCAAAACAAAAGTTTTGTTTTCAATTTCTTCATTAGTAACTTTGCTAGTTGTTATGTATTCCATATTGATGTTTAGTGCTTTTAGTTCTTCAATTAATTTTAGATTTTCTTCATCACGGAAAAAGGTTACAACATTTTTAGCAATAATAGGACCTATATCGGGAATACTACTTAACTCTTCTTCCGTTGCTTCTTTTAATTTATCAATATGTTTATAATTTCTAGCTAATAATTTAGCTGTTTTATTACCAACTTGGCGAATACCTAAACCAAATAGTAAACGTTCTAAAGAATTATGCTTAGAATTTTCAATAGCAATCTTTAATTTTTCAACACTTTTTTCGCCAAAACCCTCAAGAAGAATTAATTCATTTTGATAGCTAGCTATATTATATATGTCAGGAATGCGATGAATGAAATTTTCATTATATAAATATTCTATGATATTTTCTCCTAAACCATCAATATTCATGGCATCACGTGAGGCATAATGAATAAGATTTTCTATTTTGCGGCCATCACAACTATTATTAGGACAGAAATAATCGGCTTCGCCATCTTTTCTTATGAGATGGGTATGGCAAATAGGACAAGTAGTTATCATTTCAAAGATTTTTTCACTACCATCGCGTTTTTCTTTAAGGGATCTTACAACTTCGGGAATGACATCTCCCGCTTTCCTGATGACGACGGTATCACCAATGCGAATATCTTTGTCAATGACATTATCTTCATTATGTAGTGTAGCTTTAGCAATAGTAGAACCAGCTACTTTTACGGGTTCTAGAATAGCATTAGGCGTTATTTTTCCTGTTCGTCCAACAGTGCAAATAATATCAATTAACCTTGTAGTTACTTCAGTGGCAGGAAATTTATAGGCTGTGGCCCATTTAGGTGTACGAGCAGTGAAACCTAGATTTTGTTGACTGATGATACTATTAACTTTAATAACGATACCATCTATTTCATAAGGCAAGTCTTGACGATGTTCAGTCCAATATTTAACATAATCTAAAATACCTTTTACATCTTTGACTAATTTATTATTAGGACTGACATTAGCCCCTAGATTTTTCATAAATGATAAGGCTTCAAAATGCGTTTTAATATTATAATCGAGAGGATTTGGTAAATGATAGATTAAGCAATCTAATTTTCTTTTAGCTGTTATCTTCGAATCTAATTGTCTGACACTACCTGAGGCGGCGTTTCTAGGATTTTGGAATAATTGTTCCCCTGTTTTTTCTCTTTCGGCATTTAATTCATTAAAGGATTTTTTACTCATATATATTTCGCCACGAATTTCAATGTCGATTGGTTCATTTAATTTAAGCGGAATAGTTTTGATGGTTTTGACATTGTTAGTTATATCTTCACCTGTTATACCATCTCCTCTAGTGGCCCCTCTTACTAAGATACCTTTTTCATATTTTAAAGATATAGATAAGCCATCAATTTTTAATTCACAGACATATTCTGGATTTTTGACTTCTTTTCTAACTCTTTCATCAAAGTTAATTATTTCTTGTTCATTAAAGACATTACCTAAGCTTAACATAGGTATCTCATGCGTTACTTTATCAAATTTAGATATAGCATCAGAACCTACTCTACTAGTAGGAGAATCTTGTCTTTTTAACTCAGGATAAGCTCCTTCTAACATGATTAACTCTTGCATATACCGGTCATATTCTTGATCGGTTAAACTAGGATTATCATCAATATAATACTCTTTATTGGCTTGATTTAATATTTTTATTATTTCATCAATACGTGCTTTAACATCCATAAATTATCACCATATTAAGTATACAATAGTTTTGAATTTTTGGCAATTTACTTTTTATATTTTTTGATTTTGTCGCATGGAGTCCCTCAGTTATTTTAATTTAGCAACCAAAACCTCCACTTCCTATATCTTCAGCTCCCAGTCCTCCATTAATAGCAGTTACATTAGCGTTATCTGATATGTAAATATTAGGGGCTGTTGTAGATAGTTCACATGACCAATTTTCTGGACCACCTCCACCGATACCAGCGGCTCCACCACCATCATTTTTCATATTGTTAATAATTTGGCAATATTTTTTGTATTTTTTTTATAGTTTTGGTTATATTATTATTGGTGATTAATAATGAAAGATATTGATGTAAGAAAATATATTATTAATAATTTTAAAGATGATGATGAGAAAGAAATTAGAGAATCAATTCAAATATCGGTTGATAGTAAAGATGAAGATCCTTTAATTGGACTCGGAGTATTATTCGAACTTGCTTGGATTAATAGTGATGAAGAATTTAAAGATAAACTTATTAATAATATTAAAAAAGGGATGAAATAAGTCATCTCTTTTATTCTTCAACGAAATTACTTACTAAGCCAAAAATTGATTCAATACCTTCTTTTAAATACTTATTAATACTAGTTGCTACTTTAGTTGTAGCATCAGTAAATTTGTTAGTATAATCTGTATGGGTTTCAATAATATATTCTTCAATATCTATATCCTTGCCATTTGCTACATCTTCTTCAAATTTCTTGATTTGTTCCTCCGTTAGGATTTTTTTATTAGCAAGTTCATATTCGTAGTAACCAGATTCACAGATAGCATAGGAAACTATAAAGCAGAGAAAAAGGAAGAAAAAGGTATAGCGGGCAACTTTATTTCGTTTCTTTTTTTTATCCATTTTGATCACCTATATATTTATATAATATGTCAGATAAGGCTTCAATAGTATTGAATACTTCTTCAATATTATTTTCATATCCCCCGACTTCAATAAGAATGCTATTAGGGCTTAAGTCTTGATTGTAAACACCATCGACATTTAAACCTGTCTTGGTTAGTACACCACGTGATAGTCCACTATAGGACTTGTTGGCTATATCATTAATGGCATTAGCTACATCTAAATTGGGTTGATAATTATCGTGATCAAGACCTACGACGAAGAGAATTCGGGCATACTTTTTGTCGTTAATGGTAATGGTCGATACATCTTTAGTTACGGAATCTCTATGAATATCAATAAAATATTTTAGTGATGAATATTTACTTTGTTTATCTAGAATTAATAATCTTGAAGCTTTATAACTAGATGAATGATCCCAGTTATTTATTCGTAAAAATTCGGTCATATCTGTGTCTTCAACAATCGTCGATAAACCTTTATCATTTAACTTTTCTTTTAAAATATACGATGCCATTAGAACATTGGGAGTTATACCATATATTTCTAGGTTAGCACTGTCATAATTTTCTAACTGATGAGAGTTATATATATAGATAATGGGATTATCTGTATCAACGGGATTAGGATCTTCGATGTATTTGCTTATTTCTTCTAATTCTTCCATGTTACTATAATCGTCATTATGTTCAATAGTAATTGTTTCTTCTGTAGGTACTTCTTTAGTCTCATTATTTTTATTTTTAAACTGATGGATATTTAGTAAACTGCTTGGATTAGAAAAATCTAAATTAAGGAAGAATTTGACAGTACTATTTATGACGTTTGGTGCTTGATATTCACTTAACATATTAGGATTATTACTTTTTAAGATCATACTTATGAATTCCTCATTAGAAATTATTTCTTTGTCTTTAAAACCATAGTAAAAAGTAAAAGCAAACGATAGATAAATGATAGTCAGATACAAAAGATATCTTATTTTGAATTTTTTCTTTTTGGGATTTTTTAAGTTCATTTTACCCATAATATCACCCCTAGTATCCATTATATTATATAGGGATGCGGTATCTGTCGATATTTAAGGATAGTTAATAATTTGTTATTTCTTTATGAAGGGCATTATTAAGTGCACTAGAAATGACATCACTTAATTTTTCAATTAAATAATCGATTTCTTTAGGAGTTACAATCATATTATAATTAATGGCCTCTAAAACTTCGATGATTAATTTTTTTTGTTCTTCTTCACTTAGGGTACCTAACATACCTATTACTTCTTCTTTTTCATTTTTAGATAGATTACTATTTTTAATTTTTTCTAAATAATTTGATCTTGTAACAATTAGTTTGTTTCTAGAATAGTTATCTTTAATATATGATAGATGTTTTAATAAGTAATTGATGGTATCACTAACAATCGTAGAGGAATCAACAACAGTAGGTACTCCAATGGCAATTACAGGAATTCCTAGGATTTGTTCACTAATTTCTTTTCTTGAATTACCAACTCCACTTCCGGGTTCAATACCAGAATCTGTCATTTGGATGGTTTTGTTTACTCTTTCAATGGAAGAAGCTGCTAGGGCATCAATGACAATGACAAAAGATGGTTTAATTGTTTGAACAATATTTTTAATAAGATCAATTGTTTCAATACCAGTATTGCCCATGACACCAGGACTTAAAGCTGATACTTTACGAATGCCTTCTTTAACGTTTGTACCAAGAAGAAACAAGTGTCTCGTTACTAAAACATTTTTTATAGTAAGAGGTCCTAAGGCATCGGGAGTTGACTTTTCATTGCCCAAACCAATGATAAGACACTCATCTTGAGGAGTGATCTTTTTATCATCTAACATTTTCTTTATTTCTTCTTCGAGCGTTTGCCCTACTTTTTCACGATTGTCATAATCGGTTACATCATCAAATTCGATAGTAATATAGGTACCTTCTTTTTTGCCTATCTCTTGGGATAATTTAGAATCGACATGTAAACTTGTAACTTTAATTTGTTCATCTTTGATATATGTGTCTAAATTTTCCATACTAGGAAGAGTTTCAATGGCTAAATCTGTCCTTATTTTATGCTTACTTAAGTCTATTTCGTTATTCATTTATATCACCTAGTAATATTTTTTACAAAAATATAAGAAAATATTTGCCTTTTTACCTTTTTTTTGGTAAAATTATATTTAGTTATCGGAAGGAGATGAACAAATTGGCAAATGTAAAGAACGCTGAAAAGAAAATTAAACAAATTAAAAAAACTACTTTAGCTAATCAGCAACTTAAGTCAACAGTAAAAAATGCAATTAAGAATACTGATAAAGCAGTTTTAAGTGGAGATAAAGAAAAAGCAATGGCTAGTTTAAAACTTGCTATTAAAAGTTTAGATAATGCTAAATCAAAAGGCTTAATTCACAAGAACAAAGTTGACAGAGAGAAATCTCGTTTGACAATAAAAGTTAATAAAATGGAAGTAAAATAGAAATTGTTACTTCTTTTTTTATTTTCTTTATGATATAATTATTCTAGGTGGTGGGTTTAATGCGCAAAGTGATATTAGGTTTAGGTATATTTTTAATTTTATTAGTTACGGTATGTACTTTTTTTAAGGATGATATTGTTTATTTAGTAGATACTAACATAACAAAAATGCTCTATGAAAAGCAAGAAGGAAATGATTATACAATAGATGCCACTTTTGATTACATTAAGCCCTACTCAGGTCTTGAATTAAGGGATCGAAATGACATATTACCTTCTATTTTTTATAGTATGAATTTTGGTGTCGATGAAACAAATAAGTATTGTGCAAAGGATTATGCAAATTGTTATGCTGAAGTTGGAGATATCGCAAATAAATCAGAAATTTTATCTCTTCTTAATAATTTTGTTCATCCTTATAATACTTTTGAGAAAATTACAATATCTGGTGATAATGATATAATTAAATTACAATTTCAGCATTTATATACCGATGATGAAATTGAAGCAATTAATGAAGTGGTCGATAAAGTGATTAATGAAAAAATTACAAATAATATGCCAACAAGAGAAAAGATTAAAGTTATTCATGATTATATTATTGATAATGCTGATTATGATACATTAAAAACAGATAATATTAATGATACAACTTATAAATCTAATACGGCTTATGGGGTATTAATTCAAGGATATGGTATTTGTAGTGGTTATGCTGATGCAATGGCAATTTTCTTGGATAAACTTGATATTATTAATTATCGTATTAGTAATGATAAACATATTTGGAATTTGGTTTATCTAGATGGTGAATGGTATCATTTAGATCTTACTTGGGATGATCCAGTGACAGAGATTAATACTAATCGTGATACATACTTTTTGATTGATACGGAAACATTAAAGTTGATTAATGATGGAACGCATTATTTTGATTATTCTATTTTTAGTGAAGCAGAATAAAGTATAAAGAGCTAAGATAAATATCTTAGCTCTTTTTTATTACATTTACTACCGGAATAATTTATTACTCGCACATCCGGGAGCGAGAAATATTTACATATTTTCAAACGCAATATTAATATACTATATTTTAGACTTGTTGTCAATTATCTTTTTATTCTTTGACTAGTATTTCATCTAACATTTGTTGTTTGATTTTATCAATATCGGTAAAAAATAAATTGATACCATGTTGTTTTAATTTCATCATTATATTAAAGTTTTCGATTATTTCATCTTTTATTGTATTAATTACTTTAACTGGTTTGCCATCAGTTATATGAATATGATCTATATATTTATCTAATGTTGGAAATGCATTTTGTAGCAATATCGCGTTTTTTTCGCCTTTGATTTCTCTGATTAAAATACTATTGCAAACACCATATTTTTTTATTTTTTTATCAATTATTCTCTGATATTTTTCTACTTTTGAACTTAGTGGAATAAACCATAGTATTTCTTTATCTTTTATCACAAAATAACTTGGTCTTTTTCTACCTAATTCATGATTTGACATTAAATTCTCATCATTTACTTTATTAAAAAAATCATCTTTTATGTGATATAGATAACCTGTTTGTACTTTCATTTAAACTACTCCTTTCATATTTATAATAAAAGAAAACTCTATCTCTTTAGATAAAGTTTTCATACATTTACTACCGGAATAATTTATTACTCGCGCCATCCGGGAGCGAGAAACATCGACGACCGGAATATTTTATTACTCACACCATCCGGGAGCGAGAAACATTTACATGTTTTAAATGCAATATTAATATACTATGTTTTAGACTTATTGTCAAGAAATTAAGTAAAACTTTATCTAGTAGTTATTTATCTTATTTGTTTGATATTAAATTTACCATATAGGTATTTAGTTAATAGATATAGAATTGTTGTGTAAATAATTGTCATAATAATACTATGAGTGATGATATTTAATAATAATGATAATGAGTATTCATTATATTTGACAATATTTAAGATAATGAAGGTTAAAATATAATATAGAGTAACTGATAAGATACTGCGAATATTACTATTTAATAAATTATGAGGCATGAAGAAATCAAGAAATTTGTTTAAGATATAGATAAGAAAGAATAAAACAATATTTAAGATAAAGGTATTGGTATAGACAATATCAAAAAGAATAGCTGTTCCAAAAAGAATATATAGATATTTTTTATCATTGTTGAAGTATGGTAGAATAACTACAAGAGCAATAATTGTATAAATGGTTTTGAAAAGGCTTGGATTTATTAGGGAAAAATTAAAATAATTGGATAATAAGCCATCTAAAAGAAAGGAAATGATGACTGATACTAGAGCAATAGCCATTATTGATCACTCTTTCGTTTAAGAATACTTACATAATTGATATCATCAAAATCGGCGCTTGGTTTTACATTTATGATTTTGGCTAAGTCATATTCGTCAGTGTTGATGCTTTCAACCGTACCAATTAAAATGCCACTTGGAAAGACACCACCTAAACCACTTGTATATACTTTATCACCGATGGCTACTTCTTCAGTATTACTAATACCTTCAACTTCAAGGGTTTTATTTTCGTAGTCATAACCGTTTATTAAACCATTTAATTTGTTTTCACCATTAGTAATAGAAACTGATATTTTATTGTTGGTATCACTAGTTGTGATTAATCTTACTTCTGATGTAAAATTGGTCGTACTAACAACTTTACCAATGAGACCAGTTGAATTTACGACAACCATATCCGTTTCAATCCCATTGTGGCTACCTTTATCAATTGTTAAAGTATTATACCAATAACCAATATTACGACTTACAACAGTAGCATTTAGATATTCATAGTCTGTTAAGACATAATCAATATTAAGTTCTTCTTTTAAAGCTTCAATCTGTCTTCTTAATTCAATATTTTCCGTCTCAATAGCGGAGTTTCTATCTATACTAGTCTTTAAAATATCATTTTCTTCTTTGATTTTTTCTAATTCTTGGAAATCACTAAAAAGATTGAAAACATAATTAAAGGGAGCATAAACAACTTTTTGAACGCCAACAATAGCATCTTTGATAAGTGATTCAACAGCATTCAACTTCCGGTCTTCCTTTAAAGTATAAGAGAAGATACCAAAAAAGATCATAATTATGACAATTATAATTATAACAATATACTTAACAGGAATTTTCTTTCTTTTTGTATTTAGCATAAATATCACCTTAAATAATTATATAATAATTTTTTTGAAATTAAAAGTATCTATTAATACTATTTCCTATTTTTTACAATTTATTTAGATTATGTGATTATTTTCATAAAAGCTATAATAATTATTTTGACCAATAATGATATGATCAATTAGGAAGATGGAATGGATGACACCAATTTCTTTTATTTTTCTAGTAATGTCGATATCTTCTTTACTTGGTAAACAATTACCTGAGGGATGATTATGAAGACAAATAATATAGGACGCTGATAATAGATATGCTTCTTTAAAGATTTCACGAGGATGGACTAAACTTGAAGATATTGTCCCAATAAATAACTTTTTCTTGGCTAGGAATTTTTTGCTATTATCTAGATAAATTACATAGAATTCTTCTTGTTTTTTATCCTGAAAAAGATAATTAAAATATTTAATGATATTGGTAGGAGTTGTACATGCTATTACATCTTCTAAGGAAATTTCGGCATATACTCTTTTACCTAATTCAAGAACGGCGACTAATTCGATGGCTTTAATCTGACTAATACCAGGTATTTGCATTAAACTTACAACATTTTCTTTTTTTAAATCTTTGATATTATCTATATGCGATAAGAGTCCAAGAACTATTTCTTTGAGCGAATATTTTTTATTACCACTTTTTAATATTATGGATAATAATTCTTCATTGGATAGATTAGATGGTCCATATTGGTATAATCTTTCACGGGGTCTTTCTGATTTAGGAAGCTCTTTTAAACTGTTCATTTTATCACCTTCACTATTATTATTCTTATAATATTTTGATTTTCCTTTTAAAACATTAAAAAAACTATAAAGTTTTTTCTTTATAGTTTATACTTCGGTTGTTACAGTAATAATCATTGGCTTATTTCCTGTTTCAACACTTAAATATTTACTTAATTCATCTCTGATAGTACTTTTAATCTTATTATATTCAACATAATTGGAATGAATATTGTCCGTGATAATTTTAGTGCATTTATTTTTAATTTCTTTAATTAATTCAGAACTATCTTTAACATAGACAAAACCTCTGGTTAAAATTTCAGGTCCACCAATTAATTTTTTATCCTTTTTACTTATCGTTGCAGTGATAATAATAATACCATCATTGGATAATAATTCACGGTCTTTTAGAACTAATTCACCGACATCATCAGATGATTCACCATCAATTTGAATTGAACCACTTGGTACTTTTTCATAATCATCTTGAAGAACACCATCTTTAAAGGTTACAACATCACCATTTTCTTTTAAAATAATGTTATCTTTTCTAATTCCTAGTTTGCTGGCTACTTCAGCATTAGCAACTTGAAGATGGTACTCACCACGAATAGGAAAATAATATTTAGGTCTGATTAAATCAATCATCATCATTAAATCTTCCGATGAAGCATGATGAGATAAATATGTTTTAGATGGTAATGTTACAACATCACATTTTAGTCTTGCTAATTCATCTAGCATATGGAAATAAGTCTTTTCTCTTCCTTCATAGATTGGTGTTGCTAGAAAGACAGTATCTTTATCACTAATTTTGACATATTTATCATAACCATTAATTATTTTTAACATATTGGAATATGGTTTTTCTCTTTCGTTAGAATTAACAATAACGACATCAGGATCATTAATATTAGATAAATCACCAATTAAACCTGGTTTAACAAATAAATATTTATTGGCAATGGCCTCCGTGACAGTATTTTGCAGTCTTTTTCCCATAATAACGATCTTACGATCCGTCTTTGATACTTCATTAAATAGTTCTTGAATACGATATAAATGGGAATTTAAGACATTGAAAATAATTCTTCCTTCAGCTTTGTTTAGGGTTTCACGGATAACTGAATTAATACGATGGTGCGGTGTTGTAAAACCTTTCTTATCAGCATAAATGGATTCAGTTAAAAGACATAAAACACCTTGTTTACCAATGTAAGCTAATTTGCCTATATCTGTTTGATATGCTCCACGCATCATTGGATCAAAGACAAAGTCAGCAGAATAGAAAATAACACCATCTTTAGTATAAATTGCATAACCATAGTTATCAGGTATGGAATGTGATTGGTTGACAGGGAAAACTTTTAAATTCCCTACTTCTAAAGTTTTATTGGCTTTTATCGTTATTAAATTTGATGTTTTTAATTTATCAGTTTCAAATTCTTTTTTGATAATATCAATTGTAAATTTAGATCCATAGATAGGAATATTATCTAAATCATTGATAATATCCGTGAGTGCTCCTGAATTTTCATCGTGAGCATGGGTTAAGAAAATACCTCTTATTTTCTTTTTATTTTGTTTTAAATATTCAATATTAGGAATCATATAATCTATTCCTAAAGTATGTTCATCAGAATGCTTAAGGCCCGCTTCTATAACTAAAATATCATCATCAACTTCAATGACAAACATATTTTTACCATTTTCGTTTAAGCCACCTAAAGCAAACATTTTTATTTTACTCATTTTGCTCCTTTCTTTTTTAATAAAGTATAAAGACTATATAATTATACCATAATAGGAAAAAAAAAGAAATACTTATGAAAATATTTCTTGAAATTACGCATTTGTTAATCTTGGACAACCCATGGATCTGTCATCGTACCATTACCTGTTAGTTCTACTGATGGTTTAAGGGACAAAACGGGTCTGACACCAAAACTTGCCTCAGATCCATCTATCCCAAATTGATTGCTTGTATTCTTAATATTCCACATAAAAATTCTATCTGAAAAAAACATTGGTGTCATACTCCAAAATTGTTGACCAGAATGTAAATATCCCTGCTCGCCAGTTGCTGCAAGTGTCTCATCCATACTTATTAAGCCTACCGGATAGGTTAATGCTCCATTGCCGTTATTTGTATCATCTACAGTAAATGCATCATTCTTTTGACTACAAGTCATCTTTATTTCTTGATTGTTAAGCCAATGGAACGAAGTGTCCCTTACTCTACTATGTGGTGCATATATTGTTTGATTTGTTCCATAGCCTAATGTTCCAAATCCACTATATTCACCACTATTTGAAGCTACCTGTCTATCATTGCAATATATAACATCCGCAACATAAAAGCCATAGCCTTTATCAGATATATTTGTTTTATACCAATTGTCCACGACCGTTTTTATGGTACTATCATTTATGTTTGCGTGTGTCTCATTATAACTATTTGATCCCGGTGTACCATACATATAGCCTACAGAAGCATTATCATACATTATATTATAACTACTACTAGCAATTATTTCATCACTACTGATATCTCCATTGGCATGGGCACTCGTTCCATCATAGATCAGTCTAATACTTCCATCTCCATTTATTCTGACGATGCGCCAATAAAATCCTGCAAATTTAACATAATTATTTGTTACATCACCTCTAAAGTAATATGTTGTTCCATAATCATCCTGCGTCTCCCATATTCCTTTTTCTTTAGTTGCTGTATTCACTCCATCTACTATATTTTTTACACCATTTGACATTTTCTTGATAAGATTACCTAATTCTATACCATTACTAACGGTAGGCATACTTCCATCATTACCTGTATAACAATAACATACTTCTTTCCACTCACCATTGATATAATTACTTGTGCATTCTTCTGTACATTCCATGGTTGCAGTACAGCTATCATTTCCGGCTTCTTCACTAGTTTGAAAGCTTGTTATGGGTACTTCTCCTTCATTATAGATTATATCATCTGGACCTTGTGTTTCTGTTGCATAACCGGTTCTTACACCTATTTCTACGGTTATTTCACTATCTAATGTGTTCTTTATGACTATTGGTACTGTCTTAGATGTACCACTTTCTAGTTGGCCTTTTGCTAACATTGTTAAATCATCTGATACTTGTGCTATTATAGCACCACTTGGTAAAGTTGCAGGACTTATCATCTTGTAATACATTCCATATGATATCTTACCATCCATATCATTTTCGACTATAGCATTAAATCTTAACTTAGAACCGGCACTTACTTTAAGTTCTTGTGTTCCATTAATCTTAAACTTATATACCATATTAGTATCCATATTCACCATATTTGTTTCGACACTTGATGTAAACATCGCATATGTCCCATATATTGTTGCCCCTGCCAAAGTTATAATTAATAATAATAATAGATAGTATTTCTTAATTAATTTCATACTTCACTTCCCTTCTTTGCACACAAAAAACTACAAAGAAGTTTAGCCCCTTACTAAACTTATCTTTGTAGTTTGCAATTTATTAATTTTAGTGATTTGGGTTAATTTACATCCCCCCCCCTAGTATACAATAAGTTAACGTTTTAAAATTCAATTTTTGCATAGGGAGGCACCACCTTTCTTAAATTTGCGAATTAAAATGTACGTGATAATTGCGAATTATTTTGTACTTTTCTTACAATATTAATATTACCATATTGTTAATCTTTTTGCAAGTAGTTTATTATTTTTTAATTGTTATCTTACTATTACGGGCGGAGCTTAACAAAAAAAGAAACTAAGTCAAATAGTTTCTCAACTTGTTAATTTGTGGTCGTTTATATTGTACTGATATTCAATATATTCATTATCCTTTTTGATTAGGATATGGATGATATTTTCTGACTGATAAGTTTGAATATTAGCATGGGTTGTAGGATCATTATATAGATAGTCTTCAGATATTTCTATAGGAGTTATAATTAAAGTTTTCTCATTGTTATCTAAAATATTTAATTTTTTATCTTTAATTACGACATAAATATTATCATAACCATAGATATAATTGTAGCCATTTACTAAAAGATATTTTTCATCGGTACTAATAGGATATAAGAGGTTATCTTGAACAGTTAAAATAGCACTGCCACTTATATGTAATTCATTATATTTAAAATCAATAATAATTTTTCCGGTGGTAATATTGATTACACCATATAATCCATCTTTAACCGCGGTTATATAAGTATCATTATAATCTTCTAGTGTATTTTCATTAATACTTCCTAATTTGTCATAAATAGGTTCAGTCAGAGGACTGCCATTACTTGCGATAAGGCCATATTTATTGTCATTATTCTTAACAACATAACCTAGAATATTATGATCAGATTTTGTTAGAATGTGATATTCTAGGGAACCACTATTAATGGTTTTGTTGTTTTTAGCATCATATAGAATTAGACTATTATCTTGATTAACAAGGGTTATTATTTGATTTTGGACACTAAGAATAGTGCCTAAAGTAGGACAACTGTTGCCATTACATGTGTATGTTGATATAAGCTGATTTTCACCAATATTATTTTGATTAGTCGTCGTGCAAAGAGAATTATGATTATCTTCAGAAGTACAATGGTAAATATAAAGAGAAATATTTCCCTGGTTGGTATGTTCAAATTTTACTTTATACTCAACAACGGCGATTAAGATAACAATTAGAATTAAGAAGATCCCTGATACCCAGACAATACGCCAAATTTTTAATTTTCTCATTTACTTCTTCCTCCCTTTTATTTTTTGGTAACAATAATCATACAGATTTTCAAAGAAATCAATTACATACATGTTAATGACAGCGAAAAGAATTATGAAAATAGTCGACATGAAATTGAAGTGATTTACTAAGAATAAATCAGGGAATATTATTAATAGTTCAAAGAAGACAAGACTACATCCTACTAGAAGTGCTGTCCTAATAAATGTTAATGGTTTACTTATACTATATAATAGTCTTAGATTAATGATACCTGTAGTGGTTACAATAAGTAATCTTAAATCTTCAAAATTAATTTTAAAGATAGTGCTTATCATAATGATGAAGAAAATGTTGAGAAAGACAGTTAGCCCACTTGGTAGAGCATTACGGAAAACTTTAGCTAGAAAACCTGGCGTAACTTTATTGTAGTTAGGTTCTAAAGCTAAAATAAATGATGGTGCTCCAACACATACCGAACCAATTAATGATAATTGAATAGGATAAAAGGGATATTCATGAGTGATGACAATTGATAGAATGGATAATAAAAAGGAATAAATAGTTTTGACTAAGTAGAGACTTGCTACTCTTTCAATATTGTTTACAACTCTTCTTCCCTCATCGACGATATTGGGTAAAACGCCAAAATCAGATGTGGTTAAAACAACTTCAGAAACGCTTCTAGCCGCACTGATACCTGATGCTAAGGCAATGCCACAGTCGGCTTCTTTTAAAGCTAATATATCATTTACTCCATCACCAATCATACCAACAGTATTATTTTCTTTATAGGCTTTGATTATCATTTGTTTCTGTTTAGGGGTAACACGACCAAAAATTTTGTAATTGTTAACAACCTTAACTAATTCTTGGTAATCATTGGGAAGATCCCCACCTTCAATGTATTTGTCAAAGCCTTCAAAGGATAGTTGTTTCATAATATTTGATACAGTCTTGGGATTATCACCAGAAATAATTTTTAAGTCAACACCTTGTTCTTTAAAGTAATTTAATGTTTCTTGGGCATTAGACCTGATATTATCTTTTAAAATGATAAAGCCTATTACTTTAGTATCAGATGGAAGGTCTTTTTCAATTTGAAATTCAGAGTGACACAAAGAAATAATGCGATATCCTTTAGCAATATAATTTGATAAGTACTTGTCATACTTACTTAAATCTTCTTTAGTAATGTATTCTAAGGCACCAAGAATGTATGTTCCTTTATCTTTGAAGGAAGTGGCACTATATTTGCGATATGATGAAAAAGGGATTTTTTTAATTACTTTAAACTCTTTGGGTCCTTTAAAATATTTTCCTAAAGCAATGTCAGTTGCATTAATAAGGGGTTCAGGTAAAATATTGGGAATTATTTCATTTAAAGCATCTTTCGTTAGGTTGATAACTTTAACAACTTCCATACTTCCATCGGTAATAGTTCCTGTTTTATCTAAACATAAGACATCGACGCACGATAAGGTTTCGATACCATTTAGTTTCTGAATAATAACTTTTTTACGAGCCATTTTGATGACGCCAACGGTTAAGGCAATACTTGTTAATAGAACTAATCCTTCGGGGATCATTCCGACAATACCGGCGACACTTGACAATATGGCTTCACTATATGTTTGGCCACTGAAAAAATATTGGGATATAAATAAAAGGATGCCCGTAGGTATAATTAAAATAGTAACTATTTTTAATATTGAATTAACACTTCTTTTTAGATATGATGAGTTATCTTTAATATTACTTGCTTCTTTGATAAGACGACTGGTATAGTTATTGGAACCAATAGCCATGACTTTGGCATAGCAACTACCACTTATGATGATACTGCCAGAGATTAGCTTATCATCTTTGTGTTTGGGAATGGCATCGCTTTCACCAGTGATAATTGATTCATCCACTTCACAAGAAGAGCTTTTGATAATAAGAGCATCGACAAGGACATCATCACCACTTTTTAGGAGCATGACATCGTCAATAACCAATTGATCAGGTGTTATTTCTTCTTTCTTGCCTTCCCTTATAACAGTTACTTTTTCTTGCGTCGTGATCGTTAATTTATCCATGACATATTTGGCTTTTATTTCTTGAATAATAGCTATAATGGTATTAAAAATAATGACAAAGATAAATAAGGTATTCTGAAATGAGCCGGTTGTTATAACGAGGATAGCTAACACAACATTTATTAGATTGAATAGAGTTAAAATATTTGTTCTAATAATTGTTTTGATACTTCTTGAATATTTGATATTAATGTTGTTGGTTAGACCATTATTTTGACGATATTCTACCTCTTGTCTATTTAAACCATTCATGGGAGCACCTCCTAAAAAAGAGCTTAATAGCTCTTTATATTATCTTGAGAAATATCCTGAATATACTCCAGGGAAACTGAATAGTTCTCTTGGGTTAAAGGAATAACTATTGAAACCAACTGCATTATGTCCTGAAGCCATGCCAAAGTGAAGATGGGCACCACTGGTACATGTATCATAACCACCATTATAATAGGAAGTTGAACCTCCCCCGACAGTTCCAACAACGGTACTAGTATTTACGCTTTGGCCAGTTGAAACATTAATTGATAACATATGCATATAAACGGTTGTGTATGGAACACCATTAACCGTATGATATACCCAAACCATATTTCCACCACAACTTGATCTATAGACAACTCTGGCAACATAACCACTAGCAGCAGCATAAACAGGTGTTCCTTCAGAATTACATCCTAAATCGATACCATGATGGCCACTGACACTTCCTGTCCAGTCCTCACGATTACCATTACCAACATATTCGGAAGTTACACAACCACTCATCAAAGGATAAGTCCAACCTGTTGAATTCATACCGCCCATGCCACAGGTTGTAACGTCTTGATTATCACTGCATCCACGATTTTTATACATTTCAATTTCATTTCTTAAATCTTCGATATCTTCAGCAATCGTGGTACCTTCAGCAGTCATAGCACTCAAATTAGATTGTAGGGCAATCGTTTTATTAGTTAATTCTTGTTTTTCAGCATCCATACTTGCTTGTTTTGCCGCTAAATCTTTCTTTTTGGTCTCTAAATCATTGATTATAACAGCTAGTTCATCCATAAGAGTGTTATTATAGTCACTCATTTGAGAAACAAGGGCATATCGATAGATAAAATCGGTATAATTTTCAGCTTCAAAAATATACTCTAGATAGACATTTTCGCCAGTAGAAACTTGTAAGTATCTCATCATTTCATTAATCTGATCTCTTTTATTTTCGATTTGATCTTGACTTTCAATAATACTCTTCTCTGCTTCAGCTACTTCATCGTTAGTTTTTTTGATACTAGCTGTTAAATTAGCTATATCAGCAGTGTATTGATCAATTTCATCTTGCGTTAATTTTTTGCTATTATCATTTTGAGCTTGTTTTGCTTCTAATTCTTTTATCTGATTACGAATATCATTAATTGTTTTTGCTTCAACTTTTATACTACATGGTATAAAAAGAAATAAAAATGTAATGATACCAAATATTACTTTTTTCATCTTATCACCTAAGGTAATTATATAAAAAAAAGGTGAATTTGTCAATCTTTATTCACCGTTTATATGATAATTAGTTTTTAAATAATTACTTTATTTTAAATCTAATAAATCAATTATTTTAGTTACGATATTATTAGTGATTAGTTGTTGATCAGCTTCACTTATCTCTTCTATTTTGATGGCATTACTGACATCGTCGGTTAAAGACGAAGTTTCTTGTTTGACAATGCCATTTAGATTAACGTTAAGATTTTGTTCATTATTATTAATCGTTAAAATATAATTGTATTCAAGATTTTGATTATTAATGTAATTATTTATTTTAAAAGTTATATTCTGACTATCATCACTATATGAATAAGTATAACCATCTTCAATATCATGACCATTTAGGGTCTTACCATTTGTATCTTTAATAGTAAAGTTTAAATCATCATGACTATAGGTTAGTAAATAGTCGTTGATAATGATTTGTTTTTGATTGTTATTGTTATTATATATGAATGAATTAGTTTCTCCGTTGTTTGTAATAGTTATGGTTAAATTTTGGAGGTTATCTTCGATAATACTTTGTCTAGTATAGATAGTAATATTTTCAAGATTGTGATCTTCTTTTGTAATTGATTGATCTAAAAAGTTAGGGTCAATATTAGCAATAATGCTACTAGCTCGTGAATCTTCTTTTAGAGTAGCTTTGACATTATTAATAATATTAGTTATATCTTCTTTATTTAAAGTTAAAGTTACTTCAATTATGGGTGTATTTTCCATACTTGTTTTTCTAGTAAAATAATCATCTACTAAATTATCATTTATGGCATTAATTAATTGGTTAAATAAATATTGATAGTCATTGTAAGTATTGTTAAAAATACTACTATTTAAATTGCCAATATTGATATATTTGCTATAAATATCATTTAAGTATAAATAATTGGTATCATTTGTATTGATATATTTTAGGTTAACTAATGGTTCTTCTTTGACAGTGCTATTAATTTGGCCAACAGTACTATTATCACTTTGATTATGAATATATGAATAATTTATTTCTAGATTGTTTATTTCTTCATTAAAAACTGCAATATCATTATTTTGAATATCAGTGATATGAAAAGAAGCTGTTCCTTCAATTGTTAAATCGTTAGTAAACTCATAGTTAGTTAAAAGAGGATTTAACATAACTGATAGTTCTTTATTTAGTTTAGAAAAACTATTACTAAAAATTAAACGACTGGATAAAATAGTATTATAGTAAACAATACTTCCTATTACTAGGACAATAAATAGAAAGCCTAAAACAATTAATTTTTTGGTTTTTTTATTCATTTTGATCATCTTCCCTACTATATAAATAGTATCATATTTATTTTGAATATGCAAGAAAAAAACAGGTGATTACCTGTAAATATCTTTAATTTTGGATATGGGAATATACTCGTTATCCATTGTTATTAGATTATCTTTATTCTTGCCAATAATTCTTTTTTGGAATGTTCCTTCATCAGTTTCAATGTAGACATCTACTTTATAGATGTAATCTTTGGAATTAAAAATATTGTATATTTTTTGTTCAATGGTGTAATTGTTGCTTTTGGGAATAGATGTTTTTTCTTTGACAATATTACTACTTCGATCTTCATATAAGGTTGAATATACTTCCTCCATATTATTTAATTTTTTGGATATTTTGTTTTGATACATTTTGGGTAATTCCTTGTTCATTTATCTCACCTCTAATACATCTTATGAAAAAAATTATTTTTTTATTTCATTTTTGTTTTGGATTATGTATTTTTGTGGTAGAATAATTATTGGAAATGTGGTGATAACATAAAAAATATATCTAAATTTAAAGTTGAGAAAGCAATTATTATTCCAATTATTTTGTTTGGTATTATTAGTGTTATTTCAATTTTTTCAACAAGAGAGCTCTTAGATGCTGATTTACAAAATCTATGGCTTAGACAAATTCTTTGGTATATTTTGGGGTTTGGTATTGCCTATGCAATGATGGCTTTAGGAAATAAGTTTTTGTATAATAATGCTTGGATTTTGTATTTTATTGGTGTTATCTCATTAGTCTTAGTCTTGTTTTTGGGAAGTGAAGTTAATAATGCTAAGTGTTGGTTTGTTATTCCTTATGTTGGTAGTATTCAACCAAGTGAATTTATGAAATTGTTTTTGATTATTATTCTGGCAAGACTTATTAATGAATATAATGAAAAATTTAATAATCCTGATATTATGGATGAATTTAAATTTATTTTGAAAGTAATGATAATTGTATTTATTCCTTCGGCATTAACTTTTATTGAACCTGATACAGGAGCGGTAATTATTTATTTAATTATTACATTCGTCATGCTCTTTATTGGTGGAATAAGAAAGCGGTGGTTTATTCTTACTGCGGTTA
Organism: uncultured Bacilli bacterium; assembly: GCA_944358875.1. Classification (GTDB taxonomy): domain Bacteria; phylum Bacillota_I; class Bacilli_A; order RF39; family UBA660; genus CALVUN01. Next base: position 27,873 of record CALVRZ010000006.1, read on the forward strand.
TCTTACTTGTCTTGGGTGGTTCTTTTATTGGACTTTATTTCTTGAATCAAGATCTTTTTATTGATATTTTTGGAACTAGTTTCTTTTATAGAATGGATCGTATTTTGAACTGGTCTTCGAGCAGTGGTTTACAGTTAGAAAATTCTTTAATATCAATTGGTTCAGCAGGATTATTTGGACATGGATTCAATAATTTACCTATTTATTTTCCAGAGATGCAAACTGATTTTATCTTCGCGGTATTTGCTTCTAATTTTGGTTTATTTGGCGCAATACTGCTTATCATGTTAATTATTTTCTTTGACGTTACTTTAATTAATACTGTTAATAAGACTAATACAATGGAAGATAAATATGCAATTGGGGGAATAATCGCAGTGTTAGTATTCCAACAAATACAAAATATTGGAATGACTTTAGGGCTACTTCCTATTATTGGTATTACCTTACCTTTTATTAGTTATGGTGGTAGTTCACTACTCTCTTATATGTTTTTGTTAGGAATTATCTTTAATGTATCTAATGAAAGTTTGCGTTTTACTAATTAGGATACATACCTAAATCGAGAGTGAAATCAACTATTAAAAATATTAAATTTTAAGTAAGAAAAAACTTTATTCTCACAAATTGAATAAAGTTTTTAATTTGGTTGATTGGTTATGTTGGCTCTTAAATCAAAATGATAATTTTGGTTTTGCATACTTTCAGGATTAGTTAGAGTACCATCGATCCAAATATATAGAGATATGATTTGCGATGTATTAGTTACTTGAATTGGTACGCTATTTAATGTAATTGTATCTCCTTCATTATGGTTACTGAAATTGCCATTACCGTAGATTTCATCGCCAATAGATAATTCGTATTTGAAACTTACGTCTTTTAGACCATCATCTAGGTCAGTTATATTTAAAGTAAAGGTAGCATATAAATCTTCCGTGCCAGTTTGAGATAAGCTTATATTATTTATATAACCTTTAGTTTTACTTAAAACAGGAATTAAATTTGGGCTATTTACATGACTGACATGATATGATATTTTATCATCTAATCCTGTGATTGCAAAAATTACACCAGGACTATTTTTTTTATTAGTACTCCATGTCGTCCAGGCGTAGGTACTAAATGTTACAACAAATATTAATATAATAACGGCGAGAATTCCTGATATTATTTTTTTCATCTTATTATCACTTACTTTCTATTTATATTTATTGTAACATTTTTAGAAAGAAAAGACAATAATTTTGGGAAATTATCGTCTGTAACTTTTGGATTAATTTTGGGCGATTCATGGATCAGTCTGGGTTCCACTTCCGGTCACAGTGATGTCAGATTTGAGTGATAATACAGGACGAACGCCATAATTACCATTCACATCAAGATAGTAACTAAAGCCACCATTAGAATAGATATAACGTACACTCGCATAAGCGTCATTTAAATAAGCCGGACTCATGGTCCAAAAATTTTGGCCTGTATACAAATAATAACTATTATTACCTATATCATAGCCTCCTCCATATCCTACTTCATCTGCTGTGATTTGTCCTACTGGATATGTTAATGCTTTATTTCCTTTTGTTGCTCCATTTGTACTCATACCATCTTGATTTATCTGTAAACATTTCATTGTTACTTACTGATTATAACTACTTCCACTCCATGGGCCATAATACCATCTATACGCTGTTTTATTTATTCCATAGCCTAAATTATTATATCCACTTGGTGTATATAAATTTATACTTCGATCATTGCAATAGATCGTATCTTCTTCTACTTTATCTCTATATCCTTTATCTATTATATTTGCTTTATACCAATTATCTACTACTGTTTTTATGGTACTATTATTTGTATTGGCATGAGCTGCGCTATAGCTACTTGCTCCTGTTTGGCCATACATATATCCAATATATGCATTATCATTATAACTACTGTTATATGCACTTGTACTTATTTGTCTGTCTACACTACTTTCTCCATTAGCATGGACAACAGTACCATCATAAATTAATCTTATACTTCCATTGCCATTTATTCTTATTATACGCCAATAATAACCGGCAAATTTAACATAATTATTTGTTACTGCTCCTCTAAAATAATATGTCGTTCCATAATCATCTTGGTTTTCCCATATTCCTTCATCTGTTGTTGCGGCCTCATTTATTGTATCTTTCACACCATTACTACTTAATCCTAAATAAGACAACATTTCACTTGATGTACGAAGTGGAGCACTTCCTTCTTCTCCCGTATTACATACACAAAACAATTTCCATTCTCCATTTACTTGTCTACTTTCACATTCTTCTGTACATTCTATCGTTGATGTACAACTATCATTTCCGGCTTCTTCACTAGTTTGAAAACTTGTTATAGGTATTTCTCCTTCATTATAAATTATATCATCTGGTCCTTGACTATCTGTTGCATACCCTGTTCTTACGCCTATTTCTACTGTTACCTCATTATCTGATGTATTTTTTATTACCATTGGTACTGTCTTAGATGTACCACTTTCTAATTGGCCTTTAGCAAGGACTGTTAAATCATCAGATACTTGGGCTATTATAGCGCCACTTGGTAAGGTTGCAGGACTTATCATCTTATAGTACATTCCATATGATATCTTACCATCCATATCATTTTCAACTATAGCGTTAAATCTAAGTTTAGAACCGGCACTTACTTTAAGTTCTTGCGTTCCATTAATCTTAAATTTATATACCATATTGGTATCCATATTGACCATATTTGTTTCAACATTTGATGTAAACATTGCATATGTTCCATATATTGTTGCACCTGCTAAAGTAATAATTAATAATAGCAATAGATAATATTTCTTAATAAATTTCATACTTTACTTCCCTTCTTTACATACAAAAAACTACAAAGAAACTAGTTTAGTTTTTTACTAAACTTATCTTTGTAGTTTTTCTATTTTTAATTTTGGTGGTCTTAGTTAATTTATACCCCCCCCCCTAGTATACAGTAAGTTAACGATTTAAAATTCAATTTTTGCATAGGGAGGCACCACCTTTCTTTAAAATTTGTACTTGATAATTGCAAATTATTTTGTACTTTTCTACAATATAAGTGATACCATATTGTTAATATTTTTTCAAGTACTTTTTAATGCTTTGGTTTGAAAATTAATGCTAAGACGAAGGCCATTACTATTGCTACACTGATACCGGCTGCTGTTAGATTGAAAATGCCAAAAGCTAAACCTAATGGTCCTAATTCAGAAGCAACATCCATAGCTCCATGAACTAGTAGATGACCAAACGATGTAATTGGTACTAAGGCTCCGGCACCACAATAGACAACTATTTTATCATAAATACCAAAGATATCTAAGAATGCTCCAATGACTACAAAAAGGGATGTGACATGACCGGGGGTTAATTTGGTGTTGTCTAAAATAATTTGGGATATCATGCAAACTAAACCACAGAAGAGAAAGGCTAATATATATGTCATTCGTTTACGACCTCCAATCCAACAGCGTGAGCAATCGCTGGTATTGATTCTTTTTGAAATGTCAACGTTGGTGAAAAGATAGCACCGGTTGGAACATATAATATTTTTTTGATTTTCTTTTCTTCCATCTGTTTAAAGTAATAACCAAAACCAACTAGAGCACTACAACATGGCCCTGAGCCTCCCGCTAGAACGGGCTGTTTGTCTAAATCGTAGATGATTGTTCCGGCATCATTATACACTTTAGATATATCCATATTATATTGTTTTTTCATATATTCAATTAAAATATTTTTGCCATAGATACCTAAATCGCCAGTTAGAATTAAATCATAGTATTCAGGTTTTCGTTTTAAATTAGTTAAGTGACGATAAATAGCATCGGCTGCCGCGGGAGCCATGACGGCACCCATGTGATTGACATCAGTTATACCAAGGTCGGTGACTTTGCCAATGGTGCTCGACTCTATTTTTATAGGATTTTTTTCATTAGTTAAAAGAATTGAGGCGGAACCAGTGACAGTAAATGTTGATGTTTTGGGTTTGGGTGTTCCATACTCAGTGGGATTACGAAATTGTTTTTCCGCAGACATATTATGACTTACGGTCGATACAATGCAATTTTTGGCCTTTTTACTTTCGACGAAATTAGCTCCGATGATGAGACCTTCGCCACTGGTGGCACAGGCACTGAAAATGCCTAGGAAAGGAATATTAAAACTACGGGCCATATAATCAGAGGCAGCAATTTGGTTTTCTAAATCGCCGGATATTAATAAATCAATTTTATCTTCCTGATAATTTACTTTTTTTAATAAATAGGAAATGTTATCTTTTAGTAATTTGATTTCGGCTTTTTCAAGACTTTTTTCACCATAGTACATATCGTGATCATAAAGGCGATCGAAATACTTTTTTAGTGGTCCTTGTGATTCATATAAACCACCGATGGTATAAGTGTTTTTGATATAAACATTATTGTATTTGCTTGTCATTATTTAACCTCCCATCACTAATAATCTGATTAAACCAAAGAAGTAAACGGCAACGACACCATATAAGATAACAGTTCCTGCGAGTTTAAAAATATTGGCTCCTATTCCTAAAACAAGGCCTTCATTCTTGTATTCTAAAGTAGCACTCGTCATGGAATGAGCAAAACCTGTAATAGGAATGATGAGAGCACTTTTAAACTTTTGAACAAGAAAATCAAAGACACCTAAGGCTGTTAGAATGGAAGATAAAACGATTAAAGTTAAAATTACTAAGACACCAGATTCTTTTCTTGGCATATGGAGCCATGTGGCATAAATATTTAGTAGTAACTCACTACCCATACCTATTAATCCGCCAACCAAAAAGGTTATAAGGGCATTTTTAATCCAATTTTCTTTAGGTGTGTTTTTCTTAACGATTTTTTGATATTCTTCTTTATTCATATAATAATCACCAGTAATATAATGGCAAAAAAAAAGAAAAGTATACCAAAAAAATTTCTTACTTTTTCCTTTTCATTAATTCTGATTCATCGACTTTATCTAATAATTGTTTTAAATCGATTTCTAGTGCATCGGCAATATTACTAATAGCGTCGATGGAAAAAAATTTTTTGGAATGAGGAGCTTCGACTCTTCTTATAAATTCGTGGGAATATTGTGTCCTTTCCGCTAATTGAGATTGTGTTATTCCTAACTTTTTACGATATTTTCTAATGTTATAAGAAATTAATTCATATACGTCCTCTCTTTTTTCTCTTTTCTTCATATAATATCACCTGTGAAATAATTGTCTCATAAAATATTTTTTTGGTATGTAACCAATTCGGTTACATTCTCCTTAAGCCTTATTTTATGCGACTTCTTGAAGATTATTTTTAAGTAGTTTTAAAACTTTTTGCTCATTTCGTGATACTTGAACTTGATTTATTCCTAAGATAGCTGCAGTTTCTGATTGCGTTTTATCTTGGAAATATCGTTCTTCAATAAGTCTTTTTGATTGTTCATCTAGTTTGTTGATTTCATCTTTTAATGCGAAATAGTTTATTTCATTATCTACACTTGCCACATCGATAGTGTCATATAGACTTAAGTCTTTACCATCACTTTTGATAGTACGATCTAAACTATCGACGCTCGATACCATTTGGATAACATTATTAATTACTTTTTCATCAATTTCTAAAAAAATAGCTAATTCAAATGTTGTTGGTTCTTTCATTAACTTTTGAGTTAGAATATTTTTGGCTTTAATGATCTGTTTGTAAATTGCTAAATATTCTTTGCTAATTTTGATATGACGATTTTTATTTAGAAAAAGATTAATTTCACCAATAATGTAAGTGTAGGCATAGGTCGTAAACTTAACATTATAATCGGCATTAAATTTACGCGAGGCCTTAATGATTCCCATAATGGCTACTTGATATAAATCTTCAACTTCGGCATAATTTTTATATTTGTTAACAATGGCATATATATAATTTTGATTGTCAACAATAAAATTCGACAGTTCTTCTTTAGTCATGTAACCACCCTTTCTTACTTGTCTTTATTATATTAAATGAAACGCATCTATTTCATAGGTAATATTCGGAATTAGTTTGTTATGATTAAGGCGACTAAATTGATCATTTTTATCACATATAATAAGTTTGCCATTTTGGTTATTAATGATGTTGTGATATTTTAAAATGAAATTCACGCCTTCTTTGTCAATATAACTTAGATCATCTAAGTTAAAGACAATATATTTTAGACCAAATTCAGCGATAAGATCCGCGATATTGGTTGATATTTTTTTAATATTTCTGTGATCAAGTGATCCGTATAGACGAATAAATAAAACACCTTTACGAAATTCATAATTCATTTTTAACATTCTTATCACCTTCAATAAAAATTTAGCATATTTTTTTGACTTTTTATACAGATTCGACAAAACTAGCTAAAAAATGTAATCGACAAAAGTTGTCTAATAATTACGAGAATGTTATAGAAGAAATCGTCTTTCTTAGTATTGGGAATTTCAATGTATTTATAGTCTTCAAGATCGATTAGATCGTTTTGGGGCGATGTTATAGATGGAGTTTTAATGTTATCGTTTGGTTTATCGGGCGAATTTTCTTCTTTAATGATGGGCTCATCTTTTTCATCACCACTTTCATTTGCGACTAAGTTATAGTGAAAGGTGTATATTTCGCGGTAACGATAAACATCTTTCATTCCTACTTCTTCATGGGTAAGGGGTGAATCTATTTTTTCTTTACTATAGTATTCTTTCGTAGGATCAAATTGATATTGGGACCAACTCTTGTTAAAGGAAAATGAAGTGTTTGGTGTATAAAATGTAGTTTTTAAAACGGGGTTACTTGTTATATTATCGCGATAAAACCGGACTAAAACATACGGCGTTTCATTGGCATTAGTTACTTCCATATTAATAGTAATATTTTCGGGAGCTATACTTCTTTTTAAATTAATGGTTAGATAGCCACCATCTTGAATATAGCTATTGTTATCTCGACATTGTGAACACTCTTCAATGGTATAACTGACTTCCGTTTCATCATCATATACCTTTAAATTTTGATAGGAAAAAGGACCACTTACGGTTTGGAATTGAATAGTTTTGATATTATATAATTTATGATAAGCATAAACTTCATCAATCTCATAATCATAATATGGTATATCTAAAGGTGTATTTTCTTCATATAGAATGTAATTACTATAAGGTCCATATTTTACATCATTTTCATCTTCATATTGATAACGACTATCTTCTAGATTCTTGCGTAGATACTCCCCTTCTTTTTGATAATCTGTTGTTTCTGCCTCAACGTTTGAAATTGATAAAATAAAGACAGAAATAATTAATAATACTTTTTTCATTTTTGCTCCTTTCTTTCTACCCTTTTTACCCTTTCATCTATATTATTATCTTAATAATTGTTATTTCCTTTTTATTGGCAAAAAAAATGCAATTTCTTGCATTATTTTATTTTTTCTTTTAATTCACTTAAAATATTTAAAGCTTTAATTGGGGTTAATTCTAAGATGTCCAGTTTTTTTAGCTCCTCTTCAACTTCACTTTCTTTGTTAGTAAAGTCAAGAGGTAGTGTTGTTTGAACAACAATATCTCTTTCATGTTCTTTCTTTTCATAGATGGTTAAGATATCGCTAGCTCTAGTTATGACTTCATTAGGTAATCCCGCTAGTTTAGCAACATTGATACCATAGCTTTTGTCGACAGAACCAGGTTTGACTTTATGTAAGAAAGTAATATTGCCATTTTCTTCGGTTGCAGAAACATGCATGTTTTTTAATCTTGGTAAGGTCTTCTCTAAATCAGTTAGTTCATGATAGTGGGTCGAAAATAAGGTTTTAGCACGAACTTTATCATGAATATACTCTAAGATAGCTTGAGCTAAACTCATACCATCGAAAGTGGCAGTACCTCTTCCTAGTTCATCAAAAAGAATAAGACTATTATTTGTTGCATTTTTAATGGCATTTGAAGCTTCAATCATTTCGACCATGAAAGTCGACTCACCACTGACTAAATCATCACTAGCACCGATTCTAGTAAAGATTTGATCAAAGATAGGCAAAGTAGCTTCTTTGGCCGAAACGAAACAACCAATTTGAGCCATAATAACGATAATTCCTAATTGTCTCATATAAGTGCTTTTTCCCGCCATGTTAGGACCGGTAATGAGAATGATATCGGTATTTTCATCCATATGAATATCATTTTTGACATATTCGTCTTTAATAACCTTTTCAACGACGGGGTGTCTAGAATCTTTAATATCGATTAGACGATTTTCACTTATTGTGGGTCTTACGTAATTATATTTTTCACTTATTAAAGCAAAGGATTGTAAAACATCAATCTCACTTATAATTTTAGATATGCGTTGTAATTTAGATATGTAGTTTTTAATGTGATCTCTAATATGGCAAAATAATTCATATTCAAGTTCAATAATTTTCTCTTCCGCATTTAAGACAAGTGATTCTTTCTCTTTTAGGATAGGCGTTATGTATCTTTCACAGTTAGCTAGAGTTTGTTTTCTTTCATATCCCATGTCTTCGGTGATTAGGCCTATATTTCCTTTACTAATTTCGATATAGTAACCAAATACTTTATTAAAACCAACTTTTAAGTTTTTGATACCAGTTCTTTCTCTTTCGCTTTCTTCAAAACTACTGATGAAATCTTTACCTCCAGAGCGAAGAGCTTTTAATTCGTCTAATTCACTATTATATCCTTCTTTGATTAAATATCCTTCTTTTAGACCCACAGGAGGATTTTCATAGATTGATTCCTCTAGTAATTGATATAGGTCATCTAAAGTATCGATATTGTCATAGAAATTGATTTGCGTTAGGATTTCTTTTATTTTGGGTAAAACAGCTAGTGAGTTTTTTAGTTGAAGTAAATCTCTTGCATTAGCATTTCCCAATGCTACTCTACCACTTAATCTTTCTAAATCGTAGACCTCATATAATGATTTTCTTAAGTCATCACTTAGGAGAAATTCTTCTAATAATTTGCTTACAACATCGTATCTTTTTTCAATTTGTTCTTTATCCACTAAGGGATTTAAGAGCCAGTTTTTTAATTTACGAGATCCCATTGCTGTTTTGGTATTATCTAAAAGCCATAGCAAAGAATAGGTTCGCTCTTTTAGTCTTAGGCTTTCTGTTAGTTCTAGATTTCTAACAGTATGAATATCCATTTTAAGTGATTCTTTGTTTTTGAGAATAACTACGGGTTGTAAATGGCTCATGTTTCTTTTTTGTTCTATTACTAGATAATATAGTAAATGCTTAATAGTCGTCTCGTATCTAACATCGCCAGATTTTTGGTAGATATAATCATAATTTTTATCTTCTAACAAATCATTAACAATACTAATAGTTATTTTATATTGATTTTTTAAAATATTGGTTATAATTTTACTTACTTTATCGTTTACAATTACTTCTTTTAAGCCATAACTTACAATTTCACTAATAAGACTTTCATTGTCATGATTAACTATTTTGGCATAGATTTCGCCGGTTGTTATATCCGAAAAACTAATGGTGTAACAGTAGTCAAAATCATAGATATTTCCAATATAATTATTTTCTTTTTCATTTAAGGAATTACCAGTAATGACAGTTCCAGAGCTGATAACTTCAGTAATATCTCTTTTAACTATACCTTTGGCTTGTTTGGGGTCTTCTAATTGTTCACATATAGCTACTTTATGCCCTTTTTTAATCATTTTATCAATGTATACGGAAGCAGCATGATATGGAATGCCACACATAGGAACTCTTTCTTCTAAACCCGCACTGCGACCGGTTAGAGTTAATTCTAAATCATGAGAAATAGTTATGGCATCTTCAAAAAACATTTCATAGAAGTCGCCTAAACGATATAAGAGAATAACATCAGGATATTTATCTTTTAGTTCGACATAATGACGCATCATTGGAGACAATTGGTTGCGATCAACATCTTTTATATTCATCTTCTCACCTTCTTTAATAATTATAGCAAAAAATGTTTGTTAATTCAATGATATTTTTAATGTTATTAGCTTATGAGTTACATGTTTTGGAACTTAATTGTGGCTTTATCATATAATATATTAGGTGAGGAATATGTACAATAATTTCATTAATCTTTTTCGTTTTTTTATAGGCTTTCGACTACTTTGTTTTATTGCTAGTTTAGTATTAGTTATTATTACACTTTATCAAATTATTCTGACTTTATTTATTCCATGTTTCTCGAATGTACTAATACTCTTAATAGAATATTTATTGCTACTTTGCTTTTCTTTTTGGACGATTTTCGGCTGTTAAATGTTTTTTATAATATAATTAGTGCCGTGATCCCCTACTTCATTGTTTTTTCTTATGAGTTGTTTAAATCCGATAATCGCTAACTAATTTGATATTTATATTGAGAAGGCCTTCTCATGTTGACATTATATTATTGAAGTAAATGTTTACTAGTCGCTTTTGATATTTCATATAATTTTCCATAATCGAGTTAGACAACCATTTTCTATTTATAATAAATTTGTTATTGGGGTTTATTTAAAAAAAAGATGATAAATAAAAAGATATCTAGTGATGATGACTAGATATTTTTTCGTAATTGGTGATTAAATCTTCGGTTTTATATATATAATCAAATAGACGTCTGGCTTCTCTACACATTTGATATTCGTTATTTGTAATTGTTATTTTATATGGTAAAGCCATATAGGTAAATAATAATATTCGTTCCTCTTCTTTTAAATGATAGTGATTTTCGTAATGTTGGAAGAGATCACTAAAATCATAATCGAGATAGTGATTTTGATATATTTTTAACAAGTCATAAATAGGCATATCTTTTTTACTATAATCCCAACTTATGAGATATGGTTTATCACCACGTAAATAGTGAGATATATTTAAATTATTATGTAGAGTTACGTATCTTACTCTTCTTTTATCTCTAATTAAATCATACCACCTATCTATACTTTGCTTGCAGTAATCGAGACTTTTATAAATCATACTTATATTTCTGGCAATTAGGTATTGGGATGGTGACATATAGACATTTCTTTCGATAATAGTGATCATATCTGTATAGTAATTATAGAGATATTCGATACGATTATTGATACTTTCATATATTTCTTTATAATTATCTAAATCTATTTCTTTATAGTAGGTTGTTTTATTATGTAAGAGAGACACTAAGTTGATTAAGTCAAGAATTTTTTGTTCACCTGGTTCATTAGTATCAGGAATATATTCATAAATATCATATTCTTGATTATGTTTTAGGCATTTGGGAAAGTAATCAAACGATCTTGATAGTAAATAATTATAGATATTATCTAGATTATTATTTTTTCTTTTTTTGATGACATAACTTCCTTGATCAGTATCGACAATCCTAGCATTATTTTTGATCGTAACACGTTTGAAGTTGATACTCTCATCATCAAATATGCTTCTTAAATTAGTTGCCATTAGTGCTTGGAATTACTAGTTTGTCGCCAATGTTGATGTTGCTTATGTCATTATAATTTTCTAAGTCTTCTTTAGTTACATTGTATTTAGTCATAATTTTATCGATGGTATCATCTTCTTTAACGATGTAAACATGATATGTAGCATAGTTTTCTTTACCATCTAAATTATCAAAAAGACCAATGTTGTTATTTTCATTAATGTTAGTATTATTAATCGTTATTTCATTTTCATCGCGTTCTGGTTCTATATCATTAATGTTCTTTTTGTCATAAATGATACTTTGTTCAATTGGTTCGTTTTTAGAAATTGGTGGGTCTTCTTTTGTTTGTTTGGCAATTTTAGGTTCTTCATCGTGGCGATTTTCTACTTTTGGTTCTTCTTTTACTTCTATTTCTTTTTTTTCTTCCTCTTTAGGTTCTTCTTTTAACATTTCACCTTCAATATAAAGATCAATATGAACTTTTAATATATCATTACTTATTATTTCATAGTAAAAATTATCAATATCAATGGTACTTTCTTCAGTATTATACCTTGAATCTAAGGCTATATCAAAAGGTAAATTGAAAGAAAATTTTTCTCTATTTATAGAACCTTCGGTCATTTTGTAATCACCATTGATATGGAAAACACCACTGATTAAATCACTTTCTTTTAAAGTAATATTGTGCTCTAATGAGATTGAAGTTATTTCACTTACTTTCGTTTTGAAATTTAATTCTTTTACAAAGGGTATAATCTTTTTCATATAACCATCATCCTTTCATTAGAGTATATGTTTCTTAACATTTTTTATGATAAAAAAGCGACTTACACTAGTCGCTTACCTATATACTGTAGGCTTAATAATATTAAAGGAGATATAGTATTACTGTATTTTTAATATAATCTGTTAGTCCAATTAACTAACTCCCGAGAATATTATAGCCTGTGAATTATGAGTACTTTTAGTAATACTATTTAGTACTCACTATTTATTATGTTCTTTTATTTCTTTTTTATTATCGAATTTGGTTACATTGATAGCCATTCCTAAAACGAAAATATAAGAAATAGCATAAATCCAAATCATGAGGATTATTAAGCTTGAAAGATTGCCATATAAGATGTCATAATTGCCAAAATATTTTAAGTAATAACTGAAGATAGCGGATACTAGCATCCATAGGATCGCGGTAAAGAAAGCCCCATAAGTTGTATCTTGACTTTTAATGTTAGTACTTGGAGCAATGGTATAAATTAGTTTTAAGTTGAAATAGATAATTAGGAAAGTAAGTGGCCATTTGATTAAGTTAAAGACAAAGATGATTTCGTCAATTATATTGCTTAAGATATCTATTTCTTTGATAAAGCTTAATATTTTATCACCAAACAATGGCACAAAAAGCATAAAGACTAATAATATGACGATTATAAGTAATAAAATAGTTGCTTTGATACGATCACGAATAAAATCATTTTCTTCAACTTTATATAAGGTATTGGAAACATTAACAATGGCATGAGTCCCATTAGTGGCAACGAAAAAAGCAATTAAGTTAAAGATTCCGACATTGCTATCAAAGCCTTTACCAGAAATTATTTCAACAATTGTATCCGAGATGGGAGATGGGATAATATTGTTGATTAAATCAATGACAAGGTCAATTGTTATTGAAAAATGAGAGGCAATAACAATTGTAATAGTTATGATGGGAATAAGGGCCAAAACAAAGTAAAAAGCGATATTCGCTGGTAGAATACTCATCTCTTTACTTGTAACGGTATGATATAGTTTTTTAATATATTTTTTTATTTTTGACCCCATTTTATTCACCTGTTTCTATTGTTTTTCTTTGGCTTCACGCATATCTAAAACAGCTTCATTTATTGCATCATCAATTGTTTTTATATCATCGGTTATCATACTATATCCTAAAGATGCTCCAAAATTATGTGGTAACTCTTTTAAATCTTTATAAAGTTTACGAGTAAACTCGACAACTGCTTTTTCATCATAACCAACCATATAGATTAGGAATTCATTACCATCGGTTCTAATTATATCAGTATTTTCTTTCTGATTAACGATAAGAATAGAGGCTGCTTTTTTAATGACATTATCCCCTTCTTCATGGCCATAGTTATCATTGATGAATTTGATATTATTTAAATCAATAACAACGATAGCTTGAGGATAGATAACGTTTTCTTCCCATTTTTCAATATTGTAATTTAAATAATTACGATTCTTTAAAGAGGTCATCATATCGATGAATTTTAGTTTTTTTTCTTTTTTGATAGCTTTATCTTTATTCTTACGACGAATAATGATAATAGCCACAACGACAATAGCAATAACAGCAAGACCGATTAATAAATATTTAGCAATGTCCGCGGCCAAACCAGAACCGGCGACACCACTGGTAGTATTGTAAGCAAATTTGATAGTACTATAATTAATACTGGAAACATAGCTTGTAAATAGTTTACTAAAAGTTGTATTCTTATTTACATCGCGGATAATAAAACTATATTCATTAGGTAATGTACCAGTGTATACAACATTATAATTACCTAATTTTTGATTTTTATAATAGTTATATGTATCTAAGTCGATAACAACTGTGGAATTATTATCAATATGACGTAATAATTCATCGGTATCTTCATAACCGTTTATCTTAATACTGCTAGCTCTTAAGTTATTATATAAGTAACTATCGGTAACAGTATATACTTCTTCATTTTTTAAACTATGAAGTGAGTTAACAACTAAATTTTCATTTGATAAGACAACATATTGCTCATTAAATGGCGAAATAGTATTAATAACATCGATGTTGAGGCTACTAGTATCAAAATTAGAAAATGCTAAATCAACTTCACCTTGAGATAAAGCTGTTTGAAGTTCTTTAATGGTATTGTATTTTTGAAATTTAAAATTGACATCAAACAATTCTTCAAACTTACTTAAATAGTTAGATATAGTTCCGACAAATTCATTATTATCAATATAAGTGTATGGCATATAAGCAACATATCCAACAGTGTATGGAGTACTATTGTAACTAGCACGATCTGCTTCACTGATGTCTAATGAACGAAAGATAAGGCTATTATAGTTATTTTTATATGATGTCATATAGCTTTCATTCATGAATTGTTGGTTATACTTTTTCATAATACTTAATAATGTATCATTATTATTTATGGTTAGAATATACTTCTTACTTAATTCATCAATGTGGTAGATGATATTTAATTCATTACTTAAAATATCATCATAATAGCTCATAAGAGGAATAGCAAGACAATTTATTTCTTCTTCATCTAAAGCTTTTAACATGTCATCAAAATTGTTATAGGCACTAAAATAAATGGTCTCATCGCTATATAGATAGTAGTTAATATCACTTAGATCTTGGGATAAAACGCCTATTTTTAAGCCTTGTAAATCGTTAATACTACTAGCTATAACCTGGTCTTTTGATACAACGACGTATTTGTCTTCATAGATTAAAATATCATTATCTTTTAAAGTAGTTGCATTATCGACAACTTTAAAAGCAATATCTTTATATTCAGAATTAGTGCTTGAATCATAGGATATTTTATTAAAGTTAATATCATAATCATGGGTAAATTCATCTAGATAATCAAAGATGACACCACTGCCATTTTGGCCATAGACAGGGATGTCGTTAAAGACACTAACATCGATAACGTTTGAAGTGTTGTCTTGGATCCATTTTTTTTCTAATAATGAAAAACTATAATCATCTTTACTATAATTTAAAATAAAGACAACCAAAGCGACGATGAAGATAACACCGACAATGGATACAATAATTATTTTATTATTTCTATTAATCTTCATATGACTAACTCCTATTCTTTGGTCCAACTAATGGCATCTTTAGATGGATGTTTAGTTCCGGTGATGACAAATGTATCAGCATCTTCTTCACCATTTGATCCTTGTACAAGGAAATAACAAATGTCATAATAATCTTGTTCTTCTTCAGAGAAAATACTTAAGGTCTCACTGGCTATTTCTTTAGCTTGAGCCTTAGTTATATCATTTACATAGTTAATAGTTATGTAGATGATACGACCTTGAATTCTAATTTCTGAAGATTCTACTTTGTCATTAGTAAAGTTTTCAACTTCTTCCTTAGTTTCATCAGAAATTTCGACATCTTTAATACCATCTAGACGATGACCATATTCATTATTTGATCCTCCTATAAAAAGCATAATACCAATGATTAGCATGATAATAAATAAAAATAAAGCAATTCCCCCGATAATAGCGTAAACTTTATTGGCTTTAGCCCATTCTTTTATTTTGTTCATTTTTGTACCTCCAATATATTACATATTATACTACATCTTAGTATATTAATCAATAAATTATTTATAAAATCTAATCGACTTAACAGAAAAAATACAACATGGGAAGTTTGTTGTATTTTGAATATTTTTTTATTTTAAAGAAACATGTCCATTTGCAAAATGATAAATAGTATCACATAGTTTTTCGATATCTTCTTTTATGTGTGTAGCAATAATAATAATTTTATCTTTTTCTTTTTCTTCTTTTAATATATGACGTATTTTATTTAGACTTTCTTCATCGAGGGCATTAAACGGTTCGTCTAAAATAATTATTTTGGGGTTTTCCATTAAGACTTGGATAAGGCCTAATTTTTGTTTCATCCCTAAAGAATATTTATTATATATTTTATCTTTTTCTTCACTCATATTTAATATGTCTAACCATTTTAGAATATCTTCATCAGTAATAGTGTTGTTGATATTTGCTAATAATTTTAAATTTTCATATCCAGTAATATTACCTAAAAATTTAGGATGTTCAATCAAGGCTCTGATGTCATTTGTGAAATAATTCTTGCTAAAAATATCTTGATTATTAATTATGATTTTGCCATCTGTTGGTTTAACGAAACCACAAATCATTTTTAAAAGCATTGTTTTTCCACTACCATTACGGCCAATAAAACCATATATTTTACCTGATTCTAATTTCATATTTATATTCTTTAAAATAATATTTTTGTCGATGATTTTACTTACATTTTGAATTTCTATTTGCATCTAATCAGTCCTTTCGAATAATGTATTTACTTTTAATTTATAAATTATATTAGTAAAAATTATAACTATAATTGTATTTATTATAATATATATTTCTTGATGATAATAATTAATAGCAAAAAATGGGTAACTTAATATTGATATTTTTCCTATTGATCCTAAAGTTATTAATATTGTCATAAATAAGAAAAACCATTTTCTAATTAAAAGAAACAAACTTATATTTAAAATGCTATAGTTTATTTTAATTAGTGAATCAATTATAAACAATTTCAAGTATTTGCTAATATCGATGTGGCAATTTAAAATACTATACGTTATTAGCAACATTATAAATAAGAAAAAATTTATAATTAAAATAGTAATAATAATATTAATAATTTTCGATAGAAAGAATTTTCTTTTGCTCATTCTTAAAAAGATATTTTCATTCCCCATGATAAAGTCATTTGTAAACTGAGATAGGGTTATGAAGGTAATGAAACTATAAGTTAATAGAAGTAACATTACTTCAAATATTGAATTTATATTAGGTGTAGATCCTAGATTAGTTAATAAAATTTGATACGATAATTGAAATCTATTACCAAGATTTACTTTTAGAAAAAAAGGATATAAATTAATTATCAGTAAATATATTAAAAATATTTTCCAGTAATTTCTAAAACTTAATAAATCTTTTATTAATAAGTATTTCATAATAAATCCTTCTTCCAATGTTTTATTAAAATTATCAAATTTATTATTAATATTATTATAAAATAACCCGTTGTAAATATTACATCATAATATATATTTGAGAAAACATGATAGCTACTAACATAATATGATGGAAAAAGTGGTAGAATTAAGTTAGGAAAAACGCCTAAAAAACTAATAATAGTTAATATTATAATAATTATTCTTATAATAAAATTCTTTCTGTCAATGGTGCTAGCGAAAATTCCTGTAATAAAAATAAAAAAATAAGTTTTTAAAATATTTATTATTAAAATAATAATATTAGGAATATGATAATATTTATCTTGTGTAATAAAATAATCGCGATTAGCAAAGATATTAGCTAAAATAATTGATGATAATAAATAAATAATAAAGATATCTGTAGTTATTATAATGATACTTTTTATAATTACCTTGATATACTTTTTTCGACTATGGTTTCTAATAATAAGATTATAATTTAGAAAATAATTATTATTTAGATAGTAAACAACACTTATTATACTAGGTACCAAAAAAATAGCAATTACGTAGGGATGAGAGGTACTATATATTATTAAGTTTAAATACGATAAATCTGACCTCCCAATTGAAAAAATAAACAATCCAAAAATGATGTATATTATTATTATTTTATAAAGTTGACTATGACGAAAATCTTTAATAATGTTTTTTTCAATTTTATTCATAACTATTTAAAACCTTTTCTTTATCTTTATAAATTAAATAAATGATTATTGATGTTATAATAATTGTGATAATGGAAAAAAGAAACTCCCACCATAAACTTGGAATGGCATCTAGATAATATATATTATATAATGAAAATCCGTTTGCCATACGATCATAGCCCGTTAGACTTTTTACTATTGGTCCTACTATAAAATTGCCAATACTTTCAATTATAATGACTAAAATGAAATTACCTATTACTAGGAGATTAAATTTTTTAATAAAACGAGTTAGAATAATACCTAGGTTGGTTATAATTATCCCAAAAAGAAATACTATAGCCAAATACAAAAAAACAAATAAAAATGGGTTTATAATATTCATGTAAGGATGGCCAATTTGATATATGTAAGCTAGACGTCCTGTTAAGTCGAATACATGGGTATTAGGAAATAAAATAATAGATATTATAAAGAAAAGTAACATAATTATTGGTAATATAATATTTTTGGACCAACTTAATAATATTTCTTTTATCATTAGTTTAGAATATTTTTCTCTTTGAATGATATTGAATATAGTACCACTACGATATAGATGGAAAAAGGAATAACAGCTCATAATTGTTATTATTATAGGTAAAAGATATGCTATATATGAAAACAAGTCATATCTAAATAAATACCACCATAGGGAAAAGCAACTAATTAAGTCATATTCTTCTTTGCTTCCAAAAATTGTAATTATTTTTTCAAGAGAGTTATTATACAGAAAAAGCGTTAGTGATATTATAATGGGAATAATAAGTAAAATTGTAGATAAAATAAGAATTTTTATTCCTTGTTTTTTCATGAATTAGACCTCCAAATATAATTAGAAATAGGGAAAAATAATTTAATCATCTATTACCCAAGTACCACTAGAAAATTCTGCTTGAGTCCATGGTAATGCAAGTTTTGATGCTGCGGCAAATTTTAATCCAGTCATTGATGTTGGTGCACTTATTTGTCCATTAGGATTTCCAAGTTCTGCATAGCCATCTGTTGTTCCTAAAATTGATTGCCAATTATTCCCAGAAGCAACACCACCATTTTCATCTGTAACTGCAAACAATACGCTACGATCATCCTTTATTGTTGCATTTACTTTTTGAATGCTAAATGTAGTTTTGGTCATGCCCTCTTCTTCTTTTCCACCATTTCGACCAATAACATCTGGGATATAATGAGGTTGTCCTAGAAAATCAGCCTTTAATCCTTTTAAACTTTTAGTTTGTGTATAAGCATTAATAATATTGGTTCCTCCCATAATAAAACTTATACAAAACAATAAAATAAATATTTTTAGTTTTTTCATTTTTTCACTCCTTTTATATTTTCCCTATTTCTTTACTGTCCACAATCTTATAGATTTAGACAATTTTATTATACCATAGGTTAACTATTATGTATATTGTTTTTTTTCTATTTTTACTAAATTTATTTTTATCTGTAAACTACTAATGATTTTCACACTACTTTTTTTATTATAATTAATTTATGATTATTAATCATATTCAATAAATAACTATTTGTGTTTAGTTAATTATATCATAGTTTTATTATTTGAGGTAATAATCCTTCAATTTTTGATATTTTTTAGTGATATTATCTTAGAAAGCATTTTTTGGTATTTTAAAAATAAGCAGTGTTACTTTAGTAACTAGAATGATGTTTATGACAGCAAGTAAGTTTTTTATTCTTCATATTTGGATATATTGAGAAGAATACCCATCGATAACATCGTTATGAGAAGAGAACTACCTCCATACGATAGGAATGGAAGGGTAACGCCAGTGACAGGAATTAGGCCTACAACTACCATTAGATTTAATAATGTTTGAAAAGCTAGACCGAAAGTTATCCCAAAAGCTAAATACTTGCCAAAGTTATTATTGCATTTCATAGCTATTTTAAAGCCATGATAGATAATGGTTAAAAATAGTGATGATACGATTAAGACACCTAAAAAACCTAATTCTTCACTGATAATAGAAAAGATAAAATCAGTTTGGGGTTCTGGTAGATAGAAATGTTTTTGAATAGAGTTACCTAAACCTAAGCCTAATAAACCACCAGGACCAATGGCATAGAGAGACTGAATAATTTGAAAGCCACTGCCAAGAGGATCACTCCAGGGATTTAAAAAGGAGACGATACGAGCTAGACGATATGGGGCGACTAAGATAAGTGCAGCAACTCCTACTAATCCTAAAAGGCCTATTTTAACAAAGAATTTCATTTTGACACCACTTATAAATAGGATGACGACGATAGTCATAACGATAACAACACCAGTTCCAAAATCAGGTTCTAACATAATTAGACCAAAGGTTAATAAGAGAACTCCTAAAATTGGGAAAACACCTTTTTTGATATCTTTAATGTCACGTTCATTTTTGTATAGATATTTGGATGTGAAAATGATTAGAGCTAATTTGGTGAATTCACTGGGTTGAATACCCATCGATCCAATACCAAACCAACTTCTAGAACCATTTCTAACAGTACCAATCCCAGGAATTAAAACTAAAATTAATAATAAAAAGCAAACACCGTAGATAATGTTTGCTTTGTTTAAATACTTGGTATAAGGTATTTTGGCTACTATAGTCATTATGAGATATCCAGTGATTAGGAAAATAGCTTGTGATTTTAAGAATTTGTATGGATCATTAAATTTATATTCGGCCCAAACATAGGACGATGAATAAATCATGAGAAGACCAAACAAGGACAGAATAATGATACTAAACAGTAAGATAAGATCGACTTTTTTCATTTTTACCCCCTTAGAAAAATGCTATAACCAAACGCCATAAATTAATGCTAATAAACTTAGAATGAATCCAACGATCCAGAATAATTTAACGATATCCCCTTCACTCCATCCTAAGCGTTCGAAATGGTGATGGATGGGGGTCATCAAGAAGACTTTCTTTTTGAAAAGAACAACAGATGTTAATTGGATGATAACCGTTAATGTTTCAATAACAAAGACGCCTCCAACGACAGCAAGTGATAATTCGTGAGTGGTCAAGATGGCAATAGTTGCTAAAGTAGCACCTAGCGTTAGACTACCGGTATCGCCCATGAAGACTTTGGCAGGATGACTATTATAAACGAGAAAGCCCATGATGGCACCAACAAGGACAAAACAGAAGATACCTAAATCTTGATAGCCTTCGATCCAATGACTACCCCAGGCAATAAGACCAAAGGCAACAAAGGCAATCGCTGATAAGCCACCCGCAAGACCATCCAAACCATCAGTTAGATTAACCGCATTGGAGCTACCAACTAATAAAAGAAGAATAAACACTCCATAAAACCAACCCAGATTCCATTCAATACCAAAGGCACTTATTCTTAAATATGAATCACCACTGGTAAATTCACGGAAGAGAATATAAAAGATTAAGGCGACAATAAATTGAAGGAAGAGTTTTTGAAATTGTGTTAATCCTTTGTTAGTTTTTCTTTTGATGCTTAGATAATCATCGAGAAAGCCTATAGCACTGTAACTTATGAAAACAAATAAGACAATGAAAAGATTGGTCGAGTACTCTATTCTATCTGTCAATAACAATATTAAAATAGTTAAAACTGTTGGAATGATAAAGATGAGACCGCCCATAGTTGGAGTCCCGGCTTTACCACGGTGAGCTTCGACATAAACATTAATGCGTTGACCAGCTTTTATTTTTTTTAAAAGTGGAATTAGAAATAAACCAAAAGCGGTTGCTAAAAGAAAGCCGATCATTAAGGCAAATAATGATTTGGTTAGGGTTAACATAATTACTCACTTCCATTTCGATAATTTCTTATTTTAATTATATCATAAATTATGTCTTTTATTATACTTATTGTTCGATTTGACATTTTTTTGTCAATTGCCAAGCATAAGACGGACGGTTGATCCTTCGGATAATTTGGAGCCGGCAGCAGGACTCATTTCCTTGACAGTATTACCACTTCCAGTATAGGCAATTTGAAATTTTGATAAGGCGTTGTTAGCTTCTTTGACGGTTAAACCAACAACATTAGGTAGTTCATAGTATTTACTTTCATACCATTGGTATTCTTTATCTAAGCCTCCTTCTGGCTTTTCAATATCTAGAGCCGTGATAGCATCAGTAAGAATATTTTTGGCAATAGGACCGGCGACAGTTCCACCAAATTGCGTTACACCTTGCGGATGGTCGATAGCAACATAGACAACAACTTGAGGATCATCAGCAGGAAGAAAGCCAATGAAAGAAACGATGTAATTACCGACCATGTATGCACCATTGTTGACTTTTTGGGCCGTTCCAGTTTTGCCTCCTACTCTATAGTCTTGAATGTAAGCAGTACGACCAGTACCTAAAGCAACGACACTTTCTAAGGCCATGCGAACTGTTCGACTTGTATCTTCGCTGATAACCTGTCTTACAAATGTAGGTTCGTTTTCTAAAATAATCTCCCCTGTCTCGTGTTCGGCAATTCTTTTAACAATATATGGTTGATATAATTTTCCTCCATTAATGGCTGCGGATACAGCTGTTATTTGTTGTAACGTCGTCTATTAAATGAAACTTTCTATCCAAGTTATCAGAGAATATATTTATGCTTTCTCCTGTTTTTATATAAATATCTAGTTTTATCTTTTTATTCTCTTCTTTATAAACATAGATTCTATCAATTAATTCATTAAATACATCACTGAAACACTCATCATCAGTTAAACAATTATCTAACATTTCTTTTAGTTCATTAATTTTATTTTCTATATAGTTTTTATCTTGCTTGTTATTTTGTAATTCATTTAATCTGTTTTGATTAGTAATTATTTCTTCATTAATTAAATCCACCTGTTTTTTATAGTCCTCTTTAGATAAATACTCCTCCATAACAAGTTCTAGTAATTTATCTTTTTTATTATTAAACATTAAAATTTTGGATTCTATATTTTTTATTTCAGACTCATTATTATTTGTTTCTAAATAATTTTTACAGTCATTTAATATATCATCAAAAATATGCTTTCTTCGTTTCAATAATTTTTTAAACATATCTTTAAAAACTATATCTAATTCATACTCAAATACTCTAGGATTAGAGCAACCCTTTAAACTTTCTTTCCGGTATACTTGGCATTCCCATACTGGATTATTTTTTCGTTTACCAGCCGATGATCTATGATAAGTTAAGTTGTGATGCCCACAATAAATTTTACCGGAATAAGTATATCTATTTTGAAATACTTTTTTATTTACTGCCCTGTTTGTAAAACTATCTTGCCTTTCCTTTAATTTTTTGTTAGCTCTATCCCACAACTCTTCTGATACTATCGGTGGGACATTTTCGTTATCTTTATAAATAATCCAATCCGATTCATTTAATTT
>CALVRZ010000007.1 GCA_944358875.1 uncultured Bacilli bacterium
TTTTCTGGTTTTGGTGTTATATTTACAGTAGTATTACTTACATACCACTGGATATCATTATAAACATTACCTTTAGTACCATCAACAGTATAAACAACATAAGGGAAACCTCCCGCACAATCAGCATCATTATTAACTATCATTTCATTAATAAAAACAAACGTTTCTTTATCACGCATTACTCTGATTAATTGATTAGGATCATCGACTTGATTTTTATTTAGGAACCCATAATTAATTAAAGCTTGGGCTGTAAAGCAAACATATTCTTGTGTTTCATTTTCAGGATCTTCAGTCCATTCAATATTTTCTGGAATTAATATTTCATTGACAAGATCACGAGCTGCAAGTTGTAAACTTTGATCTGTTATTATAATACTCTGTTCTTCAGCTTGTTTTGTAACATTTAAAACTGTAACAGTGGTGATCGAAGCGATAACACCTAGAATAATAATGGTTGCTAATAGCTCAAACAATGTAAAACCATGGTTATTATTAATATTTTTCATTCCCTCTTCCTACCTACTTTCTATTCTAACTACTCTAATTATACTATACAATAGTTTTTTTAGCAAGAAGTTAGTGACAACTTGTTAAAGCTTTTGTGAAAACTTGCTAAGTTTTTTTAATGATAGTTACTATTGCATTAAAAAAGGACTGATGATAATCATCATAGTTTAACCGATGAATAAATGTGAAAAGCTTCTATTGGCAGGTAGACCTTGGCGGCAACGACAAAGAGAGATAAAATTTATTTTACCTTTGGTTTAATAGTCTTATATAAAAGAAGTAGTTTTTTGATACTACTTCTTATTAAATTACACGAACTACAGCAATAATAGGCATAATGTACATATCGGTTATAACGATACCTACATTTTCATTTAACGAATGGATAATCTGATTATTACCAATATACATTGATGAGTGCGATATAACGCCATCGTATCCTGATAGTACAAGATCGCCAGGGGCTATATTATCAAGGGATACCTGATAACCAGAATTAATTTGGTCATATGATGATCTGGCAATAGAAATGCCAAAATTAGCAAAAACACTCATCGTAAATCCGGAACAATCAGCACCATTAGTTAAACTAGTTCCACCATAGACATAGGGATTACCAACAAATTGCTTGGCATATTCTACAATTTGATCACCTAAACTATAATTAGTTGTATCAGAAACAGGCTCAGATTCAGGTACTACTTCTTGATTAGTAACTTCTTCTGGTTCCACTTCTTCTTTAACAGGTATTTCTTCAACTTGTTCTTTTTCTTTTTCTTCTAAAGGTGCTTCAATTTCTAAGCTTAAAGGTGCTTCAATTTCTAAGCTTAATGGAATAGCCATTAAGTTAGGACTTGTATAATGTCGATTTGTTATAAGTACTTTTAAGTCTTCATTTTCTTGAACTGCTAAATCTAAGGTGACATAATGTTCTTTATTTGTTTTTAAAGTTAGAACATTCAAATCAAGAAAACTTACCAAATAAATGATAACAATGAACAATGTTAAAATTGTACTTGTTTCAATTATTTTCTTCTTTAAAAATAAATTCACAAAACTTCTCTCCTTCTTGTATTTTTTTGGGGCACGATAGTTATTGTACCAAATTATGGAAAAAAATGCAAATTGGGAGATTGTTTTTACTTTTAATCCCTTATATTATAAGGGGAAAAAAGTTTTCAAAAAAAGCTCATTTTTGAGCTTTTATAGTTCTAGTTTATCTAAATCTTCGGCAATTTCAAGTTGTGATTTTAAGATATTTTTGACACGATTTTTATATACAGTAATGTTTTTTCTTAATAAGGCTGCTTCATTTTCGGTTTTACTTGCTTCGACAAGAGCTTCATGAACAATGGCATTGGCATTTCTTTTGGCATCATCGATAATTAGTGTTGCTTCTTCTTTAGCTAGTTGTTTCATACGGTCTGATGTTTCTTGGGCAGCAATGATAGCTTTGCTTAATTTTTCATCAACTCTTTTATTTTCTTCTAATTGTTCTTTTAAATCTGCAATTTCTTTGATGTAATGCTCATTTTCTTTGTTTAACTTATCAAGTCGATTAATTACAACATCAATAAAGCGATTTACTTCACTAATGTCATAGCCATTGGAAACTACGTTAAACCTCTTCATAAATGCCTCACCTCATTATTAATACAATTCTATGTCAATATCATTTTTACTTTTTTTTGCTTTATCATCATCTTCTGAGATACTTCCTTCAACATTAACATTTTTAGGAGTACATAAGAAAATTCCCATGCCTATTTTTTGTAAATCGCCACCAATAGCATAAACAGTTCCACTTAAAAAGTCAACGATACGTTTAGCTTGATCGGGAGTTACTCTTTTCATATTTACAACGACAGTATTGCGTTTTTTTAAATGATCAGCAATCTGTTGGCTTTCTGAATAAGCGCGTGGTTCTAAAAGGATCATTTTCCCACCTTTACTAGAAGAATTTACATCTTTGACATCTTTGGCATCATAGAATTCATCTTCGCCAGTTGTTTCTTCATCTTCAATTATCATTTTTTTTAATTTATTTAAAGCCATAATATCTCTCCTATTCTTTTTTACTCTGATATCATTTTATCATAGTTTTGAATAAATTACAATTATTTTTATCTACTTTACACGATATTTTTATAGAAAAAACTAAGAAGTCTTCTTAGTTTAAATCTTCGTTAATTCTTGAGTATCAATATTATATTGATATTCAACGTACACATCACCATTTTTTAATAATATATAAATGATATTTTCTAATTGATATGTACTAATATTATTAAATGTATATGGGTCAGTATAGTCATAATCTTCATAGATAGCTATAGGACTTGGGTTAAGAGTATTTTCTTCACTATCTAAAATATTTAATTGTTTATCTTTGATTGTTACATAAAGGTTATCATAACCATATATGTAGCTATAACCATTATTTAATATATTATTGCCATTTCGATCGATTGGATATAATAAACCATCTTGGACTTTAATAATAGCATTACCATTTATATGTAATTCATCATAGTTAAAATCAACAATGACATTACCAGTAGCAATTTCAATTACACCATATTTATTATTTTTTAAAGCAGTAATATATTGATTATTATAGTCATTAAAGATAACAGGATCTATATGACCTATTTCTTCATAATCAGTAACCCCTATTGCTTTACCTTCTTTGTTCATTAAGCCATAAGTATTATCTTTAGTTTGAATTACATATCCTGTTACTTGATATTCATCATCTACAAGGACATAATAATTTTTATATTCTTCATTAATGACTTTACCATTTTTAGCATCATATAAAACACGGCTACCATCTTCATATTGGAGTACTATAATTTGTTCTGTCATATTAATAATTGATTCAATATTGGGGCATGTATTACCATGACATGTGTAAGTTGATACTAGGTCGCTTTCTTCAAAACTTGTTTCACTAGTAGAGGTACATAAGCTTTCATAGTCATCATCCATTTGACAATTATAAATATACAATGACTTATCTTCACCATAGCTTAAAGCAAATTGAACTATCATAAAAATAATTAAACCTGCAATTAATACTAATCCTATAATCCACACAAGACGAGAAATTTTTATTTTTTTCATTAATTAATCACACTTCCTTTTTATTATCTTCTACCATGATTATATAAAAAATTTGAAAAGATGTCAATTTTTTTAAAAAAGTTATTACTTGAGTTTAGGTAAAATTTTCTAATTTCATTGAAAAATAAAGCTAAAAATGATATTTATGCTAAACAATTTTAGATTCAACAAAAATCTTATTAATAAAAGTAAGAATTTATATTTTCTAAAAAAAAACCGAAACTCAAAAGTTATTATAATTTTCTTTTAATTAATTTGATGATCCGACTAACTAAGTTACGAGTATCTTTATTTAATAAATATAATGTTCCTACGATAATCATACTTAGGAAGATGAAGATAGCAACAATAGTTATGATACATAATGGTAATGTTGTAGTCATATTTAAGATAATGCTTTCTGGTTTATATAGAATGATACAACATAAAATGAAGATAATTATCATGAGACTGTATTTTTTGATTAGTTCAAAGTGTGGGACAGATTTTAATATTTTCTTGGATATTAATTTGTTTTTTAAGAAAACATTGATTAAGAATGATAAAGCTGTAGCAAAGAGAATTCCATTGATACCAAAGAAATTAATTAAAATTAGAGATAGTACTAAGTTAGTTGCAGCACAGATAAAGATATGTCTCTTATTGTCTTTAAATAGACCGTTGGCATTTACTAATGCTAATAATGGATAGTAAATAATATTTAAGAAGACTGCTAGAGTAAAGAAGGCAACGGTTAGATAGCCTAGAATATAGCTTTCTTTGCCAATCCAAACAGTGACAAAGCTTCTTATTCCAAGTAAGAAAGTTAGAGACATGCTAAATCCTAAAATAGCAAAGAGCATCATAAACTCTTTAAATAGTGAATATACTTTACTCTCTTTTTCTTTTTTGGCAAAGACATTACCAAAGGAATAAACGGCCCCCATTTCGACTCGGGAGGATACTTCTGTTAAATATCGTATAATAAAGTTATATGATGTATAAATACTTACCATGGTTGGGCCAATGAAGGCAACTAAAAGAAGTGAATCAACATTATTTAAAGCTAAGTAACCAACTTGAACCCAAACTAAGTCTTTAGTCATTTTAACCATCGAAGTATCTTTTCTTTCTATTTCTTTTAACCATTTATACTTGCGACCAACGACGATACGCATAACTATTTCTTCAATTATTTTAATAATGGCAATTAAGATAGCTATTGATTCAAGACTTCTAAATTTAATGACGACAACGATAATTAAAATATCACATATTAATTTCATGGTATTTGATATTAGAGAATAAACATATTTTTCTTGAGCCGCACTTAAAACAGCCATATAAGTTTGATTTTTACCGAAATAGGCAATTAAATATGATGTTGAAATAACAATAAAACAGAATAAAGCACTATTGCGATAGCCATCTTCAAAGCCATAGAATAAATATAGGCAAAGGGATACTAAGAAGATTATTCCTAAAATTATAAAGCCAATAATTCTAAATATTTTTCTAGCCCCTGAATATATGGCATTGATATCATCTTTATTTTTTTCAACAAAGGGCTTATATAGTTTATAGATAACAGCATCACCAAAGCCAGCTTGAGCTAAGAAAACATAAGCAATTATTTGATTTATTACTTGATAATAACCGTTTCCTACGTCACCAATATATTGAATTAAAATATTTACTTTAACTATTCCGACAATACCTATTAAGATATATGGTACAATATCACATATTGTATTTAGTGCTACTTTTTTTGTTCTCATATTTTCACCTTCTATTCTTGTCCTGTTGTATTATTATCTTGAGGTTCATCATTGTTACTTGTTTGAGTATTTTCATTTGTTTCAGGATTACTGTTTGGATTTGCTTCATCATCATTGGAATTAGCATTTTCTTCATTTTCATCAGTATTATTACTAGGATCTTCTTTTATTTCAATATAATCACCAGAATCTAAATAAATGATACCTTTTTTACCTTCCATTTCTTGATAAATACTGGTGTATTTATTTAATTTTTCAATTTTAGTTAAGGTTATATATACTAAATTACCATCATTCATATATAAGAGAAAACGTTCTTGATCGACAGCGACAGGGCTATATTCAATCTCTGATATTTTAGATAAGGTATCATCATCGACTTTACTAAAGCCTTTGGCAAAAGCTTCTCTGATGCTACTTATATCATTAATTAATACAGGTAAGTCACTTAGGAAACGATTATTATTGACGATGATACCATTAGATAAAACTAGTTCATTGGTATCTTTAGTAACACATAAGGGGCGATTTTCTTCGACCGTTATATAAACTTTATTACCTATTTTTTTTTCTATTTTGACATCTTTAATATAGGGATTTTTTAAGATATTATCTTTTATTTCTTTAGATGTTGTAAGAATAAATGATGGGTAGTTTTGAATATTAGCATTGTTAATTATTTCTTGATCTTTTAATATTTTATTATTTATAATATAGATATTTTTGATGGGCATTTCTAATAAATAGTTAATGAAAAAGCATAGTAAAACCAAAACTAATAAACATAGTATTATGCGTTTTATTTTTAATTTTTTCTTTTTTACTTTAACTTTTATTGTTTTTTTACCCATACTTATTCACACCCTATTTTATTATTTTTTGTTCTAAAATTAATTCGATATGATATTTTTCTTTGACTTTTTTTTGAATATATTCTATTAAATTAACAATATCTTTACCAGTAGCATGACCTTTATTGATTATGAAATTGGCGTGTTTTTCGGATACATAGGCATCATTAATATGATAATTTTTTAAATGACAATTTTCGATTAAAGAACCGGCATAATTGTCTATAGGATTACGAAAGACACTACCAGAATTGGGATATTCTAATGGTTGTGTAGCTAATCTTCTTTTCTGACGATCTTGCATGAGATTTAAGATTGCTTCTTTACTTCCTTTAGTTAGTTTTAAGGTAGCCTTGATGACAATATAGTCTTCATGTTCTTTTAAAAAGGATGAACGATATTTGAAATCTAGGTTTTCAGT
The DNA here is from genome assembly GCA_944358875.1 of uncultured Bacilli bacterium. Lineage (GTDB taxonomy): Bacteria > Bacillota_I > Bacilli_A > RF39 > UBA660 > CALVUN01. The sequence continues at coordinate 6,666 of CALVRZ010000007.1, forward strand.
AAGTAAGGTTTCTTCTTCTAAATGAGGATTAATAACGGTAACACTTGTTACAATACTAGCCATATCTTTATTGTAAGCCCCAGCATTCATAGCAATGGAAGCGCCAACTTGACCAGGAATACCACTGGCAAATTCTAGACCACTTAGGCTACTATTTGCCATTTGTTTAGATAACTTAGGAAGAAAGCATCCTGCCTCTACTTCGATTTCATCATTATTAATATTTATATTATTTAGATGATCTAATTTAATAATAACACCATCATAATAATCCATTGTTAAAATGATATTAGAACCATTACCTAGAACTAAATATTTGATATTATTTTGTTTTAAATATTTTAATATTTTTAATAGTTCATCTTTATTTTTAGGAAAGATAAGGTATTTAGCTTTAATATCAATACGATATGTGTTATATGGTTTTAATGATACTTCTTCTTGGTATTCAAAATTGTTTTCTTTAAAAAAACTTTTTATCATCTAAGATCATTTCCTTTAAGATTTCATAAATACGACTACTACTATCTTTAATTCCTAAAGGGATTAAGTTTTTCTTAGTTTCATCATATAATTTTTCATTGTTTAAGACATTATCAATGGTATTTATAAGAAGATCTTTCGTTAGTTTCTCTTCTTCAATTAAGAAAGCTGCTTTTTTGTCCATGAGATCTTTAGCATTTTTATACTGATGATTGTTAGTCACATAGGGACTAGGGATAAAGATAGTTGGTATTCCTAAAACGGTAATTTCACTTATAGTCGATGCTCCAGCACGTGAAACGATTAAATCACTGCATTTCATTAATGATGGTAACTCTTTGACGAAAGGAATTATTTTAACATTGCCTGGAACACGTAATTTTTTTACTTTTTCATAGTATGTTTCCCCTGTGACAAAGGCTACTTCATAATCTTTTTGACGAAAGCTCTCTAAATAAGTTGTTATTTTTTCATTGACAGTCCTGCTTCCTAATGATCCCATGACTATTAAGACTAATCGTTTATCTTTGCTTAGTCCATAGTCTTCTTTTTTGGCTTTTTTGGCTGACAAAGCTCTTTCACTACAAGGATTACCTGTAAGAGTTACTTTATCACTTGGAAATTCACTTAAAGTGCTGGCAAAAGAGACACCAACGCGATCGGCATAACGAGTTAGGTAACGATTAGATAAGCCAACAACAGAATTTTGTTCATGAATAAAAGTCTTTTTACCTAATTTTTTGGCAGCCCAAATAACAGGGCCTGTTACATAACCACCACAGCCAATAACAACATCAGGATCAAATTTACTGATAATTTCTTTACAACGTTTTCTTGCTTTTAAAAAGTTTCTAATCGTTGTAAAGTTTTCAAGTGTTAGTTTTCTTTTAAAACCTGTTATAACAATAGGTTCATATTTGATACCATAACTAGGGATTAAATCTTTTTCCATCCGGTTATGGGTTCCAATATATAATATTTCACTATTAGGTTCTTCTTTCTTGATTTTATTTATTATAGCCAATGCGGGATATATGTGTCCACCGGTTCCACCAGCACTTACAATAACACGCATATTAGTCACCTCTTCCTTATAACATTATAACAAAAAAAATGCTAATTGTAAGTAATTTACATTACAATTATACACTTTTTTGTGACAATATATGTCAATGTTAAGTTTGGATTTTTTATTTTTTGTCTGATTTTAACATTTCACCAATAACAGTTCCAATGCTAGCTACGTTTTGTAATTCAGATGGGATAATTATTTTAGTTGATTGACCATTAGCGACTTGGGCTAGTGTTTCATAGCTTTTTAATGTTAAAACACTAGTATCCGCTTTGGCATCTTTTAATAATTTGATACCATCGGCTTCTGCTTGTTTTAATTTTAATAAGGCTTCAGCTTCACCTTCGGCAACTTTAATTTGAGCTTCTTTTTTAGCTTCGGCACGTAAAATGGCACTTTCTTTTTCACCTTCAGCAATAAGAATACTTGATTTTTTCTCACCTTCAGCTTGAAGAATTTTTTCACGGCGTTCACGTTCCGCTCGCATTTGTTTTTCCATAGCTTCTTGAATATCACGTGGTGGAATAATATTTTTTACTTCGACACGATTAACTTTAATGCCCCATGGATCTGTTGCTTCATCTAAGATAGAACACATTTTACCATTAATTAAATCTCTTGAAGTTAGCGTTTGGTCTAATTCTAATTCACCGATGATATTTCTTAAAGTAGTGGCGGTTAAATTTTCGATAGCATTAAGAGGTTGTTCAACACCATAGGTATATAATTTAGGATCAGTTATTTGAAAATAGACAACGGTATCGATATGCATAGTAACATTATCTTTAGTAATAACTGGTTGAGGTGGAAAATCTTTAACTATTTCTTTTAATGATACCTTATTAGATATGCGATCAATAAAGGGAATCATGAAATGTAGACCATTACTCCATGTTTTATAATATGAGCCTATTCTTTCAACAACATAACCTTTGGCTTGTGGTACTATTTTGACATTTAAACAGATAAAGACAATAACTAAGATTAGGATTACTATTAAAACATCCATATTTTTACTCCTTCCATTTTTCTACTTCTAGTTTAACACTGTTGATTTTTAATACTTTGACATGTGTTCCTTCTTCAATTTTTTCACTAGTACTTGAGTATGATGTCCATAATTTACCATCTACTTTAACTACTCCTACACCATCTTTAGGAATTGTTTCTTTAACAATACCTTTCATACCTATAATACGATCTAAATTCGTTCTTGCATTTTCTTTTGTTTTCATTTTATCGATGAATGGCTTAGTTAAGAGCATAAAGATAATACCAAAGACAACAAAGACTAAAAATTGAATGAAAACATTGTCAGTTAGAAATGATATTCCTAGGGATAGTAAGCCACTTAAGACAAACCAAATACTTACTAGATTAGTAGTACTTATTTCAATTATTCCTAGAACAAGGATTATTATTAACCAAATATAAAACATGATATCACTTCCTATAAACATTATACTATATTTTGCTAAAAATACAACAGAAAAAAGAGAACTATTGGTGTTCTCGGGTTACTATTCACAGCCTTTTGCCCTTTAATTTATAGTACTTTAAATTTAAAATTTGGATAAAAATAGGCTGTGAATACTTGCTATTACACATATTTATAAACTCAAAAATACAATAAAGTCCTTAAAATAAAGAAATTAATTGTCGAATTTAGCTGTGAATAGTAACTTTTATTTAACTAAAAAGTCAATTACTTCTTGAATATTTATTTTAGATATTAATATGATAACTGAGGCCATACTTAAGAATGGTCCAAAGGGTATCATGTTGTCTTTCTTACTTAATAATATATATATAGCAATAGGAAAAGCAATAAATGTTGCTAAAAAAATGGTACAGACACTTAGTGGTAAACCAATAACTAATCCAGAAAGAAACATTAATTTAATATCGCCTCCACCAAGTGATTCTTTTTGAAACATAAAATCCCCAATTATTTTGATTAAATACATTAAACCAAAGGCTGCGACAGCATTGAACAAATGAGATAAAGTGGTATTTATGCCAAAGAAAAAAATATATATGATTGTTATAGCAACTGATGCAAAGATTAAGACTTCATCTAAAATAATCATATATTCTATATCACTTATGATAACAATTATCATACTGGATATGTAGACTAACGCTATTAGTAATTCACCACTAAAGTCAAAGACATGGTAGCATACGGCGAATAAAATTCCTGTGATTAGTTCTATTAAGAAATAACTTAAGGGAATATGACGATGACACTTACGACATTTTCCACCTTGGATTATATATGATACTAATGGAATTAATTCATACCATTTTAATTTATGGTTACAGTGATGACAATGGGATCCTGGTTTTACTAATGATTCATTATTGGATAATCTTGTTGCTACAACATGATAGAATGATCCCATGGCTGATCCTAATATAAAGAAAAAAATTAAATAATATGTTTCCATACTTATTCCCCCTATCCGATTTGGCCATACATACTAAACATTGGGTAAATAACTGCTAGTAAGATGATACCAACTGTTATAGCTAAAAAGACAATCATAATAGGCTCTATCAAGCTTTTTAATTGAGTTACTAAATTTTTTTGTTCTTCTTGATAATAGATTGCAACATTAGACATCATGGTACCTAAACGGCCAGTTTTTTCGCCGGTTACTAACATTTCATATGCGGTATCAGGGAAAGCCCAATGACCTTTGAAGGCTTTTGATACACCATCACCATTACTTAGATTGATAACGGCACTACGAATTAGTTGTTTGTATACTTCATTATTAGTTATTTTTCCTAGTATTTCCATACTATCAGTTATGAAAACGTCATGATTAATTAATGATGCAAAAGTTTTAGTGAAAGTTATTACTTCACTATAGATAATAATATTTTTAACAACGGGTATATGCATAAGAAGTGATTGTGCTAAATAACGAAAGCTACTGATATTTTTATATAACGTTACTAAGAGAACAATGATAGCTACAATAATAACGATAATCGTTACGACATTGTTGGTAATAAAATTACTCAAGTTAATAACGATTACGGTAATAAATGGTAGATCAGCTCCCATTTGACCAAACATATCGACGAAATTAGGTACGACGTATACTAAAATAAAAGTTAATACTGCGACCGAGAAAACAAAAACGACACTTGGGTACGTTAGAGCACTGATGATTTGTTTACGGTTGAAATCAGCAGTTCGATAGTAATCAGCCATATCATCTAAGGTATCGGTTAAGTCACCGGTTAATTCGGCTGTTTTTAGCATATTAATCAATAGGCTTGGAAAAACGGTGCCTTGTCTTTTGATAGCTTCACTAAAACTTACACCAGAATTTAATTCAAAAACTAAACGTTGATATAAACCTTTTTGGCCTCTTTTTTTTACTTGACGACTAAGAATAGCTAAAGAGTCAACAAGAGGTATACCAGACTTGATATAGGTTGATAATTGAGTTAAAAAGAAGTTTAAGTCTTTATAATTCATTTTTCTGGTTTGACTTAGTTGAACTAGCCCAAGACTAGTCGATAATTTATCTTCTTCAATGGAAATTACTTCATAACTTTGACTTAAAAGAAATGAATGAACTTCAACTTTAGAATAGGCATCAAAGATACCTTCACTTACTTTACCAAAGGCATCACGAACCCGATATTTATATCTTTTCTTCTTTTCACTTTTAACTGCATCTGCTGATGTTAAACTATTTGGGTCTAAAACTTGTTCAACTTTTCCTGGTGCATCTTTTTTATTTATAGGGCGATTTAAGAGGGAAAATATGCTATGAAACATTCTATATACCGCTAAAAAGGGTGCTAAAATTATATCAAGTATCACACATTCCACCTCCTATTTTTTTATTCTAAATATATTGTATCATATTTTTCTTCTTTTTTTAATACTTTTTCTTCTTTTTTTATTTTTTAATTTTATTTAACATTTAGGCTAGTAAATCATATAATATTTTAGGAAGGGGTAAATGATATGTTTAATCAGGGTTTTTATACTCCATATGGCATGGCTATGCCACAGATGATGCCTTATGCTTCTTTATCTAGAGGAACTTTAGGTTTAGGTAGCGGGGCTCTTACGAACCAAGGAATGGGCTTGATGGGAAAACTTGGACGAAGTGCTTCAGCACTTAAAGGTGTTAATTGGGGTGGTCTTTTAAATAATGCTTCAAGAGCTTTAGGTGTCGTTAATCAAGCTATTCCCTTGGTTAAACAGGCAGGTCCTATGTTTAATAATATGAAATCGATGTTACGGCTTGCTTCAGCATTCAAGGATGAAACTGATGATAAAAAGGTAGATACTAATACTAGCAACAACACAGATAATGAGCAAGTTCATAATGTGAAATTTGATTATAGTAATAGTGCTACCTACCAAAATTCACAAAATCCTAGTTTCTTCATTTAAAAATCAACCATTGGCTGGTTGATTTTTTAATTTTCCTCTAGTTCTTTTTGGTATAGATGTTGATAAAATTCATTTTTTTGTAATAGTTCATAATGGGTTCCAGAATCAACAACATGACCATCATCAATCAGAATGATGCGATCACTATCAATAACAGTGGATAAACGATGAGCAATTATTAAAATGGTATACTCGCCTTTCATGTTGTTGATGGCTTTTTGGATTTCGCTTTGGGTATCGTTATCTAGAGCGCTCGTTGCTTCATCAAAAAGAATTATTTCGGTTTTCTTAAGAAGAGCCCGGGCGATAGCTAGGCGTTGTTTTTGGCCTCCTGATAACATAATGCCATTTTCACCAACGATGGTATCATATTTATCTGGTAATGATTGAATAAAGTCATCAAGACAAGCTATTTGACATACTTTAATCATCTCTTCATCCGTTAAATCTGGTTTAACAATGGCGAGATTTTCTTTGATACTCATATTAAAAATATAAGGATTTTGAGTGATAATCGACATATTGTTTCTGATACTATCTTTATCTAGAGTGTTTATGTCTTTACCATCAATAAGAATTTTGCCTTCTTTGATGGGGTATGCTTTATTTAGAAGATTAAAGATGGTTGTTTTTCCCGCGCCAGATTTGCCAACAAACGATACAGTTTCGTTAGCTCTTACTTTAAAACTCATATTATCGATAACATTGTGAGTGCCGTCATAGCTAAATGTTACATTCTGAAATTCAAAGTCACCATGGGCTTTAGGTAATTTTTCAGTGCCAAATTTTTCTTTAGCATAAGTATTATTTTCAATTACTTCATAGACTCTTTCTGTTGATAAATCAAATTTCTTAATTTCTTCTAAGATAACAGGAAGTTTAGTTAAGGCTGTTTCGATGTTACTACCGTACATGAATAGTAGTATAAAATTAGCTATTTCTAATTTGTTTATACTACATAGGTAGATACCAAAGATAATAAAGCCAAATTGAAACATTTCAGATACTATTCCTTCGATGAGATTATATTTACGACGAATATTTCTTAAATCATATGATTTTTTATTACAGGCATGAATGATATTTTTCACTTTATTTAAGATTGTATTTTCAATATTTAATACTCTTATATCGCGAAAACCTCTGACTATTTCTGATGTTAAGCTGGTTTTGATTTCTGTTTGTTCTTTTAATTCTTTACTTACTTCATAAACTTTTTTCATGCGATATCTATCAATTATATAGATGGTTGTAACATTAATTAGGCAATAAATGAACATGTATTTATTGATAAAGAAAATTGATATGACTAAGCCTATTTTTGTTATAAGGGGTATTAAATCACTTATAATAATAAGAAAGACTTCCGCGAGGGTATTGGTATCATTATTTAAACGTTCTATAAAGATACCAGTACCATTTTTATCTATTTCTTTAGTTTCTAGTTTAAGTGTTTCTACAGAAGCTTCTTCTTGAATTCCTTGGACTATTTTTATGTATAAGGCTTGTTCAAATTTATTGGATAAATTACCAGTGACGGTATAGATAATACCACAGAGAAAACTGATTAGACCTAGGATAATAACTTGATTTAATAAATTGTCTGTAGCCGCTAGGATAATCTTGGATGATAATGCAGGAAAAATGACGATAGTTAACGTCATAATACTTACGAGAATTAAAAATAAAATTAATTGAAATTTATTCTTACCAATATATCGCCAATTTTTCTTAAGACTTTTGATAAAGCTTGATTTACTTTGATTCATTTTACCGCACTCCTTATAATCCAAATGAAATAATGACTTTTAAATTATATTAATTATATAGTTTCTTTGTTTCTAAATCAAGACTTTATTTTTATTAATTTTATCCAAAAAATAATACTGTTCGCTTGTTTTACACAATCTTTTATTATATAATCGTCTTAGGAACATTTAATTGTTGGGTGGAGCCAATCTTTGTTAATTTATTTAATGAAGGGAGGCGATACTATGAGTAAAAAAGATTTTTTAATTTTATCTTTAATTATAGTAATCTTTCTTCTAATACTATTGTTATTTAAAACAATAGTTTAAAAGAAAACCACCTAACTCATCCTATGAATTAGGTGGAGCAAAAAATTTTTTCGGCAACACTCAACATAGAGAAATTAAGTGTTCCTTTTTTATTGTATGCAAGTTTCCTTGACATATTCATCATAACATATTTTGTTTAGTTTGACAAGTGCTAATTTTTTAGTAATTTTTTTAATGTTTTTATTTTAAAATGGGTCTTTAGGCGTAAATGATAATGATTTTTAGGAATTATTTTCATAAGAATTTCTAGTTTGGTTAAATCTTCTTGGTTTTTCTCATTAAATAGTTTACTATTTTCTTTTAAAAGAATGGGGCCAAAATATAGTTCTTTTTTAGAATATCTTTTTCGACCTTTTTGAAAATTAATTATGGTATAGAAGATTTTACCTTCTTTGACGAGCTTTTCGTCTTGGATATAGTAACCTAATTTGGTAACTTTTGATCTTAGGAATTCTAAACTAGTATTACTTTGAATAACAATTTGATTAACATTTTTTAATTTGGAGCGGTTATTGTAAAGAATACCTACAATGGTATGACTTCCTAGACCAGACATAGTAATGGTATCTATTTCTCCTTCTTCAATGTTTTCTAAGCCACTTCCCACTCTTGTTTCGATTTTTTCTGTCAGTTTGAATTTAGCGATATTGGTTTTAGCACTACTTAGGGCTTTTTCGTTGATATCGCTAGCAATGATGTGAATGTTTTTGCGATTTTGATAAAGATAGATGTCTAAATAGGCATGGTCACAACCAATATCGACGAGATGACAGTTATCGGGAATATAGCTAGCTACTTGAAGTAAACGTTTGGATAGTTTAATCATTTAAGAAATCCTTTAATTTACGACTTCTTGAAGGATGACGTAATTTTCTTAAAGCTTTAGCTTCAATTTGACGAATACGTTCTCTGGTTACCCCAAACATTTGCCCTACTTCTTCTAGAGTTTTACAACTACCATCATCTAAGCCAAAACGTAATCTTAAAACTTGTTCTTCTCTTTCCGTTAATGTTAAAAGGACATCACTGATTTCGTCTTTTAACATTTCGTGGATAGTAAACTCTTCAGGTGACATACTTCTTTCGTCTTTAACAAAATCACCTAAATGAGAATCGTCTTCTTCACCAATTGGTGTTTCTAATGATACTGGTTCTTGAGCTATTTTGATGACTTCACGGACTTTATCGACAGATAAATTCATTTTTTTAGCTAATTCTTCATCGGTTGGTTCACGATTTAGTTCAAGAATTAATTGTCTTTGACAACGCGATAATTTGTTAATTGTTTCAACCATGTGGACAGGAACACGAATAGTTCTTGCTTGATCGGCAATGGCTCGGGTGATAGCTTGTCTAATCCACCAAGTAGCATAAGTTGAGAATTTATATCCTTTGTTGGCATCGAATTTTTCAACAGCTTTCATAAGTCCGATGTTTCCTTCTTGAATTAAGTCTAAGAATAGCATACCACGACCAACATATCTTTTAGCGATGGATACAACTAGACGAAGATTGGATTCAGCAAGGATATTTTTAGCTTCTTCATCCCCATTGGCAATACGTTCTGATAAAGCTGTTTCTTCTTCCAAAGTTAACAAGCTTATCTTACCTATTTCTTTTAAATACATACGGACAGGATCATTGATGGTTAATTCTTTAGCAATATTGGCATCTTTTAAAATAAGATCTATGTCACCCCCATCATCGTCAGTTCCTTCTTCATCATTACCAATATTTTCTTCAGTAACGATATTGATATCATTTTCCATAAGGCTATTGTATAAATCATCAAGACTATCACTATCTAAGTCTAAGCCTTTTAATTCAGCCGCTAACTCTTCATAGGTAATATAGCCATTTTCTTTACCTTTTTTAATTAAAGCTTCTTTTCTTTGTTCATAACTCTTGATTTCTTCTAACATAATTTCACTCCTTTAATCTTCGATATTTCATTTATTATTTCTAATTGTTTTCGCATATCAGATTCATTTCTTAAACTTTGTTCTAACTCTTTTATTTTTTTATCTTTAACATATTTGTTAATGGATATAATATAATCATCAATTTCCATTAGATTAGTCTGTTCTTTATTAAATTCCGGGCGATTGTTTAAGGAAAGAATATTACTTAGTGCTTGTTTTAATTCCTCTTTGTCACTAATGTAACTAATAAAGTCAGCTTCATTTATTTGACCATATTTATGATAATAGGCAATTATTTCGTTAGATAAATATCTTATGGTAGGTGTTGGAAAATAACCAACTTTTTTTTCGACAATATTTATTACTTCACTATCTTTTAACATATAATAGATGAGACTAAGCTCAGCTTTTTCGTATTGAGTTTTATTTTGGTCATTATTTTGGACAATGGTCTTTGGCCTTGGTTGATTAACTTCTTTAGGTTTATTGTATTGTTGATACTTTTGATATAACGTGTCATAACTGATATTGAATTCTTGAGCCATTTTCCTTAGTGTTAATTCAACAACAATGTCATCTTTGGTTTTGGTTAATTCTTTAATCGTCTCCTCTAAAAATGATGATATATCATTTATATCTTTTAGGTTTTTCCCATGTCTTAATAATTGCATTTTGAAGTCAATGACAGAGATAGCATTAGCAATTTTATTTAGAAAAGCATCTTTACCTTTATTAATGATATATTCATCGGGATCTTTATAGTCCTCTAATCTTATTATTTTAGGTTCAACATTAATTTCCTCTAAAACTTTGATGGCACTAGTTGTAGCTTCCTCACCAGCTTCATCGCCATCAAAACAAAGAATAATGTTATCAGTCATCTTTTTGACTAAGTTAGCATGTTCTTTGGTAAATGATGTCCCCATGGTAGCAACACAATTATTAATACCGACTGTTGAGGCTCTTATAACATCCATGAAGCCTTCCATAACAATGATATAATCATTTTTACGAAGGTGTTCATGAGCACGATGGTAATTATATAAGAGCTGTCTTTTTTTAAATAATGGTGTTTCTTTGGTATTAAGATATTTACTGCTATCTTTGGTGTTATAGATACGTCCAGAGAAAGCTACAATATTTCCCTGCAAATCATATAATGGAAAGATAATACGATTAACAAAGGTATCATTACCAGTGTTGTTAGTGATACCTAGTTCAATCATTTTATCTAGAGAAACATTTTTACTTTTTAAGTAATCAGTAAGCGATACTTTTTGGATAGCTAGTCCAATTTCAAATTTCTTCATCGTTTCACGATCAATTTTTCGATCTTCTAAATATTTAACGGCATTTTTACCTAAAGCTGTATTTATATTATTCTGATAGAATTTTGTAGCTAATTTATAAATTTCTAAATCTTTTTGATGAGGATTTTCAATTCTTGTACTATGTTCTAGATTATATCCTAATTTACTTCCTAAAAGGCGTACTGCTTCGATGAAACTAATATGTTCATAATCAGATACAAAAGTAAAAACATTGCCCGTTGCTCCACAAGAGAAACATGTGAAAATTTGTTTTTCAGGTGAGACACTCATACTCGGTGAATGATCATCATGGAAAGGACAAACACCAAAGTAGTTTTTACCTTTTTTCGTCAATGGAAGATATCTAGATATGACTTCAACAATATCAGTTCTTTTACGAATATCATTAATGATTTCTTCACTTATCTGTGCCATGATGAAATCACCTCTCTAATTATAATATTCTACATAAATTGCCATTTTCCTTTTTTTTATGGCAATTTTTTAGAAAAAAACGCATTTTTTTAACAATTTTTGATTATTTGATGAACATTGAGTCCCCAAATGAGAAAAACCGATACTCATTTTTAACAGCTTCTTGATAGGCATTTAGGATTATTTCACGGCTAGCAAAGGCAGAAACTAACATGACTAAAGTTGATTTTGGTAAGTGAAAATTAGTTATTAATCCATCAATAGCTTTAAACTTAAAACCGGGATAGATGAAGATATCCGTCCAACCAGAATATTCTCCAAATTGACCATACTTAGCTATAATAGTCTCTAGTGTTCTTGTAGTGGTAGTACCAACACTGATGATACGACGACTTTCTTTTTTTGCAGTGTTTAAAATTTGGGCTGTTTCTTTATTCATGGTATAAAATTCTGAATGCATTTTATGTTTAGTTACGTCTTCAACGTTAACAGGACGAAATGTACCTAGTCCAACATGAAGCGTTACATAACAAATTGTAATACCTTTAGTTTTAATTTTATTTAGTAATTCTTCGGTGAAATGAAGACCCGCGGTAGGAGCAGCGGCACTTCCCTCTTCTTTAGCATAGACGGTTTGATAACGACCTTGATCTTCTAACTTTTCTTTGATATATGGTGGCAAAGGCATCGTGCCTAGTTTATCTAAAATTTCATAAAAGATACCATCATAGATAAAATCTAAATGGCGAATACCCTCTTCCCCAACTTTAATGCATTTGGCTTTTAAAAGACCATCGCCAAAAGATATGATGGTTCCTTCTTTAACCCTTTTAGCGGGTTTAGTTAGACATTCCCAAGTATTATCTTTAATATTCTTTAGAAGTAATATTTCAATATGAGCTTCAGTATTTTCTTTAACACCAAAAAGACGAGCGGGTATTACTTTGGTGTTATTTAAAACTAATATATCTCCTTTATTTAAATAATCAATAATATCATAAAAATGTTTATGTTCAATTGCTCCTGTATGACGATCTAGGACCATCATCCTTGATTCATCTCTTTTTTCTAATGGGGTTTGGGCAATTAGATTTTCCGGTAAATAGTAATCAAAATCATCTGTTTTCATAAGTAGAACCTCCTTAAAATTCAATTTCAGAGTATATTATAGCACATTTTTTTATTTTCTGTTATCTATTTAGAAAGAAAAAGACAAGTTATGAGTTTAACTTGTGCTTATTATTATAGTTTTATTAATTTTGGAGTTACCAGTGAAAATATATTTCATATATTATAGTATGAAAGAATTATTTTTAGGTTCTCTTGTAACTAGTTATAGTGATTTTTTAGAAGGTAATATTATTAGTAATGTTATTGTTAATATCGAGAATAATATGGCTAAAGAAATTATTACGGGAGAAAAATTTTCGATAATTACTATTAGTGATAAAGGATATGGCATTTGTAATCTTGTTAATATTACTAATAAGAAAAAAATGTTACAAGTTATTGCGGATTATTTAGTAGAACATCGTAATTTTGATGAATTTGCCAAGTCATTAAATTTGGCTAGAGAACAAAAAGAATTACCTAAAGTGAAAAGAAGGTAACTCTTTTATTTAATAATTTCATAAATTAATTTAGGATTTTCAATAGGCGTTTCACTTAAAGTAAAGATATCAAACTTTAGATTATTAATATCTTTATTGGTATAAACGGTATAAACAACATCGTCTATATTTAGATAATCATTTATTTTTTTATTGATAATAATACCGGCGGAATAATCGATAGTATCTTCTTTATTTTCACGACCGGCGCCAAGTTCCATTGATAATCTACCTAATTTATAAGCATCAATATTAGTTAAATAACCTGGTTTATTAGTTTTTACTTGATAGATGTTGGCTTTTTTAGTCATTTTTGATAAATCACCGTGTTGAGCTTGGACGAATTCTAAGAACTTCGTATAGGCTTTGCCAGTTTTTAAATTATCTAAGATTTGTTTTTCGGCCTCCTCATAGGATATGTTTAGACCTAAACTTACCATGTACGAAGCTATGGCAACACATAGTTCTTTAAGAGGACCATCTGTTTTACCCATTAGTATATTAATGGCTTCTTCAACTTCTAATGTGTTACCAATATTGTTACCTAGAGGTATATCCATATTAGTTAAAAGGCAGATAACTTTCATATTATTGCTATTTCCTATTTTAATCATGATGTTAGCTAGTTCTTTAGCTGTTTCTAAATCTTTAATTAAAGCACCTGATCCGACTTTGATATCTAAGACAAGATTGTGACTACCTGATGCTATTTTCTTACTCATGATAGATGAGGCAATTAAGGCTGGCGATTCAACAGTTCCGGTTACATCTCTTAGAGCATATATTTTTTTGTCGGCAGGGACAAGATTTTTGGTACTAGTAATAATGGACAAGCCAATATTATTAACTTGATTTAAAAATTCTTCTTCAGTTAAATTTGTAACAAAACCAGGAATAGCTTCTAGTTTATCAATAGTACCTCCCGTGTGACTTAAACCACGGCCACTCATCTTGGCAACTTTGACACCGCATGAAGCAACGAGAGGTGCTACGATCAAAGTAGTTTTATCCCCTACACCACCAGTTGAATGTTTGTCTGCGACGGCTGTACCCAATGATGTTAAGTCAATTCGATCGCCACTTTCTAACATAAATTTAGTTAGACTATTTATTTCTTCTTCATTCATTCCATTTAAAACGATGGCCATTAAAAGACTACTCATTTGGTAATCTTTAATATTATCATTTAAATAGTTTTCAATTACATATTTAATTTCTTCCGTCGTTAGTGGTTCATGATTTTTCTTTTTGGTTATGATATCAATTATATTCATAAATTTTAGCCCCTTTTCTTTGATTCTTTTTAATTTTCTTCTTTATATATGGATGTAAACAAGTCGCTATCCTCGTCAATTTCAGTTTCTTCTTGGATATATTTGCTTATATCTGGTAAATCTTTTAATGAGGATAAATTGAAACAATCGAGAAAATCATCAGTTGTTTTATATAAAAGAGGATGACCGGGTAAGTCTGATCTTCCACTTTCTTTGATGAGGCCTTTGGCAACTAGTTTTCTTATAACATAACTAGAGTCTACACCTCTTAATTTATCAATTTCAATTCTAGTAATTGGTTCATTATAGGCAATGATAGCTAAAGTTTCTAAAGCTGAATTGGATAAGCGATAATACTTAGGAGTAGACACTAATTTTTCGTAGTACTTTTTATGTTCTTCTTTAGTTGTTAGTTTATAGGCATTACCTAAATATTTGATGGTTAAACCACGATTGGGATTTTGATAGTTCTCTTGTAATCTATTTATTAGACTTTCGGCTTCTTCTTCAGTTATTTCTAAAATATCTCTGATTTGTTCAAGGGATAATCCTTCATCTCCTTGAAGATATAATAATCCTTCTAATACTGCTTGCATATTATCCCTCCTTTAGTTCAACATAGATTTTTTCAAAATTTTTACTTTGTTCTAAGTTGATGGTATTTTCTTTAGCTAATTCTAAGATGGAAAGAAAAGTTACAACAATATAACTTTTATTATAAATATCAAATAGTTCATCAAAAGTTACTTTTTTCTTTGTTAATAGCAAACTTTTAATACGACTTTTTCTTTCTTTAACACTGTACTCTTTATTAGTAATTTTAGTTTTTAATGGCTTTTCAGCATTCTTCCTTTGAATAAACGCAATAAAAGCATCAAGTAATTCACTAACGTCAGTATCGCTTTGATGAGCATAGCTACTACTTTCAGACATGATTAAATGATTTAAATTTTCAGGTAGTTTAATATATATTTCATGTCTTTGATTTTCTAATTCTTGAAAGTCGTTAGCGATATCTTTATATCTTTGATATTCAATCAACCTTTTGATCAAATTTTCTCTTGTTACTTCTTCATCTTCTTCTTCACTTTCTTCATCTTTAGATGAACTTGGTAAAAGTGATTTGGACTTTATTTCCATTAGTTCGGCCGCCATGACAAGATATGATGAAGCAACATTGATGTTTAACTCTTCCATTTTATTTATGTAGTCTAAATACTGTTTAGTTATTTCATCAATTGATATGTCATAAATATCAATATTTGATTCTTTGATTAGATGAAGTAAGAGATCTAAGGGACCTTCAAACTCGGTTATTTTTACTTGATAATCCATATTATTGTCCCTCCTTTAGTAATTATTTCTTTTAAATTATATCATGAATTATTTTATTTGACAATTGGAAATAATTCTTGGCTTATATATTTTATTCATACTTTATTTAACTAGAGGAAAAATAATAATGATTAAAGATAATAAAAATGTAACCAAATTGGTTACATAAATTACCAAGTTTTTGTGTTACAATATGATTGAGGGAAAAAAACACTTTGATTAAGTGTTTTGGTGAGTTATTCATGTGATACATATTTTAGGATATCAGATATATTACAGTTTAAAACATAACAAAACTTAGCTAAGACATCTAAATCCACTCTTGTTAAGGGTGCGTTAGTGTAATATGCTTTGATGGTACTATGTTTTAACCCCGTTAGTTTGCTCATCTGATAAACATTTACTTGGCGGGTATCCATGATCGATTTTAGGTTAATTGCGACTTTACCATAATCTCTTAACTCACTAATCCCTCTTACTTTATTCATGTTTTTGACCTCCAAGTCAATTATATTGTATCATGAATAAATCTTTTTAAATATACCTTTACAAGGGTGCCTTTATAAGGTAATATTTATATAGGAGGGTGTTTATGAAAATAGACGAGATGGCCAAAATTTTAGCTGAAGATATGATCGAACATGCAAAAGAAAACAATGATAGTTTAAATGCTACTTTGAAAAAAGTTTTGGCAAAACATGGTTGGTTAGATAGTGAAGATAGTTCCATGATTATGGTTAAGACAATTGATACAATTACAGAAATGGGCTATGACATCGACCAAATTGATCCTTTGAAATTTAAGAGATTTAAATAGTTATATTTTAATAATATTACTTAGTTTTTTAATTACTTTTTTTTCAATACGGGATATGTATGATTGAGAGATACCTAATAAGTCGGCGACTTCTTTTTGGGTCATCTCTTTTTTTCCGTTTAAACCATAGCGAAGTTCAATTATTTCTTTATCTCTTTGATCTAATTTTTTAACTTCTTGATAAAGCATGGTTTTATCTAAATCGTCTTCTAAACCTTTGGTGACAATATCAGGATCGGTTCCTAGAACATCTTCTAAATGAAGTTCATTACCTTCACCATCAAAACTTAAACTATCTTCAAAACTAATTTCGGTTCTCTTTTTTTTGGTTTTTCTTAAATACATGAGAATTTCATTGTCGATACAACGAGAGGCATAAGTTGCTAATTTAATGTTTTTATCTAACTTATAAGTGTTTACACCTTTGATAAGACCAATGGTACCAATCGATACTAAGTCTTCTAAATCAATATTGGTGTTTTCATATTTTTTAGCTAGAAAAACAACTAATCTTAAATTATGTTCAATTAATTTGTTTCTAGCCTCTTCATCATTTTGCATGGCTAGTTCAACATATTTTACTTCTTCTTCTTTGCTTAATGGTTCTGGTAACTTATCGGTACTTCCTACATAGAAAAGATGATTAAAACGAGATAATACTTTTTTAATAAATAATATTAGTTTGTGCATTTTTTTCTTCCTTTCTTTTATTTAATTAATTCGGGATGAATAATACAGTCAACGCCGTCGATAGTAATATCATTGTCAGTGATTCCTATTAATACTTTTTTAGTGATGATTTGATTATCGATGATTACTTTTTGGGGTTTGAAACATTTTAATAGTTCTTCATGGTTGACAACTTGATATGGGACTAGTAAATAATGTTCTTGTGGGAGTATTTTGCTTTGATTTACAATTATGATTGGACTTCTCGTATAGGGATCTTTGAGGTTGTTGCCTGTATCGACGAAACCTGTTAAAGATATTTTGGTTTGGTCTTTTAAGTATATGTCCAATTGGTAGTAATTAGAATAGTTATTTTTTAGTTCCTTGACATTTTTTATATATAAATAAATAATGATAGGACTTAAAATGATGATGACAATAAAGTTCAGACTTAAGCCATCATGATAAAAAGTTAAGCCTTCTTGATGATAGAAAAATTGGACATTTAGAAGATAGAGGGTACCTCCTAAAATGATACTTGTGATGTATAGATAGGTTAGGTTTTTGATAGTATAACGGATATTTTGATAATGGAATGATACGATAACCATGATAATGGAAATAATAAATTTAATAAGTAGGCATGTTAGGTTTGTTAGTTTGATAAAAAGAGCAAGCGTTGTTAAACTGCCGATTAAGGCGGCGATGATTAGGCGTTTAATACTGGTTTTTCTTTTTAGAATAATGCTAACAGCGATAAGAAGAAAGAGATCAATAACAAGATTTAAGAGTAATACTAAGTCAACATATACTTTCATATTTTAGTCACCTGTTTAAGTATATAAAAAAGATGACGCGGTTTGTGTCATCTTTTGTTTTATTTGTTTTTTATTTTGTAATCGTCTTCAAGAGAGAAAACGACATTTTCTTCAATCCAATTTTTTCTTGGTTCAACTTGGTCACCCATCAAGACGTTGACTCTTTTTTCAGCAAGAGCGACATCACTAATATTTACTTTAATAAAAGTTCGGCGTTCGGGATCCATCGTTGTTTCCCATAGTTGAGAGGCGTTCATCTCCCCTAGTCCTTTATATCTTTGAATTTTATAATTAGATTTGCCTTTAGTTGCTTCTTTTAGTTCTTCATTGGTCCAAAGATAAGTACTTTTGTTGCCAATAGTTAGTTTATATAGGGGTGGACAAGCAATATAGAGATGGCCTTCTTCAATTAGGGGTTTCATATAACGATAGAAAAAAGTTAAAAGTAAACATTGGATGTGAGCTCCATCATCATCGGCATCGGTCATGATAACGACTTTATCATAATTGATATCTTTAACATTGAAGTCGGCTCCAATACCGGCACCGATGGTGTGAATGAGGGTGTTGATTTCTTCGTTTTTGAAGATATCTTCTAATTTGGCTTTTTCGGTATTGATAACTTTACCACGTAATGGTAAAATAGCTTGCGTTTTGCGGTCGCGGCCTTGTTTTGCAGAACCTCCGGCAGAATCACCTTCGACGATAAAGAGTTCTTTTTCTTTTCTGTTTTTACTTTGAGCTGGGGTTAACTTACCACTTAAGATTTTTTCGATTTTTTTGTTATCTTTACCTTTTCTGGTCTCTTCTCTAGCTTTACGGGCAGCTTCTCTGGCATCTTTACCTTTGATGGCTTTAGAAACAATCTTAGTGGCAATAACGCGATTTTCTTCTAAGAAAAATTTTAGTTTTTCAGTCGTAATGTTTTCGACGATACTTCTAGCAACTGGTGTTCCTAGTTTGGACTTCGTTTGGCCTTCAAACTGTAAGATGGCTTCAGGGATTTGGACACTGATGATGGCTGTTAAGCCTTCTCTTACGTCGCTTCCTTCAAAACTTTTGTCTTTACCTTTGATAAAGCCATTTTCTTTGGCATAATCGTTTAGGACTTTGGTTAGAGCTGTCTTAAATCCTACTTCGTGGGTTCCACCATCACTGGTTTTAACATTATTAACAAATGATACAATGTTTTCAGAATAACTATCTGTATATTGCAAGGCAACTGATACGTTGACTTTATCTTTTTCCGCGCTAAAG
Source organism: uncultured Bacilli bacterium (assembly GCA_944358875.1). GTDB lineage: Bacteria > Bacillota_I > Bacilli_A > RF39 > UBA660 > CALVUN01. Next base: position 26,175 of record CALVRZ010000007.1, read on the forward strand.
CAAAGAGGTTTATGAATGGCTTCTTTGTTTTCATTTAGATATTCACAGAAAGCTTCTAAACCATTTTCATATTTGTATTTTTCACTGCGATTGTTGATTTCATCGACGATTTCGATCGTTAGTCCATTCATTAAAAAAGCACATTCTTGCATGCGTTCACAGATGATGGAATAATTAAATGTGGTACTAGGAAAAATTTCAGGATCGGGTTTAAATTTAACCGTCGTTCCTGTTTTATTTGTGGTACCAATTTTCTTTAGAGGAACGGTTACTTTGCCTCCATGTTCAAAACGAATATAATATTCGCCTCCATCACGACAAGTTACAACTTCCATAATGCTACTTAGGGCATTAACAACACTGGCACCAACACCATGAAGACCTCCTGATACTTTATAACCGCCTTCGGTGAATTTACCCCCAGCATGAAGAATAGTATATATTACTTCAGGAGTTGACTTTCCTGATGGGTGCATACCAACAGGTACTCCACGACCATGATCGGCAACACTGATACTACCATCTTTATGCATCGTAATTTTGATATGGTTACCATAACCGTTTAAGGCTTCATCGACACCATTATCGACAATTTCCCAAACGAGATGATGAAGACCTCTTTTGTCAGTAGAACCAATGTACATACCGGGTCTTTTTCTGACAGCTTCAAGGCCCTCCAATATTTTGATTGAATTTTCATTGTATGATGTTGTTTTCATTTTATCAACTCTCTTCTATTAACATTTTATCACAAAAAAAAAAGACAATCAACTTACTTGTCATTTTTTTGACAAAAGGCATTATGGTTCATTTAAGGAATTAACTAATTATGGTCTAAGCAAATACATGGTAAGACTTAGGATAGATTATATCTTAGTCTTTTCTTAGTTTTTCTATTTATAGTAGAATTACTATTAAAAATTAATTAGTTAATCCTTAAAAATGAACTTCTTGCCTAACTATTGTTAGGTGTTTAAATTATATCAAATATTTGTTGTAAATGGTAAATATTGCCAATTACTCTTCATTATCTAATTTTAAAAGGTTTTGAATGTCTTTTTCAGATAATGAATTAATAATATTTTTGTCGCGATCTTCGTCTTCAATTAAGTTATCGACAAGAATTTTCTTTTTATTTTGTAATTCTAGGATTCGCTCTTCAATGGTACCTTTACAAATAATTTTGATAACTTCAACATTATTTTTTTGACCAATGCGATGACTACGGTCGGTTGCTTGGTTTTCGACTTGGGGATTCCACCATAAATCGAGATGAATAACGACATCAGCACTGGTTAGGTTTAAGCCTGTTCCTCCTGCTTTAATGGTGATAAGGAAAGTGTTAGTGTCATCGTTATTGAATTTGTTAACAAGTTCCATTCTCTTTTTAGAGTTAACACTGCCATCGATGGTATACGATGATATTTTTTCTTGTTTAAAACGTTTTTGAACTAAATCTAATGCTGTTTTAAAACTGGTGAAAATTAAGATTTTGTGACCATTAGTGATTACTTCTTTGACTATTTTGACTAATTCTTCAATTTTGGCACTTTCATTTTTGTAGTTTTCAAAAATGATATTAGGTGAAATACATATTTGTCTTAGTCTAATTAGAAGGGTCAAAATTTCAAAACGTGATTTTTCAAAACCAGATGTTTTTAGTAATTCATCTATTTTTCTTTTAGTCTTTTCGACTTCGGCGGCATATATTTTCTTCTGATCTTCATTTAAATCAACATAAATATTGTTTTCAATTTTAGCTGGCAAATCTTTTAGAACATCTTTCTTCTTACGACGAAGAATGAAAGGTGCGATTTGTTTTTTGAGATTGTCCAGTTTATTAATGTTATCTTGATCAACATCTTTAATACTATATTTAGAATTGAATTTTTTGATGTTAGCTAAGTATCCAGGCATGATAAAGTCAAAAATACTCCATAATTCAGTAATACTATTTTCTAAAGGGGTTCCTGTTAGAGCAATTTTACATGATGCGTTTATTTTTTTAACAGCTTTAGTCATCATGGCATTGTTGTTTTTGATGTTTTGGGCTTCATCTAAGGCCATTATTTCAAAAGATAGATTAGTATATAAATCTTGATCTTCACGGATTAGGCCATAAGTTGTGATTAGAATGTTATAATTGTCAAGATGGTTAAGAAGTTCTTCACGCATACTTTTATTACCATAGAGAACCTTATAATTTAAATCTTTACCAAATTTTTCAAATTCATTTTGCCAGTTATAGACAAGAGATGTTGGAACGACAATAAGGATTTTGGCATCGTGCTTCTCTTTTAAAACTTGTTTAATAAAATAGATAAATTGAATAGATTTTCCAAGTCCCATTTCATCAGCGAGAATACCACCTAGATTACATTTATAGATATTATATAGCCATTTGACCCCAGTGACTTGGTACTCTCTTAGGATTTTTTGGTCTTTGGCAGTTAAACTAATTTGAGCATCTTTATATTTATTAAAGTTATTGATAAATTCATCAAAACTATTATTGGTTGTAATGATACTATATTTATCTTTCTTTAAATAATCTAAATAGATAGCACGATATTTGGGAATTTCACCATATTCTTTAGTTAAATCTTTGTTATTTAAATCTAAATCATTGATTAATTCCTCTAGTTGTTGTAATTCATCATTAGCTTCTAAGTTAAGTAAGTCACCACTTTTAAGACGATAATATTTCTTTTTATTTTTTAGTTCATCTAAGACATTAAATATTTCATTAGGACTGATATTTCCTAAATCAAACTGATACTTTAGAATGTTATCTTGACCAATATTGAAGGTTGATTTAACATTAGCTTGTACTAGTTTGGTATTTTTGACTTTCTCACTAGTAAATATTTCATATTTTTTGGATAATTCAAGAAGACCATTTTCCATGAAGGAGCCAATGGCATCAATATCTTCTAGAATTATTTTTTGATCTTTGATAAGAAAATTATATTTGATAATATCGTTTAAGACTTGATTTTCTGTTTCATTATCTCTTAAAATATGACTGTTTTGTTCAAAGTAGTCAATTTCATTATGATCATAATTTAATTTAATGGTACATGCAATGGCATTATAGTAATAATCAAAATATAATTTAGCGGTTGGTTTACTAGCAATAACAATTGTATCTTTTAAATTATCAGCGATAGTTATATTTTCTTTGAGTGTTTTGAGAAGGCCACTGGTAAATTTTTCTAAATCTTCTTCTTTAAAGACCAACTTATTTAAATCATAATAATTCATTAAATAGATTAGTTCGGCAATTTTATTATCTAACGTATATATTTGTTTTTGATAAACAACACGTTTGACATTGGGTCCTAGTTGCATTACTTTATCTTTATTTGCAATATTTAAAATAATTTTATCGTCTTCCTTAGTTACTTCAACGTGGTAAGGGTTACCATTTACCCATTTAGTTACTTGACCGATGCCAGTGATAAAAACAGGATGGTTTTCTAATATGTCCAAATAATAGTCAATTTCAAAGTCATCAATATGAGTTAGTTGATAGTACTCGACATCATGTAGTTTTTTAATTAGTGCCGTATCCGTTTCATCAAAATAATATTCATCGTGATCGTAAATAAAGTTTTTACCAAATTCAATAGTGCCTCCATTATCATATACAGATAGAAAACGATTTAGTTTTTGATTTAAGGTATATAGTTTATCTTCACCAATTTTTAGTTTTATGTTATATCTTTGACGATAGTAACCTTTGACTATTTCTAGTTCAACTTCGAGATGGGCTTGCTTACGAATTTTAAATTTTTGTGGTTTTTCAACATAGAATCTTTCAAGAATAGCTAGGCTTTCATTCATTCTTTTTTCTTCTTCATCCATCAAAATTTCTTCTTGATAGTTGATAAGAGCGGCAGCGATATGTTTACAACTACCTGTAATTTCATATTGTTTACAAGGGCAAGTAGCATTAACTACTTGACCTCTTTTGGTAGTTATTTCAACATTGTAAAAATGATATCTTTGACTTTCAGATTGAACATCAACATAATAATGGATGCCATCTTCTTGTTCATCCATTTCTTCTAAGTTAATATAACCGCGATAGTGCTCTCCCTTTTTATAATCATGTAAGCCAACGACTTTTTGGATTTTTTGTTTATAATCTTTTACTTCATTCATTTTATCACTTCTCCACGTCTTAATATTATATATCATATTTTAATAAATTGATAGACTAATGGGGCATTTTTTTAATTTCTGAAAAAATTGAATGTTAAATTTTCCTTATACTTCATGTAATACCCCTATTACTATGTATCTTGCTTTATCATTTTCTTCTGAACAAGTTGATAATGTTAACAATTTATCTTTCTCGTTTACTAAAACATCGCTTTTAAAATCAGAATTTTTAATTAATTCCTGTATTTTGGTATCATTGATAATTGTTAAGTCATAAATATCTGATTCTACTTGAATTGTTTGAGCTGCAAATAATTCAAGTATATAACTTTTATTTGGCGTGAAATAATAAATTATCTTATGATTGTTATAATATTCTTGATTTTTATATTCTTGAATTGATCCAAACATTGTATCATTTTTCATATTGTGACCATAAATAATTGTATTGTTGTCTTGTAAATATGGATCATTACGAAAATCCATAAAAATACTTCCTGCAATATTATAATTTTCATTGCTAAGTCTAGATAAATAATATTCGTTATCTTTTCCTTGCATTACTGGATAATTTATTGGTGTATTTGGTGAGTATATCCACCCCACTATATCTTTATTTTCCTGTTTTAAGATAGTAAAATCAACTTTTATTGGTAAATTATACTCATTTTTTTCTTGTTTATCACTATTAACAGTTGTTATATTAGTAATTGCTTTTTCAATAAGTTTATTGTTTAATTTTTTATTAGCATTTTCTTCTTCTATATATTTATAAATATTATATGCTGAATATGTAAATATGCATAAACAAATAGTAAGAAAGATAAATTTAATTATTCTTTTCATTTTGTATCCTTTCGTATATTTAATATTTTTTTGCGTAGATGATTATAAATATTATTAAAGTTTTATAAGACAATTAATTTATATGTAACCAAACTATATCATGTATATATAGTCATGTCAATGTGTTTTTGGATAATTTTTTGTTACTTTTCTATTATACAATTATGTAGAATTCTACATAATTATATTTATGAAAAAGAACGAGATCATGATCTCGTCCTTTTATAGGTAAAATTAGTCTGTTATATTTTTAATTCTTGTTGTGCTTAATTTTTCTAACCACAAATTGGTTTTCTCTTTATCCATTTTCTTAAAATGATTATGATGCTTATTCCTGAAACAATTAATAGACTTATCCATAATGTTATGTTACTATTATCACTTGTCTGTGGTATTGTTGTTTCTGTTGTATTATTTTCGTTTGTTGATAGTGTTGTGTTATCTTTATTTTGTTCATTGGGACTTGTTTCACCTACTGGTTGATCTTCATTATCTGTTGTTTTGATTGGTATAATTTCACCTTTTTTGACTATTTTATTACAATATGGACAATATACATCTCCTGTATATCCTTCTGTTTCTGTAGTAGCTTCAACAGCATTTATTATTTCGGTATCTTGATGATTTGTAGGGTCGAGTTCTCCGTATTCTTGGCCACACACTTCACATTTGGCTTTACTTACACAAGTTGCTTCTCCACCATGATGAGACTCTTGCTCTATTTTTTTTCCACAATCACATTCTTTCCAATGATAGTTATTATCACTTACCCAATCATTTTTATAGATATGTTCTGGTGCTTCAATTATTAAATCTTCTTCAGTAACTTCTTCTTTATTTTGATTAAATAATTTGCCACATATTGAACATCTATAATGAGCTTCAACACCATCTTTTAATGTTGTACTTGTGTGTATTGGATCTACTCTTTCAATTAATTGCCCATAATCATGGTCAGCTAGTGGTAACTCTTCGGCAGAGCCACTTATAACTTCTCCACAGATATCACAAGTTGTATATTCGGCATGCCCATGTGTTAAACAAGTTGATTCAATAGCTGGATGAATTGTGACGTTCTCATGAGCACAACCTTGTGTTTCTTTTATGATATCAAATGTTTGCCATGAATTGCTACTTGATACATAATAATGTATTTGTAAATTTGCTCCATCAATAATATCATCGCCGATATCTAAAGCTTTAGAGTTATCTGGGGAAGATCTTGGCACTAGTCTATATCCACCATTATATGAGTAGATAAACCATGCTTGCTTATCATTAGTTCCACCACTCCATATTTGGACATTTTCACCATTGGTATTACCTGTACCATAGATATCTAAATATTTACTAGCATATTCGTTTTGGATCAAATATGAACCATCTGATTGTCTTTTAAAATACCATTTTTGAGCATCTGAATTATCAATTGTTCCTAATTGAACATTAGATCCGTTGTCTGTTCCTACAACTTCAACAGCTAAGTCGGAATTTGTTTTTGGAACAATTAAAGCTACAAATTTATCGCCAATGTTTTGCTTTTCACCTAAATCCTTGACAATATTAAAAGTTTGCCATTCATTATTGTTTGATACTGCTTTATATATTTGTAATTTTGCTCCATCAATGATATCATCACCTATATCTAATGCTCTAAGATCATTTTGCGATGATCTTGGTACTAATCTATATGCTCCATTATATGAGTAGATAAACCATGCTTGTTTATCATTAGTTCCACCACTCCATATTTGAACTTTTTCATAGTCAGTATTTCCAGTATTTTCAATATCTAGATAGGTGTTTGACTCCATATTCATTATTGTATATGATCCATCACTTTGTCTATTAAAATACCATTTTTGACTTTGTGAGTTTTCATTTTTTTGTGTTAAATTAACATTCGATCCATTATCTGTTCCTGTTACTTGCACAGCTAAATTAGAATTTGACTTTGGGGTAATATATGCTATAAAATCATTTCCAATATCTTGTTTTGAACCATCCGGTATAAATCTTTCTTCAAAGTCTGGTCTGATTACTCCCCAATAAGGCATAGGATAAAGATATTCATCATACATCTGTGTATAATGATTTGTTATTTTTCTTACATATCTGCCTAGATAATTTTGATGATACGTTACATAATCTGATTCATATATAGCCACATGTCCATGAATGTTTCCTGCACTAGCTGAATATATTAAAATATCACCTTTTTGAGGTTGAATTCCTTGTAATATTTGCCAGCCTGAAGGTTGAGAACTAGCTGATGATGCATAATCTATTGCAGAACCTACTTTTGGTGATTGGTGTCCTAAGTACAAATAATATTCCGCAATTAATGCTACACATTCTCCTGATCCTACTTTTATATCTAGTTTTGATTTTACCCAATTAAGAGCATCATCTGCGGTATGGCCATTGGTAGATGCTTCTACTTTAGGATTAAAATTAAATAAATTTAATATTAATGTTATAGCTAGCATTAATACAAATGTTTTTTTTGCCTTTCTTGCTTTTCTTGTTTTTTTTATCCTTTTCATTTTTATCCTCCTATTTTATGATATATTTTTTTACATTTCTTATACTTTTATTATTTTGCTTATTGGTTAATATATCACATGTTGTAGTTCGGGTTGACGTTAAATTGTTTACTGATTGTTTAAAATTTTATTTTCTTGAATCACCTTCTTTTCGTATCAATTCTTTTTTTCATTTTTCATTCTACCATAATAATCTTTAAATGTAAACAATACATTTCTGAATTCCTTGATAAACGTATGAAAAAATATGCGTTTATCCTGTCTAAATCCTCATTGTAAATGCAACATTAGGTTATTGTGTTGTACTAAGTAAATTGAAATTTGTAACTATTCACAGTCTAAAGTAAAAAAAATCGCGAATTTTTAACTAAAAATAGATATTTTTAATTGACAAATGCGGACATTTGGTGCTATACTTAGTAAGTACTTACGAGTTATGTCCTAGTAGCTCAGCTGGATAGAGCACACGCCTTCTAAGCGTGCGGTCACAGGTTCGAATCCTGTCTGGGACGCCACTTTTGTATTTTAAACTCAGTTATTCTGAGTTTTTTTTAATAAAAGACTGGTTAATATCAATTTGATGTAAACCAGTCTTTTTACTTTGTTAATTAATAATATAAGCTACTAGCAGTGGCCGCACCCATTAGGGCAATTATAACAAAGATTACTGCGATGATGATAAATAAGCAGAAATATGATCTAGCGAAGTTTTTTAGGTTCTTGTTTGAGGTGCCTCCTAAGGCAAAAACTAGTAGCAAAATAAAGCCAATAATAGGAATCATGAACAATATTTCATAACCGAAATATCCCCACATAGATATGGGCTTATATTCACTTGGAATATTTTGTTCATTAAATTTGGTGTTAGTTTTGGTTTCTTTTTTAGCTTGATGACCACATTTTAGACAAACTTCTGCTCCTTCTTTTAATTTTTCGCCACAATTTTCACAATACATAAAATCACTCCTTACTTCCTTTGTTTTGTGAATCAAAGACAATAATAATATTATTATTATGCCAATTCAATTATATCATATATGATTAGTCTTTACAACTTGTTACCTCAGGTTTAAAAGAAAAATAAAATAAAGTAGTATTTCTTAACTTAATGTCTTTAAAGAATATTTTATGTACACTTATATAATTATTTATTTAAGAAAAAAAAGCCTTACTGATATTAGTACTTTATTTTCATTACATTAATTCGTTGATATTACTTGTATATATTTCTTCATCTTCAGCATAGAAAACAATCTCTGTTACTCCTAGCATATCATTCATCGATAAACTTATAGTGTATATTACTTCTTCTAAAATATTATTACTAGTAATATCTGATAGGATCATATCGTTGAATTTTAATTTTAGGATATTATCTTCTTGTTCATAATCTAATAATTTAGTGTTGACATTAAGAAAACTCATGAGATTACTTTCATAAATGGGAGCACTACTCATCTCTTCGATAATAACCTTGATTTTATCTTGGTTTTCATTATTGATGTATTTAGTTACAGGGACATAATAGTAATTATCATTATAGGTACTAACATAGTAAGTTGTATATGAGGTTATATCTTTGGTACTTGTTAGTTCATATATTTTGTTAATACCATAGCTTTTATCTAAAACGGTAGGAAGTTGCTTACCACTTTGAGGAAGTTTAGTTAAAGGTTCTCCTTCAACTTGAATGATAACATTGTCAATGCCTTCAATGCTTGTTAAGGTATAAATGATTGCTTCAAGCATCTTCTCTTCATATTTTTCATTGATATCTAATAATTCTTTAGAAAAATTAATTGTTAAAGTTCCTTCTTGTAATTGTAAATCTAATATTTGGGTTTCAGGGGGAATGATTGACTTAAAACCATTGGGAATGATGTTGCTTTTTTTACCATCGATGATGAGACCTTCAAGTAAGTCTTTAGCACGTTCGACACCATCACAGGCACATGTTTTAATGGAAGTCCTGGCGACATAATCATTACTATCTAATAAATAGATGGGATTTAAATTATTACTATATGTGTATTCAACACCACTGTTTTTTAATTCAATTTCATTTTCATCATTGCTAGGAATTAAATATATAATTAATAAAATAAATAATGTGAATGTAGATATGATTATTTTACGGATGGACATTTTCTTTAACATAATTAATCACCTTAGTAATATATATGTTTAAATATTGGGCTTTAGACTTTATTTATTCTTTTTTTTAAGTTATAATTAGGAAAAGGTGGTCGATAGAATGAAACGTTTTTGTTGGTTTGGTATATGTTTATTATTGCTTAGTGGGTGCGGTGATAAAAATGAGGAAAAGCCTATAGAAGAAAACAATTCTTCTAATAGTGAAACTAACGTAACGATAGAAGATAGTTATAAAGATGATAATCCAATTACATTAGGAATGTATCTATATAATGGTAGTAGTAAACCTAGAGAACTAATTACAGAATATAGTTCTTCATGTGTGGGAATTGCCGACATTGGTTCTTTTGAAGTTTTTTTGACAAAAGATGATAGTATTAGTAGTGATAATTTCCAAACGGTTTGGCAAACATATTATGATGACTATCAGGGAATTGATAATTATCATATTGGTTACTATATTGAATTTAACCTAAGTGATGGGACTTCGTTTAATAAATTATTGTTAGATCCGGATGATGGGGATGAATTTTATGATTATATTCAAATTTATTTGTATGATGATGTGCATCAAGAAATTGGTAGTTGGTATAGTCATGTGACAAGTGATGAATATAGTGATAAAACGATTTTATCTTCAATAAAATTGACGGCATCTTCGGATTGGGAAATGATTAAGTCCCCTATTACATTGACGGCTTTTTCTTATGATAGTGATGATGACTTTAAAGATGGTAAATATAGAGGAAATAGTTCATATACAATAACAATTAAATGTGAATAAAAACACAGGTTAAAGACATGATAAAAACAAGATGATACTTGTATATATAATTAGGATGTGATAAATTATTAGTTATGACCTTTCTTCTTTCGTACTTAATATTGGACCTGAACAGCTATATTATAAGTACTAGAAAGGTCATAATTATAAATATATTAAAACCACTGAGGTAACCAGTGGTTTTTTGTGGCCCATTTTTCCTAAAAAGTTAATGAAAAAAAGCCAATGAATGGCTTATAGAGTAATTTCTCTTAATCTTATTAATTCCACCACAGCTTGTGCTCTTCCTTTTACGCCTAGTTTTTGCATAGCATTGGAAACGTGATTGCGAACTGTCTTTTCACTTATTCCTAGTTGTTCTGCTATTTCACTAGTAGAATTGCCTGCGACAAGCAATGTAAATACTTCTTTTTCTCTTTTGGTCAATATACTTTTGTTCATAAATACCTCACTTCCCTATAGGGTGGTTTATGTTATTCATAATATTGTATGTTATTTTTGATTTTAAGTGAGAGTATTTACCTATTTTATCCTTGAAATTGTACGGAAATGTACATTTTGCTATCAAATTCTTCTTGAACAGTGTTCATAATTTCGTTAGCCAACTTAGTTGAGTGTTCACTACTGCCCACGACAACTCGTACTTGGTCATTAGTTATTTTAACGAAGGCTTCTAAATCATATTCGTTTTTGATCTTAGCTTCTAAGGTCTCTTCTTTACCATTGTTTTGATTGATTGTTTTTAGTTTTTCAAAAGCAACATTTTTATCTTCAGTTGTTATATCAAGACCAGTTAGAGTCTTTTTTAATTCATTTATTTCTTCTAAAACTTGGTTGTCGTCTTCAACTTTTAAAGCTGAAATGACCGAAGATTCTTCAATGGATACTTCTTCACTTGTTTCATCTTCACTACTAGTGTTACTTAGATTGTTACCATTAGTGGTTACTAGTAATTCATTTGGCATTGTTACATAGTAAACGCTTAAAACTAAGACAAGGCTAAATAATGTTAAAAACCATAAATTCTTTTTATTTATCATATATTCCCTCTTTTCTTTTTCTAATTAATTATATTAACTTTTTATAGGGATATGATAATTTTTAAAAGAAAAGGAACTTATTTTATTAATAGGTTCCTTGAATTTTCTTTTTATCTACTTCGGATAGTTCATCTAATTGCCAATTGCCTGCATCATCTTTGGTTAAAGTAAAGTCAATTGTATATGTTACTTTTTCTTTGGCTTCTTCAATAGCTGTTAGCGACTCTTCATAATATTCTTCATCAGTTAAGTCATCATGATCAATAGTATTTAATGCTTTTTTATAATCAGTTACTTCGATTTGTGTTGTGACAATCGCAGTATTGCCATCAATTGCTTCATTTTTGATTTCATAAGTTAGGTTACAATATTGTTTTTCTAAAGCTTTTATATATCTATCCTGATAACTTTCATCAATGTTATTACTGGCCACGACTTCTTTTATTTCATCTTTTATCTCGGTATCTAAACGTTGATATTTTCCCATTAGCTCATCTACTTTGCTAGTTGGGGTATTACCAAGACTACAGCCTGTAATAAATATTAAAGTTAAAAAGATAAAAATGGGCATAATTTTTTTCATTGAATCATCTCCGTTTATATCATACCCAAATTTATTTATTGTATACTAAAATTCATATTTATTTAATTCATCGATAACTTGACTTTGATCGTAGCCTTGATTTATTAAGTTAGCATAGATTTTATTTTTGAGCATTTCACCATGATATTTTTTATTGATAGTAAGATTTTTAGTTATGATTTTATTGATGCGACTTTTGATTAGTTCTGGATCAATATGAGAAATGGCATCTTCAATGATTTGATGTGATACACCTAGTTTTTGTAGTTCATTTTTAATTTTATAATCGCCCATATTAGTAAAATTTAACTTATCATTGATAAAAGCATTAGTAAAACGTTCATCATCTAAAAATTTATTTTTAATTAAAGCATTAATAACTAGTTCACTGATAGGAGGATCTACTTTTTGTTTAATGAGATAGTTTTTTATTTCTTGGATACTGCGTAATCTTACTTTAATATAGTTTAAACATTTATAATAAATGGTATAGTAATAGTTTTCATCAAGGAGATGTTGATATAATTCTTCATCAATTTCTTTTTTATATAATAGATGATTGTTAATAATTACTTCTTCATAGACAGTAAGTGATTCTTTACTAGCAAAAATAATTTTATATTTATTATTTTTTTGTTCATATTTTATAATTTGAATCATGTTATCACCTCTTTAATTAAGATACTTTGTTCTTGTAATTACATCATATCATTACATACATATGTTTGTCAATATTTTTTGTAAATTTTTGCAAAAAAAAGAACTACTTTGATTCGTCTTCTTTGGGTAGTTCTTCTTTAAGATATTCGGTTTCGACGGTGTTGTCAATTTCCTTGGCAATATCGTCCGTATATTCGTCATCAGAAATTATATCCCATGGTTCTTCATCTTCTTCAATGGCAATTTTTACTTTAGTATCACCGACAATTTCAATACCTAATTCTTTTTCAATTTCAATAGTAATACTATTTCCATTCTCTTTAGCATTTATGCAATTTGGTTGTTTTAAGCTTCTTACTATGATATCTTTAGCAGAATCGGTGCTAGCTTTTTGGGAAACAGATACTACTTCTTGGTAATCGATGGTTTTGGTTATAACAGTAGTTTTGGTATCATTATTATATGAATACCATAAGTTGACATCAAAGCTACCGGTGATAACAATTTTATTGTTTACCTCAGTTCCTTTGAATTTGTGATTGATGACCCAACATCCTAAAATTGTCGTTGGTGTATTTTCCGTGTTGATGGTATAAGTATTTTTATAGTATTTTTTCCCTTTGCCAATGACAGCTTTGGTTACTATTTCTTTGTAAGCAGACAAGACTATCACCCCTTTACTTTAATTTATGATTGATAGAGAAAAAAAGTACCAATATTTAGTACTTTTATAATAAATCACTATTTTTGATAATGAAGACATTTTTGTCTTTATAGAAAGCATAGAATACTTCTTCTAAGTTAATATTTCTAGTTTTTAGTAGTTGATAGACCCATTTTTCATCTTTCTTTAGGTATTTTAAGGTATCTTCTTGAATTTTACTATCTAAGATAAGAGGAAGAGGCAATGGGGTTTTACTTTTCTCTTTGGGATAATTAAAGACAGATAAGGTTCCATTATTTTCAAGGATGGCATATTCAATTTCTTCGATACTACGATAGCCTTTTTCACGAATTTGGACTAATAAGTCATCAAGATTATATTTTTGCTTAAGCATCTCTTTATAGTTTATCTGACCATTTTTAATGATGACTGAGGGATTACCATCTAGGAAACTGCGAAATTTAGGTTTTCTTAGAGTAAAATAAGCTAAAATCATCTGTAATAAAGTTAGAGTTAAGATAGGAATGACAGAAAATAAGAAATTGTTATCATAATTTTCGATACTAATGACTGCAAGTTCAGCGATTAAGATAGATACAATTAAGTCAATGATGCCTAATTGGCCAACTTCCCTTTTGCCCATGATACGATAAATAATAAAAATAAAGAAATAGAAAAATAAAGTTCTTACAAAAATCATAAATAGTTCCATTTTGATCACCTATTATATTATGGTTATGGTTATATTTTTTTATACAATTTCATATTAATTACTAGGTGGTAACATGATTAAAAATTATCTTATACATTTGGCTTATGCTTTTGTTAGTATTTTAGTACTTATTTTAATTGTTACTGTTTTTAATTATTTTAATCTTATGGGCAGTGGAGTGACTTCGGCAATTAAATTTATTGTTCCTGTGGGTAGTTTGTTTGTTACTTCTTTACTCTTAGGAAAGAAAGCTAAAAAAAGAGGAATCTTGGAGGGACTTAAGTTTGGTGGTATCTTTATTTTTATTATTCTTATTCTTAATAATTTGATACTTATGAATAGTTTTGAAGTCAAGATTCTTATTTATTATGTTATTTTACTAGTTAGTGCAATGCTAGGTAGTATGATTGGGATTAATTTAAAGAAAAGTGATAATTAAAAAAGGAATTAAAAACCTCATTTTCTTAATAGAAACGAGGTTTATTTTTATTAATCTTTTATTTATTAGGGTCCACTAGTATTTTTACGGCATCATCGGTTCCTGATGTTAATCTAATATAAGATTTTTGAACTTCTTCTAGAGAAACAATGTCATCGACGAACCTTGTCATTTCGATTTGTTTATTAGCCATTAATTCTAGACAGGTCTTAAATTCATCAACAGTATAGGCAATGGCACCTTTAACGTTTAGTTCACGCATAACAGCTAAAATGGAATTGAATTCAATTGGTTTCATAGAAACACCAACAAGAATTACTTCTCCACCTTGGCGAACAGCCATGAGAGCACTGTTGACAGCGGCACTGTTACCTGAACAATCGATAACAATATCGAAGCCATCGTCAGTTTTAGCGGTTGCTTTGGGAATGAACTCAGGATCTTTGGCGTCAAACCATTCGTCGGCGACATTTAGTTTAACAGATTTTTTACCACGAGCTTGATTGGTTTCGGATAAGGCAACATAACTTGCTCCTTCGCTTTTGGCAAACATAGCGGATACGAGACCGATTATTCCTCCTCCGATGACGAGAACTTTATCCCCTACTTTGATATCTGCTAAATGGACAGCATGAAGTCCTACGGCAGTTGGTTCAACCATGGCTCCTTCTTCATCAGAAACGTTATCTGGTACTTTGATGACCATGTCAGCACGAACAGAAATTCTAGAAGTTAAGCCACCTGGATGACCTAGTGATAAACCGGTGGCATTAGTCCATGTTTCTTTACAATATTGAACATTACCGGTTACACAAGCATCACATTTACCACATGGTGAAATAGGTAATGCTGTGACACGGTCCCCTACTTGGAGATCGTCTCTTGACCCAGGATCAACGACTGTACCACAAAATTCATGACCCATGATTAGTCCTTTAGGTTCACCTAGATCCCAATAGTGAATATCTGATCCACAGATACCTGTTTTAGAAACATCAATAATAACTTCGCCATTTTGTGATACTGGTTCTTCAATATCGACAAGAGAAAATTGTTTAACATCTTTAATAGCTACTGCTTTCATATATATACCTCCTCTACTATGTTAATTATAACACTGTTAGGAATCATTTTCAAAGGCAGGTAAAAAATTTGACATTTTTTTGTCAATTATTTGGTTAGTTTTTTGCTTAAACTGTGATCTTTAACGATTTGATCAAAATCATAATAGCCATATTGGCAATCATAACTAGGGATACTAGGGATAGTAATTGTTATTCAATTCATTGCATCTTTATTTTCTTTAGAAAATATCTCTTTGTTTTGATAATATACTTTAATTTCTTTATCAACAATAATATGATAATTTAATTTTTGGAATCAGTTATTTAAACTAGTAATGGCTTTACTATTTTTAATCATTTTTCTTTTCCTTTCTTTAATTTTATTTTTATTTTTAGATATCTTTAGTTAGTAAATCTTATAAGATAACCATCAGGATCTTGAATAAGAAATTCTTGATCTTTATAGATAATATCTTCGACACGATATTCATCAGTTTTTAATTCTCTGAATATTTTTATTTGCTGTTTTTGAAGATTGTTATACAAAGCAGAAACATCAGTAACAGTCATACTTATGTTAATGCCTCTTCCAAAGGGATATTCTAAAGTTCCAGTATTCCAATTATTGTTTATTTCCTCAATCATTATTTGATTTTCTTCTAGTTCTAAGAAACAAAATTTGTCTTCTTTTCTTTCATATTTGATTTGAAAACCTAGTGCTAAATAGAACTTTTTGCTCATTTCAATATTGGATACACTTAATTCAGGAATTAGGCTATTAAATTTCATAATTGGTTATCATTCCTTTCTCTATATTCAAAATTTCTATAATTGGAAAAATTAGGAAGAAATTTATCATAAAAATTAAAATCTAACTATATTATACTATATTTTTTCGTTAAATGGGAAAAAACTAGCAAAGTCTAGTTAGTATTTAACCTGATTTAATCTTTGCTAGTTTTAATTAAATATTCATATTTCCTTTTAAGATGTCTTCATAGTTTCTTAATAAAGCTTGAAAGAAACCTACTTTAGAGACATCTTCTTGGACAGTTAAATCAATGGTCTTAATTTTGTTGCCATCTTCTAAAATGGTAATGTTACCGATGATGTCGCCTTGTTTGATGGGGGCTTTTAGTTTATTGATCGTTTTCTCATAAGTTATTTCACCACTGGTTTCATTTTTCTTACTTAATATTTTTACATCTTCAGTTGGTATTACTTCTACTTCTTCGATTTGACCTAAATCAACTTTGACTTTACCAATAATGGTATCTTTACTTAGGATGTTATTCATTTGATATAGATTAAAACCATAATCTAGTAAAGCACTTGTTTCTTTACTTCGAGAGCTTGGATCTGGTTCATTCATAACGACTGTGATTAGTCTTAAATCATCACGCAAAGCCGTCGATGTTAAACAGTAACCGGCCGTATTGGTGAAACCTGTTTTTAGGCCATCGACACCTTGGTAGTATCTAACTAATTTATTAGTGTTGACTAACCAGAAACTCTTATCCGTATTTTGTCTTAGATAGTCTTCATATGTTCCCGTGAATTCTAGTATTTTGTCATGTTTTACTAGTTCTTTAGCAATCATTGCCATGTCATGAGCTGATGAATAATGATTTTCATCATCAAGACCAGTGGCATTTTTGAAGTTAGTTGAGGTTAGTCCTAGTTCTTTAGCTCTTTCGTTCATCATTTTAACAAAGGCATCTTCACTTCCAGCGATACGTTCAGCCATAGCAACAGTCGCGTCATTTCCTGAAGCAATCGATATGCCCTTTAAGAGATCTTGAACACTCATCTTTTCGCCAGTTTCTAAGAAAATTTGACTTCCCCCCATCGATGAGGCATTTTCCGATACTGTTACTTGTTCATCCCAACTTAAGGTACCCTTTTCAATTTGTTCCATGATTAATAGCATACTCATCATCTTGGTCATCGATGCGGGAGCTAGTTTCTCATTGGCATTTTTTTCATAGAGAATCTCACCCGTGCTTGCTTCAATCATAATGGCACTAGTGGCGTTAGGAGTTAAATCACTTTCACTAGTATTTTCGTCAGTTTCCGTCTTTGCATAAATATTTTTAGGAAAAAGGAAGAGACATATTAAAGAAAGAATTATTATTTTTTTCATTTACATCACCCTACTAAAAAATATGTTGATATTTGTAAAATATACTTTTTTCTTATTTATACAAGAGGAACTTAACAAAAAATATGTTAATAAACGTAGACTCCATTGAAATTTATTCCTACTAATGACAGAAAATGTTACTGTTGATGCCTTGAAGGCAACGACAAAGATAGGTAAAATTAATTTTATCTTTTGTCCTTAGGTTAATATAATAACACTTTTCTTTTTTTTGAGTAAACTATATTAGATAATCAAAGGAGGGAAAAATTATGTATTATTATGGCGGTTATAATGGCGGTTATAGTAGCTGTGGTTGTGGTTGCGGTGGAGGATATCCTTCATACGGTTACGGTGGCGGTTACGGATATGGATACGGGGCTGCTATTATATTAGTATTGTTTATCTTATTAGTAATAATTATTGGTGCTAGAGTCGCTGTTTAGCCTTGATAAAAGGGATGATACTTCCCTTTTTTTCTTTTTTATGGTATTATATATACAGAAAGAAGGGAAGATAATGTTAAAAAGTAGTCAAATATTAGATGAGTCTGATAAAAGAGTCAGAGCTCACAATGATGATGTAAAATTTCCTTTATCTTCTTCAGAAAAAAAGTTAATTGCTGATATGCTTGAACATTTACGTTTGAGTCAAATAGAAAAATATGCGGAGAAATATAACTTGCGTCCAGGAATGGGCTTAGCAGCACCACAGGTTGGATTTAATAAACGTTTCTTTGTTGTTTGTCATGAAGAAGAGGAAGGTGTTTTTAAGGATTATGTTCTTATTAATCCTAAAATTGTTTCACATTCGGAAGAGTTAATTTATTCTTCAACGGGTGAAGGATGCTTGAGTGTTAATCGTGAAGTTGAAGGTATTGTACCTAGATATGCAAGAATTACCATGAGTGGTTTTGATGTTGATGGTAATCCGGTTAAATATCGTGGACGCGAAGAACTTGCTATTGCTTTTCAACATGAATTTGATCATTTGAATGGGATTTTATTTGTCGATAAAATCGATCCTAATGATCCTTATAAAAATGCTGAAAATATGCGAGAAATTTAAAAGACTAATTGAAATCATTTATTAGATTGCAACTAGTCTTTTTTTTATATTAGTCTTGCTAAGGTTCCAAGGTAACGTCCTAGATCAAAGATAACTTCGATAAGAATGTTAATTATGGGTAATAATAAAATAAAGATAATGATTTGGCAGGCTATGTAACATTTGGGATATTTGTTTTTTAGGTTGGACATTTTTCACCAGTGATAATTCTTCTTATAGAGCTACCAATGGATTGACCTAAATCAAAAATTATTTGGACGGTCTTGTTGATGGCACTTAAAAGAGATGCGGTAATGGTACTACCACCAGTGACCTTCGTCATTTCTTCATTTTTGAGAATTATCATACTTCACCTTCTTTCGGCGCATTATTACACGGAATAGGATTTAAGTACCCGTCGATAATGCCAGCGATTAAGACAATAAGGGCACCAACGCCCGCGGCAACACCCCAGACGAGACCACTTCCTCCCCCTTCAACTTTTTGCATTTGTAGATTATTTATCTGTTCCATTTTTCCTCCTTTAAAAATATTCTAATAGATAATTAATTATTTTTCTTTTTTCTTTAGGTATTTTTATTGTTACTAAATAGTTATTAATTTGATATTGTTCTGGTAAATCGACAACTAATTTTAGTAGTTGATAATTTTCGCCAGTTTCATCAATAGACAACGACGAATCTATTTTGTGAATATGATATGGGTATTCTTTCTCTTCAATTAGTAAATAATTATTATTGGTATAATATTTGACATCATTTAATTTAACGGGCACTAATAAATGAATTTCATTAGTAGTTACCTCGACAGAGGCTTTGGTTGTTATATATACTTGATAATCTAATATGCATAAGATAATAATAACGATGTTAATAATTATGGCATATAAGGTACTTAAGACATAGTAAGAAGAATATTGCTTGGTTAGTATTATGTGACTTTCTATTAGATTAAATGGTTCCATACCTAACATCTCCTTATGGGGTCCTTGTTCTTTGGCTTTTTCATAAGCTTAAATTATGATAAGCGGCACATTAGTTTTTATATTATTCTTCGTGATAAGATGTCATTAATTTGACCATGTTCTAGTTTGATGACTTTATCATATAAATCCATATTATCAAGACGATGTGAGACAATTAGAAAAGTGCAATTTTTATAGACACTAAAGATATTTTTGAGAATTTTTCGTTCAAGATTAATATCCATCTCACTTAAGCCTTCATCGATCATAATAATGTGACTATTTTTTAATAAGGCTCTAGCTAAAATAATTCTTTGTCTTTGACCACCGGAGATATTACCGGCCCCTTCTTCAATAGGGGTGTCATAACCTAAAAAGGAATCTTTGACGATTTCATCAATATAAAGAAGTGATGTTAATTTTAGGAAATGATCTTCCGAAATATCACGATTTAAAATGATATTATTTCTAATAGTATCATTATACAGAAATTCTTGTTGAGAAATGTAAGTGATACTATTTCTGATATTACTTAAGGGGTAATCGTTAATATCTATTTCATCTAGGAAAAGTTCACCTCTTTTGAGATTAAAAAACTTGTAAATAAGTTTTAGTATGGTGCTTTTACCTGAACCGGATGGGCCAATAATAAGAACTTTTTCATAAGCGTTAATGGTTAAGTTTAGGTCCTTTATAATTGTTTTTTGGTTATTGAAACTAAAATTGGCATCTTGAAAATGAATTTTGCTAGGATTAGGTAATTTTTTAGGGTCTCCTAGTGGTTCTTCATCTAATTCTAGTAAATCATTGGCTCTTTGAATAGCATTTAATGAATAGTGATATTCTTTACTTAGATCAATAATATTACGAAGAGGGGTTAAAAAATAAACTAATAATGAGTTATAGGTAATTAAACTACCGATGGTTAAGTTATTATTCATTACTTCGATGGTTCCTAAATAGATAATAATAATGATACCTAAGTAATTAATGATATTTTTAAATAGTAATTCAACATTGCTACTTATATCGTAGAGTAAAGCATTATGTAATCCTTGGAGATATTTTTGTTCAATTTTAGTACAACTACTTTTTTCAAGAGCGAGGTTTTTGATTGTTTCATAATTGGTGATCATTTCAACTAGGTTAGAGTTAATAAGGGCATTATTTTCTTGATTTTTTTTGGTTAATTTTTTGATAAAGGGATTAAAAATTAATAGGATAATAACATAGAGAATAATGATTATTAAGGTTATCATAAATAGTTTAGAGCTTATATTATATAGAATAATAGCACTGACAATCGATGTTATTAGGTCAAGAAAGACAGATAAAATGATTTTACTTATTATGGATTTGACAGAGGATAAATCACTAATACGAGATAGAATATCGCCAGTTGTTCTATTTTTATAATAACTATAAGGAAGTAATAGTATTTTTTTGATTGTCGTCATAAAAATGGTGAGATCTAATTTTTGATTTAAATAAATTAGCATTTGATTACGAAAGAAGTCAGTGATGGTTTTAATGATGATAATAATGATAAAGATGATGGTAATGGTTTTGAGATTATTGATATTAGTATTGATAACGTTATCAATAATTACTTTGAAATAAAAGGAATAAAGACAAGTTAGAATTGTAAAAACAATGGATAAGAAAAAGATATTTAGGATGATTTTATAGTTATTTATTATTGTTTGTAGGATAATATTGTTTAGAATTTTCTTATCTTCATAGTATGGGAGTTTTTTTATAGGTTCAAAAATCATAATATAGCCTGTCCATATTTTTTGAAATTCTTCTATACTTAGATAACGTGATCCGGAAGCGGGATCCATGATTAATACTTTACTATCTATTTTATATACGACAACGAAGTGATAGTAGTTATTACTTATTAATTGACAAATAAAGGGCACGCTTATTTTGAATAATTGATTGGGGTCAGAAACGAAATATGATTTGGCATATAAGCCGACTTCTAAACTTGCTTGTTTTAATTCATAAAAATTGGTTCCTTTCGTCGTTGTGTTGGTTAATTCGACGAGCTTATTTAAAGATATATTACCACCATAATATCTTATGATTGAAAGTAAAGCTGCACTACCGCATTCTCTACTGCCATTTTGGAGGACGATCAATCTTTTCTTCATACTATTTACCTCCTTACTTATATTATTGGAGGCGTTTGGGCGTTTTCCTTTTAAAATCAAAAAAAATAATCTCTTTTGTGAATTTTTTTCTTTTAGAGAT
>CALVRZ010000008.1 GCA_944358875.1 uncultured Bacilli bacterium
TCATATACTACCTCTATTCTATAATGATAGTATATCATAAAATTGTATCAAATTGCCCCGGATTTTTTTTTACACCCGGTTTAGGAAAAATACTTGATTATTTTTCTTTTTTTATATATAATTTTAGGTGGTGAGCAAGATGAAAAGAAAAATAAACAACAATATAAAAGCCATATTTTCAAGTATTCTTATTATATCTATGTTAAGTGGATGTAATTCTAAGGATATAGTTGATGATAATACTAGTAATAATCAAGATACTAGTTCTGATATTATTTTTGATGATAATCTTGATGATGTTATTAGTACAGAGAAATTAGAAGAAGCTAAAGAATATTTAAAAGATGCTTTTATCACAGGAATTGATTTTATTTTTTATGATAAGGAAATTAATGGGGTTACTTGGAATGATCTTACTGATAGTGCTAAAGAAACGGTCTTTAATAATCTTATTATTATTAATGATTGGATAGACCAAAATTTTCCTGAATTAAAAGATGATATTAGTGATAAATATAAAGTTGTATCTTCATTTATTAGTAAGAAATACTTTGAATTTATTGATTATATTAAGAGTAAATTAAGTGAAGAACAGTTAGATAGTATCGATGAATTTAAAGATAATGTTAGTGATTATGTTGATAAAGGTAAGACTAAAGTTAAAACTTGGTATGAAGAATTTAGAAATAATTGATATGTTTGTTATTTTTTAGTATAATGAATTAGAAGGTGTGATATTTATGGATTGTATTTTTTGTAAAATTGTTAAGGGGGAAATTGAATCTTTAACGGTTTATGAAGATGATGTGGTTAAAGTATTTATGGATAGTAATCCAGATAGTAATGGGCATATGTTAATTGTTCCTAAGAAACATTATGTTGATATTACGGATATTGATATGAATACTTTAGATCATATTATGATGGTTGCTAAAAAGATGTACGACTTAATTATGAGAAAACTTCATCCAGATGGTATTAAGTTAGTTCAAAATAATGGTATATTACAAGTTGTTAAACATTATCATTTGCATTTAATTCCTGCGTATAAGTCATCAATTGATATGGATAAAGAAGAAGTTTATAAAAAATTAATGAATTAAAAAAGCCACTTGTTTGAAGTAGCTTTTATACCCAAGTAGATTGGGTATTTTTTTATCGATATTAGAACAAGCAAGAACCTAGGATAATTGCAAGTAAAATATATAATACGATGACAATTAGGAAGCCATTGCTTGTTCCTTGTTGGCATCCACAATTGGTATTGCAATTATTGTTAGCTGCCATATTATACACCTCCTATTTTTTGATTATATCCAAGCTCCTAGTATGATAATTAATAAGATAAATAATACTAAAACGATAGCTGCTGATGATCCACAATTTGCCATAATATTCACTCCTCCTTTTTTTGTCTTTTCACATTATTTTATGGGAAAAAGATAAAATGTGTGAATAATTTTTATAATAGCTTGGATTTTTATGACTTAAAATTATGGAATTTTACCCATATTTTAAGTTTTTTATTGTGTTTTTAGCTTTTTTTTGTTATGATAGTAATGTACTTTTAGAAAGGAGTCTAATATGGATAAAAAGACTAAGAAGAATAGTTCACCAAAAAAACAGGTGAAGAAAGAGAATGTAACTAAAAAGGATAGTTCATTAAATGAACAAGTAAAAGATGAAAAAGTGACTAAGAAAGATAGTTCACAAGAAAAGAATGTTAAAGAGAATAAAAAGGAAGAAATAAAAACAACAAAAGTTGCCGAAAAGAAAAAGGATCATAAAAAAGTACAAAGAGCTAGTGGTGTAATTCAAGTGTTAGATGAAAACAGAAGAGTTATCTATGGCTTTGTAGCTGGTCTTTTAATAGGACTTGGTATTATGATTATTTTTATGCCAGAGAGAATTGCAGAACTAGAAGATGGTACTCAACCAGTTGCTTCAATTGATGGTAAGGTATTTACGGCAGATGAATTATATGAGGATATGAAAGATTATTATTCTGTTAGTTTATTATTAGATAATATTGATAGGACAATATTAGAAGAGATGTATCCTACTGACGATGAGATGATGACAAGTGTTAGAGAAACGGCTGATTCTTATATTGCCCAATATGAACAATATGGTTATACAGAAGAACAATTCTTATCAGGTAATGGATTTGCTAATTATGATGAATTTGTCGAGTATTTAACTTTAGATTATCGTCGTAATTTATACTTTGATGATGCTGTAAAAGATAGTATTACTGATGATGAGATTAATAATTATTATGAAGATGAGGTATTTGGTGATATTGATTCTAAACATATTTTAATCCCAACAGGTAATGATGGTGATTTATCTGATGAAGATGCTAAAGCATTAGCGGAAGAAATTATTGGTAAATTAAACGATGGTGCTACTTTCGATGAAGTTAAAGATGAATATGAAGATCAAATTACTTATGAAGAATTAGGATATCAAGCATTTAATGCTACTTTAGAGGATGCATATATGGATGCTTTAAAAGAACTTGATAATGATACTTATACCAAAGAACCTGTTCAAACTTCATATGGATATCACATTATTTATAGAATTGATCAAAAAGAAAAACCTTCTTTAGATGATGTAAAAGATAGTGTTATTGAGGTTCTTGCAAGTGAAAAGAAAGCTGATGATGCAAATCTTCTATATAAATTATTAATTCAACTTAGAAAAGATAATGGTCTTGAATTTAATGATACTGTTATGAAATCTAAGTATGATAGTTATTGTAAAAATTATGAATAATTAAAAAGCTAGTTCAAAATAGTGAACTAGTTTTTTTAATGGACTTTATTTAATAATAAGACTAATTGATATAGACGATCTAACTTATTATTCCATTCTTGTTTTAAAGTATTAAGTAATTCTTTTTTAATAGAGTTGGTGGTGGGTTCTTTTTCATAATATTCATAATATAAATATTTAATAGTTATACTATCAGTTGTTTCATTTAAATTATTTAAGTATTTGTTTAAATAGGTTCTTTTTTCTTTTTCAAGGCGACCTATATGTTTGGGGATTACTTTGATATTTTTAATAAATTTTAGATTGGTAATTTTTTGATGATGAGATTCTTCAATTATTTCTTGTTCTTCATCAAAGATAATGCTACTTCTTTGAATAAGATTTCCTTGATCATTAAAAGCTAAGCCCATAGCTTCTTTACCATTAGTTACTAAACAAATATTATTATGTAAATCATCATCAAGATAGATAGAAGAAGCATTCTTTATTTTATTGATAAAGTCTTCAGATATAATTATCTTGTTATTTTTTAGATCAAGATAATCTTGATCTTTAATTTTAAAACAAAGGATTTTTCTAATATTGATGATATTATCACTTTTCTTCCATTCATAAAAGGGATAATATTCTTGATTAAAATTTAAAATAATATCATAAATATAGTTCATATTTTTTAGCTCCTTTTATATTAATTGTTAAATACATTATTATTAAACCAATGGGTGGTAAATAACATTCTATTCTTCTAGATATAAAATTAACATATTCTTGAAAATTATACCCGATTGTTAAAAGATTTAAATAAAGAATAATTGTACTTAACCCGATGACGAGGAAACCAAAACCAGTAAGAAAGAAAAAAATACGCATATGATCCTCCTAATTAAGTTTATTCTAATTAGTTTTAGGATAGACACGTATTTTTATTCAATGTTTTTTTTATCTTCTATGTCAACACTACTAATTGATTCAAAGCGTTTGGATATTTTATCGGTTGTTATATGGATATTTTCAACATCTTTGCCAACTGTTTCAATGCTTCTTGATAGTTTGTCCCAACGTTCTTTGTAACGAGCAAATTCAAGGCCTAATTTGTTTAATTCATTATGGATTACTTTAGCATACTTGTCACGTTCCATGTTTTTGAGAATGACTTGAATTATGGTTAAAGTTGACATTAGAGTTGTTGGGCTAGTAAGCCAAATGTTTTTGTGATGAGCATATTCGATTAAGTCTTGATGGTAGGCATTTATTTCGGCGAAAAGGGCTTCCGCGGGTAAAAACATAATGGCTTGATTGCTTGTTACACCAGGAATAATATATTTACTGGCAATGGCATCGATATGTCTTTTTACGTCAATTTTGAATTGTTTTTCGGCATTGGTACGTTCCATACTACTTTTGGTTTTATCGACCATAATACGGTAATTTTCAAGAGGAAATTTTGAATCGATGGCAACTGTTCCTAGGGGTTCAGGAGCAAAGATAACGGCATCAGCGATCGTATTGTTATTAAATGAATATTGAAGACGATATATTTTGTCGTTTCGTTCACCAAAGATGCTAACTAGAATATGTTTAAGATTGATTTCGCCAAAAATACCACGACTTTTTTTATCAGTTAGGATGCTTTGTAAAGAAACAATATCAGTTGATAAGGTATCTATTTTCTTTTGGGCTTCATCAATTTTGGATAGTCTTTCTAAAACAGAAGTAAAGGTTCTATTAGTTTTATTAAAGTTTTCATCTAAGCGTTCATTGACGCGATCATTAATATTTATTAATCTTTCCTCAACACGGTTGTTGGTTTTATCAAAATTATCGTTCATAGTCTTCATTAAATCGACCTGAAATGTTGATAATTCTTTAACGACATTAGTTTCTAATTTACCTAATCTTTCCGTTATATTTGATTCATTGACATTTTTGATAATCGATATTATGACTAAAATAATAATTATGACAATACCTCCAATTATGATGTAATCCATATTTTACCTCCTTTTAGTATGTATTTAAATTATAACGCATACAAATGTATTTGTCAATTAATAATTTAAAAACTATTAAAAGTTATTTGTACTTTTAATAGTTTAGGGGGGTGTATTTTTTTAGATATGCGTAGTATCCTCCTTCAATATTACTTGTATGATAGCCAAAAAGATTGAGGCGATCGCTTATCTCCTTACTTTGTCTTCCTTCATCACAATATAGGTAGTAATGGGAATATTTATTTAAATAGTGAGAATGGTTACCTAGAAGATTATAATAGGGAACATTAATTGCATTCTTAATATGACCTAAATTATAACTATAATTATCTCTAATATCGATGATTTGTGGATTTACTTGACTAAATAATTCTTCTAAACTTATGCTGTTCATTTTACCACCTCTACTTTAATATATTGGGAAAAAGTTTTTTTGGTAAGTTAATAAAACTAAATTGCAATAAAAAAACATGTTAAAAAACCATTCCATTTTAAGTCAACGGAATGGTTAATTTTTCATAAATAAGTTTATTATACTCATTTTATGTTGATGATTAATCATCACTGAAGAAATCATCGAAAAAGGCATCATCAGAAGTATTATTTTTATACATTTTATCAGGAGCTACGGGATTGTTGGCAAGAGCTTCTTGTTGTTTCTTGGCTGCTTCTTCTTTTTCTTTTCTTTCTTCTTCTTCTAATTCAGCAATTTTGGCATCTATTTTTTTTACTAGATCATCAACATTAAGTGATGTTGGTGAAGAAGGCATAGCACCTAGATTAGATGGTGGAACAAAGGGATTAAAATTGGGCATTCCACCAAAAGGATTACTTGGCATCGAAGCACCTGAATTGTTTCCACCCATATTACCTAGCATCTCATTCATTTTTTCTTTCTTACGCTGTTTTACATAATCTCTAATGTCAAAAAGATTTACAGTTCTCTTTTCTCTTTCAGGATATGTTGCTTTAGGGTATTGTTTACCCCAATCCATCTTATAGTTAGGTGTTAGTTTCGTTTTAAATGGCATATTTCTTAATCTTAATGTTATCATTTCGTTTTGACTTAAACGTTGTAAATCACTAACCGATATCAATGGACGGGATGCGGTTTTGTCTTTTTCTTTAGATTTAACTTCACCACACATTTTACTTATTTCTTCTAAGGCTTGTAATTCATTACTTATTAAATACATAATGTTACAGTTACCTTTGATTGTTTCAGCGTTTTCTTTACCATATACTTGATTTAATTGAGCATAGTTTTGAACGATGAAGTTAAAACGAATAAGTCTGCTTCTGGCAGCAGTTACCATAGTTGTTACATCTTTTAATGGCGGCATGTTAGCAAACTCATCAAGAATAAAATTAGTTCGATATGGTAATTTTCCACCATTTTCTTGAGCCACATCAATTAGGGTTTCATAACATTGTTTGATAAAAATAGTTGCTAGGGGGTGAAGAGTTTTCTTTTCATCTTGAACAATCATAAAGACCGCGGTTTTTTTACGTCCTATATCTTTCATATCAAAATCACTATAACTTAACATTTCAGATAAGTTATCGCGAGATGAGAATAATTTTACTTTCTGCTTGAAAGTAGCAAGGATACCACCTTTGGTATCTTCAGGAGCATAAACGGTACCTGAGGCGTTAATATAGGCAGGACGTGATGGGTCTTTATCGTTAAAGTATTCTTTGATATAATTACTATTTGGTCCACCAAAACGTTCTTCACCAAGTGTTGACATTAAATTTAAACTATTTAGGTTAACTTGGCTTTCATCTCCATCTTCAAAGAGACCTAAAGTTAAACCAGTGAAATAATCGGCCGCGGATTTTTCCCAGAAAGGATCAGCGTTGCCATTTTTTTCTTCATATAGGATATTTAAAGCTAAATCGTCTAATAATTCAATAGCTTTATCAGTATTGCCTTCTTTGTATAATTGATATGGCAAAGTCATAGGGTTCCAAGCATTACCTTTTTGAGGATCACGGAAATTTAATAGGATAATGTTATAACCTTTTTCTCTTAACATTTCACCTGTTGTTTCGTATATTTCGCCCTTAGGATCGGTGATAATCATCGATTCATCATGTTTAGCTAAAGCTTGAACTTGAGGAAAAACGACTAATTGAGTTTTACCTGAACCAGTAGCACCGACGATTAGGTTATGCATCTCACCATTGTCTACCCACATCTTTTTACCATCATTGATAACAACAATACCAGCGGCATCGGACTTGTCCGCTTGGGGATCTACTTCTTTTAAAGTTTTTTTCATTTCTTCAGTTTTAGCCCATCTTGCATAACCATCTTTAGCTTTTTTGCCAACACTAAAGCCAAAACCTTTTTCACGATCAAAAAAGTATGATCCAGTCGCAGCGAAAATACCTAATAATGCTAATAGAAAAATAGTAAGAGTTGCTCCAATATATTTAGGAGTAAAGGCTTCAAAAGGAACGATACCATATACTCGACCTTCTGTTGCTAAATAATGAGCATTTAATACAGCGATAGCACACATATATAATAAGAAAATTACAAAACATACGAATATTCTTATATCTTTAGCGTCCGCTCTAAATTTTAATTTCATTGATATTGCCTCCTTAGTTATAATTGCAATTATATTATATCACATAGAAAAAAAACTAGCAATTAAAATCTAGTTATTTTCTTCATCTAAACTTATTTGAACACTATAGTTTAAGCCATGACTAACATTTATAATATAATTTATACCATTATTATCTATATATCTGTAGCTATTACCACTTTTAGAATATTTTTCTACTTTTGTACTATAAATGGTTTCAATATTACTATTAACATATTCATAAAAATTGTTGTATTCTGGAAAATAATCATCAATGGTACTTGTATCTAGTTTTTTATATGCTTCCTCGGGGTCATTAATTGTTGTTTGAATAAAATCATTAAAATAAAGTACTGCTAAATTATAGGAACTTAAATTTAATTGAGTAAATTTATTATCATCATTGGTACTTATTTCTTTAAATTGAAATTGGCTAGATTCTAAAGCTTCATTATATGTATTTTTATTAATTGGTTCTATACTATATGTTAAACTATTTAAGTCATAATTTAAAACAAAATATTTTTCTTCGGTTATAGTACTTGGTTCATCAAACATATTTACATATAAATAACCATGGATGTAGTATTTGTATAAATTTTTATCACTTACAACATATGTATCGTGTGATTTAAAAGTGGTATTTTGATAATCTTCTTGGAAATAGTTAATTATATTATTGGTGGTTAAATTGTTTTGTTCAATATATTCTTTATCCAAGATATTTATTAACTTGGTCGGTTCGTTATTATTTACATATTCACATATTTTATTTATGTTTTCGGATACGGAAAAAAACATTGAACTATCATTTAATTCTTCTATTTCTAGATACTCAGTTGATTCAACTCTTTCTGTTTCCTGTTGATTGAAAAAGTAAAAGATACCAACAATAATTGCTAAAATTATTATTAAGACAATTATTGTTATTTTATTTTCTTTAAATTTAAGCATATTTACCTCCTCGTATAGTTATGAGTTCAATTGATAATTACCATTATGGAATAGTTCCCATTCAGCAGCTCTTCTTCTTGCTAATCCTAGAGAATACTGGCCATTACTGGTAACAGGTTTACTCATATAATTCTCATATAGGGCTTGGGTGTTTCCATATGTTCGATAATTTGATGGAAAACTATTGATATTACCAACATTATAAATACGACTAACTAAGGCATCAACTTGATAATCTTCTAAAGTTATATTGTTTTGGGCTAAAAATGACTCTGTTGTTTCACGCCAAGCGGCAATTACTTCTTCTTCAACAGCGTCGACAATGGATTTTTCGATAGCACTTCCTGATGATAAGGTACTTACATCAACACCATGTCTAGCAAATTCTTCCGCATCATATCTTAGTGTAAGTCCATAACCAACAGTCAATGTTCCATAACCATCATCGGCGACGATATAGTGGGTAATATTACCACTTGAATCAGTACGAACGGGGCCGTGTCCTTCCCAACTATGTAAAAACTCGATAAATTGTGAACTTGAGCTTGATGAGATAACTGGTCGTGGATTATCGGGAGATACATATGTTGTTGGATCAACGGCATAACTATTGGCATAGCCACCGACATCGATTTGAAAGTGTAAGTGGGTACCAGTAGAAGAACCACTGTTACCCATCTTGCCAATAACTTGACCTTGAGTGACAGTCTCTCCTTCTTGGACCGTTATGCTATTTTGGGCTAAGTGACCATAAATGATATAGTTACCATCACTGGTTGTCATAATGATGTGGTTACCATAGCCACCTCCACAGCCATTGCCATAATATCCATTATCATCACAGCCGGTTGTAACGGAATAGATAGTACCACTGACGGTTGCAATAATGTTATGGACACCTGGTCCTGAACCAGCTGAACCTATATCGATACCAGCATGTCCACGTCCACGCCATTCTTGATAGCCGAAGGAAGAGGTAATAATCGTCGAGGTGGGATCACCGGTAGCGAATTGAACACCATTTTTTGTTTCTATTTCAGATCCACCAATAGGCCACCAATAGGCAGTATTATCGTTTATGCCACTTAATTGACTTCCTGTAATAATACTTCCTTCACCTGGCCAATCAATATTAAAAATTTTACTATCATGGTCTAAGACATAAGCGATAGCGAGAAAAGCAATAAATAGTACTATAATTATTATTATGATAGGAGCAACAACTGCAGCAATTTTTATGTATAAAGATCTTTTAATCATACTTCCAACTACATTAGTTGTTCCACCGACAATGCCGTTTTCTTTTATTTCTTCTTTGGCTTTATTGGCTCCAAATAAGCCTCTTAAAAATCTCATGTGTTACCACCACCAAAACTTATTCTATAGTCCGCCTCCACTACCAAATGATTCTAATTCTTCTTCCGTTACGATGACGTTAATCTGCATTCTTCTATTTCCACATACAAACAAAGCATCACCTTGACTGTATCTTTTAATACTTTCTTTTTCATTATCATTCAAGTCTATTAATTGACTTAAATCCTCTACTGCTTGTTTCTTAAGTCCCATTACTAGGTAATATGATGCATTATCAAAGATAGCTTTACCATGCATAAGAATTCCTTCACCAACAAAGTCTGATGGTTGTTGGGTAATGATAATTGTTCCTGTATTGTATTTTCTAGCACGACGTTGGACTTGAGCTAAGAACTCAGCACCTAATTCATTTTTAGCTCCAAGTAAGACATGGGCTTCATCAACTGATAAAACAGTATTAACATTGGGATTTAGACATAGTCCCCAAGCATATTTTAAAACATTAAATAATAAGGCATTACGAATATTGGCATCTGAATTCATTAATTCTTTGATGTTAAAGACAATAAAATCAGTATTAGGATTAATAGTTGTATGACCATTGAAGTAGTATTTTAATTCTCTTATCAATGGACGTAATTTTAATTCTAATCTTTCCATAACATCTCTTTCTCTAGTTTTTTCAGTCATGGATGTTAGTCTACCATTAACGGTTGCATATACATCTTGGAAAATTGGAAAATCTTTGGATGCAAAACGAGAAAAATCAGTGTTGAAATCAATACCAAAACGTTTATATGTATCTTGAAGAACTTCAATAAATAGATTTAAGACATCTTCTTCAATATCAGGTGAATAATATTTCATAAAGGCTTTTAAAGTTTGAATAGTCTTATTTAAAACAGTGTATCCTAATCCTTGTTTTATTTCTTCTTCATCAGCATCAATAACTACTTCAAGAGGATTAACCATACCAAATTCGCCACCTTTACCAAGGTCAATAACTGTTCCACCATACATAGTAGTCATTTCGCTAATTTCACCTTCAGGATCGACAGCAACAATTTGGTAACCATTTCTGATATGACTTCTCAACATTAGTTTAGCAGCAGTTGATTTACCTGAACCTGATGTACCAAGGATAATCATATTAGCATTATTACGATTGTTTTCTTTTTTTACTTGGTATAAAAATTGGTTGAATAAAACAACACCACCAGAGAAATCAACACCTAATAATGTTGATAAGCCTTCATCTTTAATACTATCAAAGATAAAAGGATACATAGCGGCCATGGTTGGGGATGGCATTGGTGTACCAATACGCATCTCAATGCTTTGATTAGGGAAAATTGGTAAAATTGATTTTAAAACTTTCTCTTGTTCAAAACGTAGAGGTATTGCTCTTAATTCCATAGCATCTAAGTAATTTTTTAAATTTACCTTTTTCATTTCCAATTCTTCTTTAGTGTCTGCTGTTATCATAATGTGTAACTGGAAATCAAATGTTTTGGATTGTGATGCAGTAAATTGTTGAATGAAGTATTCTAATGATTCAACATCTTGACGGATTCTTTCTTGAATGGTTCTGTCTCTTTCATCTTGATATCTTGCTTTTAAATCAGCAATTTCTTTATTTAACATTTTGGCTAAAACACTAAATGGTAAAGGAATATGTTTAATTACTAGTTTGACACCAGACATATTAGTTATATTGGCTAAGTAGCCTGGACTTATAAATCTTGGATATGATATAGCTGTTAAGATGGTTGCGTACTTATCACTAATAACAAAATCAGAGGCATTGAACTGTAAACCTTTTGGGGCTATTTGGGATTTAAAATTCATTAGGAAATCACCGTCCCAAACTCGGTTGTCATACCACCATTTAAGAAGTTATCAAGAATAACCCTTAGGTCTTGATTTGATGTTTGAGCTGAATCAAGACCACTGTTGGCTAAACCTGTTATTAGTGTTCTTAAATTTTTTTGAATCATATCGGGATCTTTTTCTCTGAAGAGAATATAATATTCGGTATCAGTAACATTATTATCCATAAACATATTTGCTTTATTGATATCTTGAACAATCATTTTACGAATGACAGGACTTTGAGCTTGATTGTAAAGTAATTGTAATCTTGCTAAATAACCGGAGATGTCAACAGGACGATCGGCCGCGATTAACCAAAATTCGAAATCAATACTATTATAGAAATTTTTTAAAGCAATAATAATTGAATCTTGCGTACTTTGTTCTAGGATAAAAATATTTCTAGGTCTAATTTTAACACCAGTTACTTTCATATTATTATCTAGAACAATAGTACCATTGGAAATAGCTTTAACAGGAATCCAATTTTCAGTATATTTAGAACTAGTATTATTGTCTACGTTTTTTGTCTTCGTTTGCGAATTGTTCATAGAAACACCAACCTTTCCATACATATTTTCTTCTTTCAGAATAGAAATTAATTATACTCTGTATTGCTACTAGAACATTATGATAATTGGGAATGGGTACAACCAAGAAACCAGTTATACCGGCAGGTAGGCAACTTAGAATGACTAACCACGTATTTGCTGTTGGTACTAAAGCTAACATGATTAGTGAAATTACGACACCCGTTCCAAATAATATTAAATCAAAAGGTCGAAAGAGATTTAATATTAATGTTCCTTTTTTGGCATTAGCAGGTACTAAATATCCATTCATTTAGCATCACACTCCTTTTTATTATTTATCTTTTTTAGGTATTGATCCTTCAAGTTGTCCTTTTCTTTTCTTGTCAGCTGCTTGTGCATCCATTAAATTTCCAACGTTGGTTATGTTGCTTTCAAAACCAGCAAATTCATCAGCATTTGCTACGCCTAATGCACTTAGCATATTATTGTATTCAATGATATCTGGATTACCAGTTATTTGAGAACGATACATCGCATCTGCCTGTAATTGAGTTTGAGTTGTTCCTTTGGCACTTAATGCTCTGTTTAAATAATCGTTATAATCGGCAATGTTATTATTTCTTTCAAAGTTACCAGTTCCTATATTAAATGAGAATGCAGATTTTAGAGTTTCGTGAGTATTCATAAGGTCACGCATTTGTTGTAAACCTGATTCAATAGCACTTTGTCTATTAGCCATATTATTTTCAATTTCTTTAATTTCACCACCAATAACACCACTAGCACCGAATTTTTGACGTTGTCCAGTGGTTTGAGCAAATTGATCTTTTAATTTATCGCCCCAGCCATATTTCATACCAAAGCTTGGATCACGTTGATTACGTGCCATACTAGCTCCTTGGACACCACTTAAGCCAGATTTGCCTATACCAAAAAGTCCACCTTTAACGCCGTTTTGAAATCCTGCTTTAGCACCACGTAGTCCACCACTTACAGCACCACTTAAACTACTTCTTATTGTTCTAAATAATCCACGGTCGTTTTTGTATCCATATACAGCATTTCCTACTGCAGCTCCAGCTGCTCCTAAAGCTGCAGCCCCAGCTGCTCCAACTGCTCCTGTTACAAAGCCAAAGCCTGCCATTTCCTTTAATTTTGCACCTACACCAAGACCAAAGCCAATTGATCCTAATGATTTAGGGAATAGTTCTCCAAGTAATTTAGGTGCTTGCTTTGCAAACATTAAGATACTTAAAATTAATACTAGTTTCATACTTAATCCTCTATCTGGACCGAGATCAATGTCATTTAAACTTTGGATTAGGTAGACAGCAAAGAAAATAATAGCTAGTCTTAGAAAAACATCAACATAGGTAGTTATACACATTTTAACCCATTTATTAAAGGCTGTTTCATCTTTTGGAGATAGATATGATAATAGGGGAATTGGTGCAATAATTTGAAGAAAAGCTAACTGAACGGTTCTTACACCAACAGATAATATATATGAAATCATTATATATAACATAAATATACCAACAGCAATTGCTGTCCACCCATCAAATTCAATAATATAATTATCATTATCGTCTGTTTCATTAACCATATCGGATGCTTTGGCAAAAGTTACATCTGAATAATTTTCTGTTTTAATAATCTGATAACATTCTTCAGCACTGCTACATCCTCCTATCGTATTTGATGACATGGATTCTGAATCTAAGTTTGGTGCTTCATTATCAGTATAAAATGAGAAAAAGGTGTCTGTAGCTAAATTATTACCAAAATTAGTAAAATCTTCATCTTGGTTAGTGGTATTACTTCCTAGAATTATTTTATATATAACATTATCTTCCGCTACGACAATTCTTTGTAAATCTTTGGCTTCATCGAATATTACGTTAATAGTAGCAAATAAAACTAAAACAACAACGACTCTTGTAACTAGTTTTGTTGAGCCTTTAATGGCTTTGTCATCGGGATTAATTAAGGCTTGAATTAATGAAAAGCTTAATTTGAAGACCATAAATAGCGTTAATATTAATCCTACTCTTTGCGCTATTCCTTCAACAATATCACTATTTTCTAATAAATCCCAAGTAGCTATATCGATAAATAAACTATATAAAGTTGCTATTAGAGAATATATTGATGTATTAATCATCATTAAAAAGGATCTTAATGCAGATAACATAGCTAATCCTATATTCATAATTAATCCCTCCTTTCATATTAAAGTGTACAACTATTTGATACAACGTTTCCCCAAGCTGCATTTATGATATTTATTACTAGATTTAACAATGTTGGTACAAAGAAGATTGCAACAGCAATAAGAAGTCTTCTTATAAATTTCTTTTGTGACTCCTTCATTTTATTTTCATCACTTGCAATAACAGCTTTAGCAAAATCAAGCATACCTAAAGCTATTACGGCAATTGGAATTAGAATTCTTATTATATTTAGATATGATTGCAATTTAGCCGTTAATGTTGGTCCTAATAATTCTTCACAACTATTAAAAGTTTGTGGATCATAATAGAAACCATTTACTTCATTACGGTCAACAATATTAAATTCTCCCTTATCTGTTATGCTATTGCGGGTTCCATCATTGGTAATTTGATAGCCCCAGTTATTTATATTAACATCTGTACCGATGATAGCTTCCCAAATGTATACATCTGCCGTTTTATCTACCAATGCTAGAGATATCTCTGGACATTTCTCGGTTTTCTTAAATTCGCTTTCAAAATTTTCTTGACCTTTACCACCATTTGTTAGACATACACGATGTTGATTGTCAAATGTTTGAAAGCAACTATCGTCGACAGTTAGGCCAGAATCGCCAGTACCATCACTATCAGTGTCAACAAAATATCCTACGGTATTACGATTTGTCACATTGATAAAGAATGAGTATTTTTTATCTCCTAAATCCCAATTACTTATTTGATTGTTATCAACTTGAATATTACTAATTGATTGAAAGCTATAGCTACATGACTTAAGATCACCATGTGGGTTATAGTCAGGATTTTGTTCACCATCAACATATAATCCACATAACGCATTATATGCATTACTAGCTTCACCACAGTTACTTCCTTTATTTTGATAACATGAGCAGTAATCATCCCTTAAAAATTCATAGCAATCTTTATTCAATGTACATTTTAGATCGTCATACGTTCTTATATCCCCCTCCACTAAAAATGAGTCTCTAGTTCCAGCTTGAAGACTATCTACAGTTATAATAGCATAGCCATCACCACCTCTTAAAGTACTAACTAATTGAACTAGATCACCAGTACTTAAGTTGCTTATATATTTATATTCTATAGAATACGTATCAGCATTAGCGTTTTTTACTCCAATACAAAATACCATAATTGGTATTATTACTAAAATAATTTTTTTAATTATCTTTTTTTTCATAAGACACCTCTTAACTAGATAGAGAGAATTTCTCAATATAACCATATTATATCATAATTTTGCATAATAACAAATAAGAAATAAAAAAAAAGATATAATTTCTTATATCTCTTAGTATTTATCCCAACATGTGCGCCATGATGTTACATTACCTACGTCTTCATCTTCACTTGCTCCTGAAGAAACAAATAAATTAAATACTAATGTTACAATAGTTACAATGAAAAAGATGGCAACAGCATATATTGCTCTTTTGATTAGCATTGATTGGGCTTCTTTGATTTTCTTATCATCACTAGCTATAACGGCTTTTCCTAAGTCAATCATACCAAAGACAATTAGAACAATAGGGATACCAATTTGTAGGATTGGAATTAAACCATTTTTAACTAATTTGATGACAGGCGATAAATCGTTACAAATATCTAATATGTACATATTATTCCTCCTTTTATATACTTAAATATATAATATTTTTTATTATTTGTCAATGTTTTTACAATATTTTACATTTTCTTAAAATTTAAATAAACTAAATTTTTTACTCTGAGGTTCTTCTTCGTATGTTTCTACTTTTTTGACAAAACCTAGTTTACTAAGAAATGGTAATAAAATACTTGAATTATCTTTTTTGTCATCTAGGGGTGGGATGCTATAATAGATCTTGGAACTTGACTCTCTTTCGAATTGATTGACATCATCTTCACTTAAAAGACTTTTATTGAGAATTATCTTTTTACCATTTAATCTTTCAAAGATACGGCGATCAATTAAAATCATACGATTTAATTTGATAGTCGATGGTTCAATTAAGTAAAGAACATCGTTACAAACGTTTTCTTCGTTGCTTTCGTTTAAGTCGACTAAAATAACATCTTTATCTTGATATTGCATAATAGTATTACCTAGTTCATTAGAACGAACAGAAATCATATCTTTATCTTTAAAGTACATGAAATCATTTCGGTCTACTTCGATAGCCAAGACATTATAGTGATTAGATAATTCTTTTTTTAACATATATATTAGGGTGGTTGCACCAGCATTAGTTGTTACATTTTTAATGCCTAAAACATATCTTTGTTTTTCGATGATGCGCTCATTTATCTGGGTTGTTATATTTTGAAGTTGATGGATATGAGCTACATCACGGTAAGTATTGGTATGATTATATAGATACATAAGTCCTTCATGGTTTCTAGTAAAGTTATATATACCAACACTTATTAATTTTGACAAATATGAAGAGGAGCTTGTCTCAGGATTGTCATCTAGTAAAAGGATTACTTTATCCATATTCATGTTCATGGCTAGTTTTTGGATATTATTTACATTTTGATAGTCTTTGATAGCGGTAATGTCTAAAAACATCTTATTATAAAAGAAATTGGAGAAAGTTTTTATGAGTTCATCAACTGTAAATTCTCCATCTAATCTTTTAATTACATCGATTTCGAGACTATCTAATAAACTTTTGTTTTTATTAGCTACAATTACATTCATAAAATCTTTCTCCTTATTTATTCGCGGTGATTATTCTTGTTTCACCTTTGATTGGCACAGTAAAGTCTAAGTTAAAGAAGGGAAATTTTATTTGCATATATGTTTCTACAATGTAATATGTTCCGCGGTTACCTTGACTTTGAGATGTTATACAATATCCTCGATTAGCACAATATGTTGCACCAGGAGATAATTGATTAGGGTTATTAACATAGTTGGTAAAGTCTCCTTCACTGGTATCCATAACCTCAACATAATATGCGGATTCGACTAAATAATCTTCAATTAATTCACGAGAACGATCATTATAGCCTTCATATTGTTCAATATAGTTAATTATTTCATTCTTGACACGAAAGGCCTTAGAATAACTTAAGGCTATAGCCATAAAGGATATATATAACGTTAAAAATATTAATAATAGTTGGATCATGAATGCTCCACCAAAGGCATCTCTCATTTTTTAATCACCTACTTTTTTTCTTTTATTATTTTATTAATTTAATCCACCGATATCAACACGGTCGCCTCCCGTTGATTCTGCAGCGGCACCAAATGAACTTTGAATCCATTCTGTGATAGGATCCCACATTAGGGCTAGGATACCACCAATAACGGCAACGGCTACAATTGTAATCATAGTCATTGAAACTTCTCCTGTTGCTTCTTTCACTTGTATCTACCTCCTTTCCAAATAATTATCCTTATTTATTCTTTCATTTATATTTCAAATATTTATTACATGGAGTTACCCAACATCATAAATATTGAAATCAATAATAGTATTAACGAACCTCCGCCAGTACATACTAGCATCATCATCGTTTTATTTTCCATTTTGCGTAGACGTGCTTGATATTTTTGTTCTCTGGCTTTAGCTTGTAAAGATGATACGGTCTTGGAGAAAGATAGTAATTGTTGGTGTTTTTTCTCTTGTTCTCCTAAACCTAAACGATATAGTAAACGCATCATACGCATGGAATCACGAACGGGATATTCTTGAGCAAATTCCATATAAGGATTAATGCTTGAATCTCCAGCTTCAATTTTAGCAATTAATTCTTTTAGACCAGGTTTGAATACTTCTGGCGCATCTTCAATAGATTTGGCTAAAGCAACTGGTACAGTATAGTGATGAACAAGGACTTCTAATCCTTTTAAGTAATATGGCAATAAGGCATCAATTTCATTCAAATGTCTCTTATAATATGTTTTTAAGTCATTGTATGGTGCTTTGAAGACAATAAAGCCAACGATGACAGCAGCCATAATATTTAAGAAGCTTAAGTCGGTGATAAAGATAAAGATCAAGAGGGCCATAACAATTAAACCATTACGGACTCTTTTCATGAAGACAGCTTCGGGATCAACGACGCGATCACCATATTTAGCTCTTAAGAGAAATTCATAGTCTTTTTCTTTTAGCAAGTCAAAATAATGACCATTTTCACCAACAAATTTACTAGTATTTATTTTATTGGTATATATTAATAAGAAGATAATAATAGCTCCAATTATAAATATTTCAATCATTATTCAACACCTACATTCTCATTATAATATTTTTCACCACTTAGGAGGAAAAGACTATTTATTAAAACTACGGCATGCATGATTATTTGAACGAAGATATTATCTAACATAGCGATATATGTCTCTGATCCAATCAATAACTGAATTAACATTATCAAACCATAAAGAACGATACCATATGTTAGGAATTGCTTATGGAAGGCAGCACGGTCAGAGCGGTCACGATATACTCCTTCAACAAGCATATCGATATCACTTAGCATGTTTTCAAATGTTTCTTCGGTATCTTTAGCACCTTCTTTGGTTACTTGTAAAAATAATTGATGCATATTTTTTACCATATAATATGGATATTTGGTGTCCATATATTTGATTGAATCATAGACATCTCCTTTTTCATAAGATAAAGCAACCATTGTTTTAACATCTGATAAGACAGGCTCTTCTAAAACGCCCGATTCTACGACTCCCTCGAGTGATTTGATAAAGGCATTAGTGGTTGCAAATTCCATAATTGTATTAGTACAGTAGACTTGTATTTGTTCAAAGATAAATTCACTATATTGCCTTTTACATCTTAGATAAGTTATATATGGAATTACTGATACAGCAATAATCATATAGACTATTACAACAAAGATATTGTAAAAGTACATATATCCGACAACGGCAGCTCCTCCGGCGAAGATGGCTACTTGAACGGCATATTGTCGTGGAGTATATTCAAGGCCTAGTTCTTTAACTTTTTTACGCATTTCTTTATATGAATATGGTGCGTATTTTTCATAGGCTTTGCCAGCTTGTTCATTAATAAATTTATAAACGCCGGTTCCTTTACTACTGCGATATAAGATAATAAAGACAATAATAATACCTATAACTATTATTTCCAAGTTTGTCACCTACTTTCTTAAACGGCATTGCTTGTGTTAGGCATGGTGTTAGGGGTAACAACAGTATTTCCTGCATATGGTGTTTGAGTCATTGTTGGGGTTGGAGGCTGTTGATAGCTATTTATTGCTGGACTTGGACTAGTTGTTACATTAGATGTTGGTGATTGTGTCTGAACAGTAGTTGGTCCATTCATTGAATTAATATCATTACTAGTTGGTTCATGAAATTCTTCTTTAACTAGAATATCTGGTGGCATAATAACGCCTTGACTTTCTAAATACCCTAATAAATATTTAGATGGATTATGAATTGTTACATGGCCATCAGGGGTCTTTTTATATAGAATTCTTGATTCTGGTTTGTTATCATCGGTTACATAGAATTCTGTTACTTCGGCCACTTCACGATGGAAACGTTGATACTTAGTACTATAGTAACCTTTAATATGAACACCTAATTGAACGTAACGGTGAATACTTCTTAGGAATTGTTCCAAGTCGATATTTGATTCTAGCAAACTGTATAAACGGTTAGGAATAGAAGCTGCTTTATCGGCGTGGATAGTTGATAAGATGTTGTGTCCTGATGATATCGAGTTTCTTACGGCCATAACGGCTTCAGCACTACGAACTTCGGAAAGGAGAATCCAACGTGGGTTCTGACGCATACATGTTACTAGTACATCAGAGTATGAAGCAATGTTGTTCGTCTTCATTGCGACGATATCACGATGAGGGAAGATACGATCTAAGTGTAATTCAAGGGTATCTTCAATTGTAATTATTTTTTCATCCTCTTTAGTGTGCGCTGCTAAATATTTGACAAACTCAGTTTTACCAGAACCAGTTTCACCACTTACTAAGATATTACAATGTCCGGTTACACATTGTAATAAGAAATCATGAATATCTAATCTAATGTAGTCTTCCGCAATTATTTTTTCTTTTTGTAATCTTATTTTGGCTGGTGTTTTACGAATTAGAACAGCAATACCATTACGAGCAATGGAATCATGAACAAAGTTCATACGTAATTCCGCACTTTCGGCATCGAGGAAGGGATTAGCCATATTAAATGTTTTACCCATGGAATTGGCACATTGGAAGGCTATCTTTTCCATTAATGCATTATCGATAGCGGGATTTTCAACACGATAGACACCTTTATCAAGTGTCTTTAGCCAAACTTGTCCACCATTACTGTAAGATACGTCGGTAATATTATCATCTTGCAGATATGGCAACAGTGGGCCAAAGTCAACTTGTTTAAAAGTTTCATCCATTCTAATCACCCCTTTTATTGATTGTTTTGGTTGGTTGTATTATCGTCTGTATTTTCATTGTCATCACTATTTGTACTAGTACTGTTGTTATCAGTGTTATTAATATCATCTAGACTTGGTAATTGACTAACATCGA
The DNA here is from genome assembly GCA_944358875.1 of uncultured Bacilli bacterium. Classification (GTDB taxonomy): domain Bacteria; phylum Bacillota_I; class Bacilli_A; order RF39; family UBA660; genus CALVUN01. Next base: position 20,835 of record CALVRZ010000008.1, read on the forward strand.
CAGTTTGTGTATGATCTTCGATGAATTCTTGGATGTCTTCACTTGTTACGTGAACACTATCTTCATCAGTTAAAGTTTCAGTATTTGGTACTAGAATTAGTTCAACATCATAATCAGTTAAATATAGAGCTTTTCTTAATAATAAGTGAGTTTCTTCAGGAACGGCAAATAACATATAAGCTGGTGTTCTTGCCTCTGATGAGTTTTCAAATACATGTTGTCCTTCTGAATCTTTAACATCTAATATTTCGATGTTTTCGATGAATTTACCAAACATTACCTCGCCATCTTCATTTAGTGATTTATAGTAAATATTAATGTAGTTACCTGGATACATTGAATTAGCATAAGTTATAGCCATGTTTACAGCATAGTTAATAACGGTATATCCTTCTGGTACATCTTGGAATGCGGCATCTGGTAAGTATTGAGAATCTGTTAATAATTCTTTGTAGAAAATACTACCATTAGCGATTACAGTATTGTAATTAGAATATTTTCCAACAATGTTATCAACGGTTGTATAATAATCACCAATTAAGAATGATGTTGGTACTTCCATATATGATACCATATCCTGAGTAATTAATGTTCTTGGTTGAATGGTTTGGTTAGCATATGGAATAGATGTTAGTTGAACCTTTTGATTGATTCTGTAGTTATAACCAAAATATAATACAAAGATACAGATGATAACACCTAAAATGGTAACTGTATTTTTGTTCCCCATGAATTTTTTAATTGAAGCTGACAAATTATTCATTTTTTTCCTCCTTTTTATTATTCATATTGTTCATATGTAAATACGACATCATACGTTATACCTACCATGCAAGTGTTTCTAATTGTAGCACCATTTACGGCTATGTTTTCCGGTAGGACATTATCTCCACAGTCATATGAGCTAGGTGACCATACGATTACATTTTCGACACTTCCATCAACATTGCTATTGCATGTGTAAACGTCATTACTATCAATATTTGTATCATTATTGTTGTAATAATATTCAAAGTTTGAAGTTCCAACAGTAATTGATTCGGCTTGATATCTTATTAAGGCATCTTTTTTTTGATATGATGCACTATTTTCCCAATCATAATCATATGTATCTCGCTTAACTAAATTATAGTGGTCTACCTCAGCTTGGGTTGTCATTGTTTTTACATTTTCAACACGTTCGAATTCTACGTTTCTTATGTCAGAACGGAGACATTCATTTAAGCTATCAGGAATAAATTCTTTAATTCTATCGACAACAGGCCCTCTAAACTGATGGCGAGTTGCACTTGCATATGGGATCGAATAAAATTTTACTTTCATTTCTTTTGGCACCCATTCTTTAGCATCAGGATCATCAGTTCCTAAGCTGTTTGAATCTTCAGTTGGTGAATATGCTAATATTGCATCTATTTTATTAGCTATATCAAAACTAGTTGTGTCTCCATATACGGTGTATTCACCAGTACTTGTTACGATAACCACACTTACTTTAGGTGGTCTTTCAACAATATCTTCAAAAATAACATCATAATTTGAAACACCTGCGGCAGTTGATTCTGCTAAGCGACGATTAAAATTTTCAACGAACTTTTCTTGTGACATTTTTAGTTCACCAGTGTCACGGTAGTATGCTATGTCAATGGATTCAACCATAGCGGCTTCGGTTACTTCTTTTAAATTGTAATAATCTTGTTCATTATTAACAGTTAAGGCCCCAAAGAGAAATAATAAAGTTAGACCAATTAGGCCAAAGGCAATTATGCCTGCGCTTACAAATGCATATTTCATTATCTAGTTAACACCTGCCAATCATCGGTTTTGACTTCACCCAATTTTGCTGGTTCATCATTTCTTTTAATATAATTACGATATGTTTCAATAAATGTGCTATAACCATTAGCTCGAAGAGAGTCATTTAGATATGAAACGCTATTATTATATTCTTGGATAGTACTTATAAAAGTTCTACTTAAATCGGTATAATATTCAGCAGTTGTTTGACTCATCTTACCATTTAAGTAATCTTGTGTTAATCTTTGCCAATTACGTTGATATTGATTATTGCGATTTAATAATCCGTTGGCAGAAGATGAACCATCACCAGTATCACCATTTATATATAACCATTTAACAAAGTTAACAGGAATATAATTGTTAGTTGGGAATGGATCTAGGGTATAGACACCACCATTTCTAGTAGATAGAGCAATTGGACGGTAATAGAAGACAAAACCATCATAACCTTTTAAGTCATCTGTTTCATTATAGTATCTTTGTGCTACTTGGACATTTATGGTGTCATTAGTAGACCAAGTATTTGAATTAAAGCTACTTAGTAAACCTAGATTGTTTATTTTAATGGTAACAGGGAATACTCCTGTATGCATATCAAGTGGTGTAAATATTTCTTGACCTGCACTTAAGTAATTACTATTTGAATCATTATTATTATTTGATGAATAGATAACATTGCCAGTTGTACGTTCTATATAAGCATTATCAAGATTAAATTGGCAACTCATATATGCTTTTTTACCGGCATTCCAGCCTTTATCTCTTGGCCAGGTTCCACCTTCATAATGAGTCTCATCACCATCAGTCTCTTGGAATGATAGATCAGTACAACTATCCCATGAACTATAGCGTTCTTGAATGTTTTGAAGATTATAACTACTATTGGTTTTATTTGAATCAGCAAAAGAAATTTTCAAGCCATTTTTTACTCTATTTTGGATTGTCTCATTAATTTGATTAATATATTTTTGCATATCTACTTGAGCAATTTGATTTGCTGTATACGATCCTGTATCACCATATCCAATAGAACCTAATTTTGGAGTGTATCCTCCTTCATTTATGGTATTTAATCCATAGAATGTTTTAGATGTAGCACTATAGTTAGGAATTACTGTATAATTATGATACCATACAGCTCGGGTTGGAGCTTTTTTACATGAGCCACATTCATGACATGATCTGTTTTCGCCCGAACCACTACAGCAAGTTCTTGATTGATAGTATCCATATTTAAAAGTTGGGACCCTAGTAATTCTGATACTATAAGATATCTCTGATTCATAATATACTTCTAAAGGAAAACTTCTTCCTGCGGTTACGACAAAACCTGGCATAATATAAGTTAATTTCCCTTTTTGAGTAACACTTGCTGTATAATTTACGGTACCAGTAGTTGATGAACCTGGACAGCCATCTCTATCTTCTGACTCATCTCTTTCAACGGTGATTCTACCATTTACATTAATTGTCTGACTTATGTCTTGAGTCTTAGTAATGGTACTATCACTACTACTGCTATTTACAGCATTAGAGTCAACATTATTGAATGTTTCGGCATATACTTTGATAGGACTAATGATATTGATAATCATCAACATTAATATTATTTTACTAACCAGTTTCATCATAACAAATCACCTGGTTTCTTACGTCTTCTTATCAAAGCTTGAATAATTGTTCCTATTATTACAATTGCTACTATACCAACAATAATATGGATGTAATATTTTGATAGAAAGTTTAAAATTTCTTCGCCAATGTCAACTTTTTCTTGAATTTCTGGTTTTTCTGGTTGATCCACTTGGTTAAGTTCATCTAAATACTTGTTGTAACTTTCGGTAAAAGTATTTTCATCAATATTTCCTTCATACCATGGGTCACACATAGGAAATTCTTGAATATCAATATTGGCACAACGTGGATCATCAGCATAGATATTATAACTTTGTAATGATAATTTTTCTGACTTTATGGTATCAGAACATCCTGTATTAGTTGATGGCCTTACAATAGCGGTATATCTTTCAGCATCAATATCTCTTATTATTGCTTTATTATCTTCATAATATATTGTGTGAATAACATTATCATTCTCATCAACCATATCTAAGCGATTTTGAGCTTCTTCATTAGAAAAATTTTCTAACCATTCTGGTTTTTTAATAAATTGATATTCACTATTTCCGTCAGTTAAATAAACAAATATATCGCCAGAAGTCAATCCTTCAACTGTTACATCATATGTTTTAGTTGATTCATTAAAAGTAGAGTAGATTTGTAGTTGATCGGCTTCTGTTTGCATAGCATCAGTTACACAAGAATCTGCTTTAATGCTTTCCATATTAATAGTACTGGCAGCAAAAAAGGTAAGAATTAATATAATTCTTTTATATGACATGTAACACCTCCTCTACTATCTATCATTCTCATTTTATCATTTTTTTTAATAAAAGAAAAGTTTTTTTTGTCTTTTTTGTAAAAAAATAATAAAATTGTTAAAGAGGTGAATAAAGATGAAAAAAAATAATAATTTAATATGGATAATTGCCATTGTTATTTTAGTTTTATTATTAGCATTTTTAATTATTAATAAAGCAATTAGTAAAGGTAATTTGGTTGAGTTAACTTATGATGAGTTTACAGAGAAGATTGATAATGAAGAAAGTTTTGTTTTATGTATTAGTTTAACTACTTGTTCTCATTGTGCTACATATAAACCTAAATTAGAGAGTGTAGCTAAGGATTATGGTATTGATCTTTATTATATTGATATTGATAAGTATAGTGATGAAGAACAAGAAGAATTTGTAAAAGTAATTAACTTTAATGATACAACACCTACAACAGTATTCTTGAAAAATGGAAAAGAAACGACTGCTTCAAATAGGATAAATGGTGATGTTAGTACTAGTAGAATTATTGATAAATTAAAAAGCAATGACTTTATTGATTAATGATGTGAAACCTATTTGAAAGACATCAAAAAAATAAAAATCAAGGGCGAACGAAGTAAGTTCTAAATCCTTGATTTTTATTATAATTAATTATTATATCCATTCTTCAACTAATTCTATGTAATTTTACGATAGGGTACGATAGTTATTTTTTTACTACATATTTGTAGTAGAATTTTGGTCGTCCCTTTTTACTCCTTCCTTTCTATTTCCTTAGGTGTGGGACGACGTTGTTACTTTTGTGTTAGTCTCGTTTTTTACTACAATTCTATTGTACTACCCATGGATCGCTTTGCGTTCCACTTCCCGTCACACTGATGTCAGATTCGAGAGAAAGCACGGGTCGCACACCGTAACCGCTGATCACACCGCTGTAGCTGATGACACCACTGGAGTTCACGAAAAACTCGTACGCGTAACCAGAATTGAAGTTACACGGGCTCATGGCCCAATAAAATTGACCTGTGTATAAATAATAACTACTATTGTTTCTACCATAAACAGCTCCCCCCATGGACATCTCATCTGCTGTGATTAAGCCTACTGGATATGTTAATGCTCCATTTCCTCTGCTTGTATCACTTACTGTAAATCTGTCATTTTTATTTGTACATGTTAATACTGGACTCTTATTTGTATCTAATCTATATCTTGCCATATATCCTGTTACATTTGTTCCATATCCTAATGCTGTATGATAAGTTGTATCGATTTGTCTATCATTACAGTAGATCACATCCGCTACTTTATCACTATAGCCTGCATCTACTATATTTGTTTTATACCAATTATCTACTGTCGTCTTTATTGTACTACTATTTGTATTTGCATGCGTAGCACTATAACTACTTGCTCCTGTACTTCCATACATATATCCTACATACGCATTATCATTATAGCTACCATTAAACGCACTTTCTCCTATTTGGCGATCACTACTACTTTCTCCATTGGCATGGGCACTTGTTCCATCATATATTAATCTTATTGTTCCATCGCCATTTACTCTTACTATTCGCCAGTAGTATCCCGCAAAATATACATAATTATTGTCTACTGCACCTCTATAGTAATAACTTGTTCCATAGTCATCTTGGGCTGCATATACCCCTTCATTCGTCGTGGCTGTACTTCCAAAATTTGGTGTTCCTTCATTTACTTCTGAAGCTATTTGTTCTGTTAATTCAACTCCTGTGATTGTTTGAATTTGCATTTCATCTGTTGCATTAGCATTTAATCTAAATTCAAAATTTTGATTATACATCGTATTTGGATTACTCATATTTCCATCGATCCAGATATACAATGTATAAGTTGTTGGTGTATTTGTTATTGTTACATCATCTAATAAGTTAATTACATCATTGGCATTATCACTTGCAAAATTGCCTTCTACGACAGGACTATCAGTATCATCATATAGTCCATATTTAAATGATGCATCTTTTAAGCCATCATCTAAAGTAACTACTGTCATATTTAAATCTAAATACACAGTGCTTGTACTACTTATCGTTATATCTTTACTTATCCCTTGTTCTTTAGTAGAAGTTGGTATTAAGTTATTATTAGTTATATCTTCTCCATCTTCATAACTAATGGTAGCCCCTCCTACCGTTACTACGACATTAGTATTTTGTTCATTGCTTGTACTCCATGTAAACCAAGCTAACGTAGATCCTAATACTATGGCTCCTATTACCAAAACACTTCCTAAAATGACATATTTTTTCTTTGTTTTCATTTTTCTAATTTACCTTCTTTCTACCCAACTATTATATATAATTATAGACAAGTATTTTGTCAAATTATATTTGTATTTTAATTATATCAAATATTTTTTATTCTTACAACATTTTCGTAGTAAAAATAAAAACTACAAAATAGTTTAGCCCCTTACTAAACTTATCTTTGTAGTTATTTTTAATGTAATTATAATCAATATTATCTAAGAGGTAATTTATATCCCCCCCCCCTGACGAACATAAGTTTGACAACTCTTTTAATCATAATTTATTACCTCCTCGTATTGATTTTATGTGTTGATTTGCTGTTGATTTGCGAATTATTTTGTACTTTTTTACATTAATAATCTTATCATATTTTTATTTTAACTGCAAGATTATTTTAATAATTTCTTAATTTTAAAATTAGATAATATATCAAATAACTAATCTCTATCTTTATTTTTCTAGGTAATCAGCACCTTTATGAGGTTCTGTTCTTAAGAGATTGGGATAATCTTGTTGTCTTAGAACTTCAAATAAGACTATTGCAACACAGTTAGATAGATTTAAACTTCTTATATTAGCATTAGTGGGAATTCTTAAACAACGATCAAGATGTTCTTTTAATATTTCTTTAGGAATACCAGTACTTTCTTTACCAAAGATAAGATAAATATTGCTATCTTGATTGCTATAATCAAAACTAGTATGAGGTTTCTTACCATATCTAGTTAGAAAATAGAATTCACCTTGATTTTTACTTAGAAAATCTTCCCAGTTAGGATATACTTGATAGTTTACTTTATCAATATAGTTAACACCACTTCTTTTGATGTGGGATGAATCTAGTTTAAATCCTAAGGGTTCAATTAGATGTAATTTGGTATTAGTACCAGCACAGGTACGCATAATGTTACCAGTATTGCCAGGTATTTCTGGTTCATATAGGACGATATTTATCATGTTATTACCTCTTTCTTTAGTTTTTATAGGCATATAAGTTACCAATTTTTTCAGTATATTGATAGTTATTTATAACATAATTTAATAGATGTTGATTAGTTTGATTTCTTTTAGTAAAAAATTCATAATTATTTATTAAAAAGAGACAATCTTTTTTATGGCATATATCTATAATCTCTTTTTGATAAGTTTGTTCACCATGATAACCCATATTACCATTGTTGATTAGATCATATTTATTTATATCAATGTTATTTTCTATTTTGTATAGGTAGGCACTGCTATCTAAGATAAAAAGATAAGTAGTAGGAGGAATACTTTGAATATAATTATTAATAGTAGTTATTATTTCATCTTGATATGGAGTTAAGGCTTTATACTTAAAATTATTGGTATGGTTGGGGATAATTTTTTGATCTGTTATTATTTGGTAAGAAGTCATTGTTAAAAGGGAAATGATGACGATATTAAATGATAATTTTAGATAATAATTGGGGATCTTTATTCTATTTAATATATAGATACTTATGGGAATAATTGATATTATGAAATGATATTGATCAAATAGGGGATAATTTTGGGTTAAACTTACTAAACTATACATAAGAATTATTTGTTTGTCTTTCTTATAGAAATAGCGATAAATTATATATATGGTTAAAGTAATGATAGCAATAGTATATGGACTTAAGGCAGTATTTTTTTCACTAAAATCAAATAGTCCTAAAATAGTATAATTAATAAAAGAAGACACGCTGTTAGTTAATAGTAGATATATGATTGTGCATAGGAAGGGAAGACAAAAGATTAAGAGACGTTTTAGGATTATTTTTGGTTCTTTATAATAAAGATAGATTGTTAGTAAGATAAAGATAATACCTATGTTTTGCTTAGTTATGAAAAGAAGACCTATTAATAGACCTATTAACATGTGGTTCTTTGGTTCTTTTTGTTCCAATGTTATTATCATAAGTGTTAAAAGTAAGCATAATAATGAATAATTGCCATAGGAAATAGGAAGAAGCAGAATAAATAATACATAATAATTTTTAGGAGATAACTTTTTAAGATAATAAAATATAGCTGTACATATAATAGCATTTGTTATTTCAAAAACAAGATAGTTAGTACCAAATAAGGACATTATTATGCCATTTAAAATGGGATAAAAAGGAAAAATAACCATGTTGAAATCTTTATAAGGAATTAAACCTTGTGAGATATTGTATGAAAAACCAAAACTCCATATTTCATCAAGACTGAAATTCAACCATGTTAGATTGATAATTAAGGTAACAGTAAAAATAATAACTAATTCAATGATACTTCTTTTATTCATGATTAATTTGTTAATAGATTATTTTGGTCGAGAAAGGTTTCTAATTTGTTTTCATCATAGTTATTCTCTTTAATGTTATATGTTTTTTTTACTTGACTATTTTCAATAATAACAATCATAGGAAGATTATTTTCATTGATTGTATAATTATTAGTAATGGTAATTTCATTATTTTGGTCTAATTCATTAGTTAAATCTAAATATAACATTTTGTTTTTGAGGGCATTATCTTGGATGATAAGTTTAAATTCTTTTTCAAAACTACGAATATCATTATCATTTAATTTAGATAAATAAATTGTAGCATTTTTATTTTCCGTTAAATAATCATCTAATTCATTATAATTAATTATAGATAAATAATTATCCATAATAGGGGTATTAAGGCGATTTTCTTCATATGTCCTATACCATAGATATAAATAAAATAATGCTAAAATTGAAATAAGTAAGATTATGCCTAATTTGATATAATTTTTAATAGGCACTTCACGTTTATTATTTTTATTCATTCTGATGCTCCTTTGTAATATAAGCTTAACATAAAATTAAAGAAAAATAAAGTCTTTTTTACTATTTAAATCTATGTATTTTTTGACTTTTTATGACAAAGATAATTTGTAAATATTTAGTTTTTATGTTATATTATTGGCAAGGAACTTGGAAAAGAGGGATAAATATGAAAGAAAATTATGCAAAAAAGTTAGAAGAAATTATTAATTCACTTGATAATAAACCTAAATTACTTCTTCATAGTTGTTGTGGTCCTTGTAGTAGTTATGTTATTAGTTATTTAAGAGATTATTTTGATATTACGGTTTTATATTATAATCCTAATATTTTTCCTTATGAAGAGTATGTTAAGAGAAAAGAGGAACAAAAAAGATTGCTTAGAGAAATGACTAATGATACAGTTAAGTTATTAGACTGTGATTATGATAATGATAAATATGAAGAGGTTATTCAGGGACTGGAGAAGGAACCGGAAAGAGGGAAGAGATGTACTAAATGTTTCTTACTTAGATTGGAGAAGACAGCAACAGTTGGTAAAGATGAGGGATTTGATTTCTTTGGTACTACTCTTACGGTTAGTCCTTATAAGAATGCACAGCTTATCAACAGGATAGGGGAAAAGTTAGCGAATGATTATGATATTAGGTGGTTATATGGAGATTTTAAGAAGAATGATGGATATAAGAAATCGATAGAATTATCTAAGAAATATGATTTGTATAGGCAAAATTATTGTGGTTGTATTTATGCAAAAAATAAGACGATGAATTAAATTTATCGTCTTATTTTTGTATGATAGATAATGTTATAAAGAACGAAGCTACGGCGACACCGGCAAGACCAACAATAACAATAGCGGCAGTGGTTATATAACCGGCGGTTGATGTTGGGAATGGTAAACCATGTTTTTTGGGTTTAAGTGTTCTTGTTTTGCCTAAACTTTGTTGGATTTCTTCACTAGTATGTTGACCCTGCAACTGACTAAGGTTAGTTCTAAAAGCTCTTACATTATCGGGCTTGGTTGATAATACTGTACTAACTCTTTCATCAATGCGATCACAAGCATTAGGATCAGGGTTAAAAGTTCTGTTTATAAATGTAATTCCTTCAACTTGACTAGGTGTTGATGTTTCTTTTGATTCTTCCTGTTTAGGCTCCTTAGTTTGTTCTTCAGAAGTAACTTGATTATTATGATTGGTAATTTCCACATGATGAGTTGACTCTGGTACAGGAATACTTTGGGGTTCAAAAATAATAGGTGATGGTGATACAGGAACTGGTCCTGGAGCCGCCGTTGGGAAATCAACGGGAGCGTTAAGGGTTGCTTTAGGATGTATTTCTTCAGGGAAAAGACTTGTCTCTAAAGCTTGTTGAAGATTACTTTCTTTACTAATATCTAACTCTGGTATATTGGCTTCATGAGAGGCTTTTATTTCTTCTTCTAACTTGGAAATAGCACTTGCAAGTTTACTAATATTCTCTTTTGTACTGGTAAAGAGATAGGCTTCAATAATAGTAAAATTAGATGGTTCTACTTGACCCCCAAAAGAAGTAATAGTTAAATTTTCAGGTAGTTTTTCAGGATTAATTTTACCTGTTACAAGAACTTCTTCTAACACGTCTTTAATGGTACTATTTATTAGATTTTTAGTCTCTTTATCAGTTAAGTCATTTATGGTTATTACTCCATTATTAGAACTATTTATTTGAGAAATAAAGAGGTTATCACTTTTTTCATCACGTCTTATACTATAGATAAGATAGTTTTGGGCATTTAATGATATGGTAAAGACGGGAACAGCAGTTCTTGCTTTATTTTTTTCGTCTGTTAAAGTGAATTCATTATTCATGATTTAGGCCTCCTTGAATAATATCTTTAAAGATATTAATGACTTTTTTTCTTTCTTCTAAATTCTCAATTGTTCTAATATGATCAATACCATCATTATCTCTAATAAGATAAGAGATAAGAATCTTACTTTCATTTCTTTCATAATCTTCAACAGAATAAATGATATACTCTTGATCACTACCATTTATTTTAAAAACAGCGATGGGATCTCCTTCTTTGAATTGTAAATTTTCGTTTAATAAAGTAAATTTCATTGTATCTATGCCTCCTATTGTAATTATAGTATAGCATATTATTTTTTTAAATTCAATAATATTTTTAGTTTTTAGTTAACCTAAAAAAGAAAAATGACTATGATAGTTACCCCTAGTAAATGGTTAAGATATTTTTTTTACTTTGGCAAGAGTAGCTTCGTTTTGTCTTTGACTAATTATAAATTGATCATTTAGGATTTTTACTTTATTTTTGTTATGAATTAATGTGTCTTCTAATTCTTGTAGAGTTGTTATTTCACTAAATTCTTGTCTGAATTTTCTTAGATTAGCAAGGGAATCATCAATTAGATTAGCAATACTGTCTAGGTTAGCAAGGCTTGCTGCGATTTCACTACGGTAATCTTGGGCGGTATATTTTATTTCTTTAATTTTTTTGATGGTATATTTTTTTCTAGGACGAAATAATTCTCTTAAAGTTATAGCTTGAAAGGCAACATTAGCAAGGGGATTTTTGAATGGTTTAGTGAATAAGAGTGATAGATATAATAATTTTAGATGGGGAAAGATATGAGAAGTTTTTTCTTGAAGTTGAGTTACTTCTATTTCTTGTTTTTCTATTTTGGTTACAACTTGGTTTAATTTTTCTAGAAGATGATCTTGTTCTTCTATTTGGGCTATTATTTCTTCACTTACTTGAAAAAGGGTGTCACTTTCTTGAGCTAAGAAAGTAAATTCATTATCTCTTTCTAAATAATTATCTAATTTATCTTGTTCTTCAGTAAGTAATATTTCAATATTATGATCTAATTCTAATAATTCTTGATAAATTTGGTCATAGTAATTAACTCTTTTGATAATTTCAGGCATGTCGATGGTACTTTCAGTAATCATTTTTTCTAATTGGATGATATCTTGATAGAGGCTTTTATTATCTAGTTCTAAGAGATCATAACGGTGATCATAATTTGTAAGGCGGAAAAATTCTTCTTTTATCTTGGTTAAACGATCTTGTAACTCTTGAATTATTATTAAGTTTTTTTCACATTCTTCTTGAGTAACATTATGGGAACTTTCTTCCTTAGTCTTAGTATAAATTTCCTCGATTAGTTCTAATTCACAAGTATATTTTTCGATTTGCATTGTTAACTTTAAAATGATTGACTGTTCTAGTTCCTTTTGCTTATTTTTGGGGAGTTTTTCTTGAGATAATTGGTTTTTTATAATGGAAGATGATGATCTTGGTGGGAGATTATTCTTTTTAGTTTCAACGATAGTTCCTTTTTTTCTTTTATTATGAGAAAAGTTGTTATACATATTATTTTTTAATGTCTCTTTATTATGATTTTTGGCTTTATTTTCAGTTTGATTTAGTTTTTGATGTTTCTCGTTTGTAACACTAACATTAAATGATGATGTTTTTTTGTGATCCGATTTACTATTATTTTTATTATCAGTATATTTTTTCTTACGAAGACGATTGATACGCATTAATCTTAATCTTTCTTGAAATTTACTATATTTTGCATGAGCCATATTTATCACCTTTTTATATGTTAATTAATTATTATTTTTTTGTCAAGAAAAAAGAACCACATAAGTGGCTCTTAATCGATAAATTCTTCTTCTAAGGCTTCTGATGCATCATCATCAAAGAATTCTTTTTCTAATGAATAATCGATATCCATATATTCTTTAGCACCAGTTCCCGCTGGAATTAACTTACCAATAATAACGTTTTCTTTTAGACCATGTAAGTTATCAACTTTACCTTTGACAGAAGCTTCAGTTAAGATTCTTGTTGTTTCTTGGAATGATGCTGCTGATAAGAATGATTCCGTTTGAAGGGATGCTTTGGTAATACCTAATAAGATTGGTTGACCAATAGCTGGTTTTTTACCTTGAATAATAACATCGCGGTTACCTTCAGTGAATTCATTTAATGATACAGTTGTACTTGGTACAAAGTTAGTATCACCAGCATCCATAATTCTGATTTGTGATATCATTCTTCTGGCGATTAATTCGACGTGTTTGTCAGAAATATCAACACCTTGAGAACGATATACTTTTTGAACTTCTTTTAAGATATATTGTTGAACAGTATTTGGATCAGTTACAGCAAGTAATTCTTTTGGACTAACGTTACCTTCAGTTAAACGGTCACCTGCGGATACTTTATCACCTTTTTCAACACGTAATTTGGCACCATAAGCAGTAACGTGTTCACGTATTTCATTATCATTTTTGATATAAACATGGAATTTGCCTGATGATTCTTCAATTTTTTGAACAACACCATCAATTTCAGAAATAGTTGCTTTTCCTTTTGGTGTACGAGCTTCAAATAATTCTTCAACACGAGGTAAACCTTGAGTGATATCGGATCCGGCAACGCCACCAGTATGGAAGGTACGCATTGTTAATTGGGTACCTGGTTCACCAATAGATTGCGCTCCCATGATACCAACGGCTTCACCGATTTCAACAATGTTACCAGTGGCTAAGTTACGGCCATAACATTTACGACAGATACCATGGTTAGTACGACATGTTAGACCAGTGCGGATAGTTACTTCTTGGATACCCGCTTTGACGATCTTGTCGGCAATAGCTTCCGTGATATATTCATTTTTATCAATAATTGTTTCTTTTGTTTCTGGGTTAATTACTTTCTTATTAGTGTAACGGCCAACGATACGATCATATAATGATTCGATGACATTACCATCTTTCTCATCGATGAAGGCACTGACAGTTACACCTTGAGTTGTACCACAATCGTCTTCACGAACGATGACATCTTGAGCAACATCAACTAAACGTCTAGTCATATATCCTGAATCGGCAGTCTTTAAGGCTGTATCGGCACTACCTTTACGAGCACTGTGGGTTGATAAGAAGAATTCTGAAACGGATAATCCATCTTTAAATGATGATAAAATTGGAATTTCAATTGTTTCACCATTTGGTTTAGCCATCAATCCACGCATACCTGCTAATTGGACGAAGTTGGAAATTGATCCACGAGCTTTAGAGTTCATCATGATGAAGAGGGAATTGTCTTCCATTTCATCACTCTTAGCATAAGTTTCTAGTTCTTTTTGGATTTCTTCTTTAGCTTTGGTCCAAACTTCAATAACTAGTGATAATCTTTCTTGATCGGTAATTAAACCACGTTGGAATTGTTTAGTAATTTTATTGATTTCTTTTTGGCTATCTTCAATGATTTGATCTTTGTTTTTACTTGTAACAATATCAGAGATAGCAACAGTAATACCTGAATATGTTGAATATTTAAATCCTAAATCTTTTAGTTTATCTAGGAAAATTGATGTTTCTGTAGTTTTGTAACGTTTAAACATTTGAGCAATTAATTTTTCTAGGGTTCCTTTACTGAATGGAGCAGGTCTTGGAATTTCTTTGATTCGCTCAGGAATGTTTTCACCATAAGGAATAAAGTATTTATCTGGAGTAGCTCCTTCAATATTTTCACTAGTTGGTTCATTAACATATGGGAATGAATCTGGTAGGATTTCATTAAAGATAATTTTACCTGCAGTTGTTACAAAGTATTTATCTTTATGACAGTCTAAGAAGACTTTATGTTTGAATGAGTTAACAGGAACCGCGATTCTTGTATGAAGGGTTATTTCGCGACGTTGATAAGCCATTAGGGCTTCATTAGTATCTTTAAAGACACGTCCTTCGCCATCTTCGCCGTTTTTCTCCATTGTTATGTAATAGTTACCTAAGATCATATCTTGAGATGGAGTAACGATTGGTGATCCATCTTTTGGTGATAGGATATTGTTAGCACCTAACATAAGGATACGAGCTTCAGCTTTAGCTTCTTCAGATAGGGGAACATGGACAGCCATCTGGTCACCATCGAAGTCGGCATTGAAACCAGTTGTTACTAATGGGTGTAAGCGAATGGCTTTACCGGAAATTAGTTTTGGTTCGAAAGCTTGAATTCCTAAACGGTGAAGAGTAGGGGCACGGTTTAACATAACAGGGTGCTCTTTGATTACTTCTTCAACAACATCCCAAACTTTAGGATCGGCACTTTCAATCATACGTTTTGCAGATTTGATATTATTGGCTATTTCTTTAGTTACTAAACCATTAATGATATGTGGTTTAAATAATTCAAGAGCCATTTGTTTTGGTAATCCACATTGATACATTTTTAGGTCTGGTCCAACGACGATAACAGAACGACCTGAATAGTCAACACGTTTACCTAATAGGTTTTGACGGAAACGTCCTTGTTTTCCTTTTAACATACTAGATAATGATTTTAATGGGCGGTTGCCTGGTCCGGTTACACTACGGCCACGACGACCATTATCGAAGAGTGCATCGACAGCTTCTTGTAACATACGTTTTTCGTTTTGGACGATGATTGATGGCGCTCCTAATTCGATTAGTTTCTTTAAACGATTATTTCTATTGATAACACGACGATATAAATCATTTAAATCACTAGTAGCGAATCTACCACCATCTAGTTGGATCATTGGTCTTAATTCTGGCGGAATTACAGGAATAACATCTAAAATCATCCATTCTGGTTTGTTACCTGATGTTACGAAAGAGTTGATAGCATCTAATCTTTTAACTAGTCTTGTTCTTCTTTGACCAGTTGCGCCTTCTAATTCTTTTTGGATTTCTTCTAATTCTTTATGAACGTCTACTTGTTGTAATAATTCTTTAATAGCTTCAGCACCCATACCCACTTTGAAAGTATTTCCATATTTTTCATAATAAATGCGATATTCTTTGTCAGATAGTATTTGTTTTTTAATAAGTGGCGTTGATCCTGGATCTATTACAACATAAGAGACAAAGTAAATTACTTCTTCAAGGTCACGAGGAGACATATCTAGGCATAATCCGATATATGATGGCATACCTTTAACAAACCAGATATGACTAACGGGACTTGCTAATTCGATATGACCCATACGTTCACGACGAACCTTTGATTTTGTTACTTCGACACCACAACGATCACAGACAATATTTTTGTATCTTAATCTTTTGTATTTACCACAAGAACATTCATAATCTCTTGTTGGTCCAAAGATTTTTTCACAGAATAAGCCATCACGTTCTGGTTTTAAAGTACGATAGTTAATGGTTTCTGGTTTTAATACTTCACCATAAGACCATGAACGGATTTTTTCAGGAGAAGCGATCCCTATTTTTAGAGCTTTAAATTTATTAGCTTCTAGCATTAGAAATCACCTCCTATTTTTTTTGATTCTTCTTCGATATCGTCCTCAATTTCATCTTCGAAATCTTCTTCTTCTAATTCTTCATCATCTATCTCTTCTTCGATAGAATCATCAATATCTTCATCTAATTCATCAAAGATATCTTTTGATGGAATTTCTATTTCTTCGGCGATTGGTTTATCGTCTTCATCTTCTTCTCTTTCTAAGTCCTTAAATTCGACTTCTTCGTCATTGTTATTAATGACGGATATATCTAAGCCTAGAGCTTGGAATTCTTTGATTAATACTCTAAATGCTTCTGGTACACTTGGATCTGGTAAAGTGGTTCCTTTAACGATTGATTCATATAATTTAACACGACCAATAACGTCATCTGATTTATATGTCAATATTTCTTGAAGAACATGGGATGCTCCGTATGCTTCAAGAGCCCAGATTTCCATTTCTCCAAATCTCTGACCACCGAATTGAGCTTTACCACCAAGTGGTTGTTGTGTTACTAATGAGTATGGTCCTGTTGATCTTGCGTGTAATTTGTCATCAACCATGTGATGTAATTTAATCATGTACATGACACCAACACTGACACGATTATCAAATGGTTCACCAGTACGACCGTCATATAAAACAGTCTTTCCGTCTTCATCCATGCCAGCTTCTTTCATCATAGCCATGATGTCTTCTTCTTTAGCACCATCTAATACTGGTGTAGCTACATGAACGCCTAATTTTTTAGCAGCCATTCCTAGATGTAATTCTAGAACTTGACCGATGTTCATACGAGATGGTACACCTTGTGGGTTTAACATGATGTCAACAGGTCTTCCATCTGGTAAGTATGGCATGTCCTCAGATGGTAAGATAAGGGAAATAACACCTTTGTTACCATGACGTCCAGCCATTTTATCTCCGACTTGGATTTTACGTTTTTGAATGATATAAACACGAATTACCTTGCTAACACCACTTGGTAAATCATCATTGTCATCTTTGGTATAAACTTTAACATCGTGAACAATTCCTTCACCACCATGAGGGACGGTTAGGGAAGAGTTACGAACTTCTCTGGTTTTTTCACCAAAAATAGCATGTAATAATTTTTCTTCGCTGGTTAGATCGGCCATTCCTTTTGGTGTTACTTTACCAACAAGGATATCGCCTTCTTTTACTTCAGTACCAATTTTGATGATACCATTTTCATCAAGATTTTTTCTAGCATCTTCACTGACATTTGGTATGTCACGTGTTATTTCTTCTGGTCCTAGTTTGGTATCACGACATTGGATTTCATAATCTTCTATATGTAATGATGTATAAACATCTTCTTTAACTAATCTTTCATTCATGATAACCGCATCTTCGAAATTGTATCCGTTGAAAGTCATGAAAGCTACGACAACGTTTTTACCTAGAGCTAGTTCGCCCATGTCGGTACTTGGTCCATCAGCGATGACTTGTCCACGATGGATTTTGTCTCCTGCGCGGACGATTGGACGATGGTTAGCTGTTTCACCTTGGTTAGAACGTTCAAAATTAGTTAAATGATAAACGTCTTTGCCTTTGGCATTTTTGACTTCAATGCGTTTAGCATCGACATATTCGACGATACCATCAGCTTTGGCAACAACGACAGCACCACTGTCTTTAGCGGCAACATATTCAACACCAGTACCAACGTATGGGGCTTCAGTTGTAAGTAATGGTAAGGCTTGACGTTGCATGTTGGCACCCATAAGGGCACGGGTTGCATCATCGTGTTCCAAGAATGGAATTAAACTAGTTGTAACTGATACAACTTGTTGTGGTGATACGTCAATATAATCAACTTGGTCAACAGGAATTAAAACATTTTCACCACGATGACGTCCTGCGACAATGGAATCGGTTATTTCATTATCGTCATTGACATTAACAGTGGCTTGAGAAATGTAAAATTCTTCTTCTTGATCCGCGGTTAAATATTCAACTTGATCAGTTAATTTTCTATTTTCGACTTTACGATATGGTGTTTGAATGAAACCATATTCGTCAACTTTGGCATAACTTGCTAATGATGTAATCAATCCGATATTTTGTCCTTCTGGTGATTCGATTGGACATATTCTTCCATAGTGAGAAGCGTTAACGTCACGAACTTCCATACCAGCACGATCACGTGATAATCCACCTGGTCCTAAAGCTGATAGACGACGTTTGTGAGTTAATTCGGCGATAGGATTGACTTGATCCATGAACTGTGATAATTGGCTACTACCAAAGAATTCTTTTAAAACAGCTGTTACGGGTCTTATGTTAATTAATGTTTTAGGGGTAACTGTTTCAATATCTTGGGTTGTCATACGTTCACGAATAACTCTTTCCATACGACTTACACCAACTTTAAATTGGTTTTGTAATAATTCTCCTACTTGACGGATACGACGGTTTCCTAAGTGGTCGATTTCATCATCATGACCGATACCTTCAAGTAAATTTAAGTAATATGATACTGATGCATAAACATCAGAAATAGTTAATTTTTTAACATCGATGGTTTGATCGTTACCTATTACTTTAACCTTTTTCTTAGGGTCAACATTAGAGTAAACATACATTTCTTGAACAATATTATGACTATCTAATTCTTGGTTAATAGTAACTTCTTTGCGACCATAACCTCCATCAAGATATTCTTGTAATTCATTTAAAATATCTTTAGTAATTTTTGTACCTTCTGGTATTTTTACTTCGCCATCAACAACGACATCTTCGGCGATGACATTATTTAAGAGACGATCTGATATAGCTAGACGTTTATTGAATTTGTAACGCCCAACTTTAGCTAAATCATAACGGAAATTATCAAAGAATCTAGTTATTAATTGGTTCTTTGAGCCATCTAAAGTGATTGGTTCACCTGGTCTTAATTTTTCGTAAATTTCGATTAATGCTTCATCAGTGTTCTTAGTTGAATCTTTTTCAATAGTATTTTTTAGATATTGGTCGTTACCAAATACTTCTAAGATTTCATCGTTAGAAGACAAACCAAAAGCTCTTAATAAGGTTGTTAATGGTACTTTTCTTGTTCTATCAATGCGAACATAGATAACCTCTTTAGCATCGATTTCATACTCCAACCATGTTCCGTGAGATGGAATAATTTTAGATGCGTAAACGGGTTTACCATTCTTATCAATTTCTTTGGAAAAATATACACTAGGTGATCTTACTAATTGAGATACAATAACTCTTTCGGCACCATTAATGATGAAGGTACCACTTTCTGTCATTAAAGGCATATCTCCTAGGAAAATCTCTTGTTCTTTTACTTCACCTGTTTCATTGTTAAACAATCTTGTTTGAACTTTTAAAGGTGCTGCATAAGTGATTTGACGATCTTTACATTCTTTGATGGAATATCTTGGTGTGTCAAATGAATAATCACTAAACTCGAGTGTCAAACTACCTGAAAAACTCTCAATTGGGGAAAATTCCTCTAATACCTCTTTGATTCCTTTTGTTCTGAACCATTCATATGATTCAGTTTGAATTTGCAATAAATTGTCAAGTTCCAATGAATTTTTGATCATAGAAAAGTTTCTTCTTTTTCTATAATCACCGCTTTGTTTTAACTTATAAGCCATTAATTTTTCACCCCTATGCCTAATATTTTTTAATAAAAGATCTCACGACAAAAAAGACGTGTTACCAATATATAATACTATCAGTATTTTAGGGAAAAGTCAATTCTTTTTTGAAAAGTTTTTAAAATTTTATCGCATGGCGTCCCTCAGTATGCAAAAAGTAACTTATTATTTAAAACAAATTACTTTTTTTCTATTTATTTAATTTTTTATTTTTGGTTTGGTAAAAACAGGAATTTAACGTTAAGTCAATATTTTCTAACACTTTTTTAAATATGAATCGATATTTCTTATTTTTAGCAAAGCTTTATTTTAAGTTATTTAAGTTTTTAAATAAATATTATTTCTTTGATTTTATTATTCTTCTATAGTTATCCTCTCAATACTACTTATTTGTAAAGAAAAAAGCTACACATTTTTTTGTGTAACTTTGATTTGAACTAGTTAAATTATTTTAATTCAACAGTAGCTCCAGCTTCTTCGAATTGTGCTTTAAGTTGTTCAGCTTCAGCTTTGTCAACGCCTTCTTTAACGTTACCACCATTGTCAGCGATATCTTTAGCTTCTTTTAATCCTAAACCAGTGATATCTCTTACGATTTTGATAACAGCAATCTTGTTAGCACCAGCAGAAGTTAAAACAACGTTTACTTTTGATGGTCCTTCTTCAGCTGCTCCTGCAGCAGGTGCTGCTGCTACGGCAACGGCACTTGGATCTACTCCAAATTCTTCCTTCATTGCATCTACTAATTCTTTGATTTCAAGAATTGTCATTTCTTTTAAAGCACTAATAAATTCATCTCTTGTTAATTTAGCCATTTTATATTCCTCCTTAATTTTTTATTAATCTTCTTTTTCTTTTGCGTATAGATCTAAGCAAATTGATAGATCTCTAACAACACCAATTAAACCACCGGCAAGCATAGTAAGTAATCCTTCGCGTGATGGAATTTCGGCGTATTGTTTTAATTCTTCTAAACCAGCGATTTTGCCATCGACGATACCCGCTTTTAACTCTAGGGCTTCATGGTTTTTTGCAAAATCACTAACGATTTTAACAGGTGCTAATTCGTCTTCAGAAAAGGCGATGGCATTTGGTCCTGTTAAGGCATCTTCAAGTTTGTAGTCAGAGTCTTCAAGAGCTCGTCTTACTAAAGTATTTTTATATACTTTGTATTCTGAACCTGATTCTCTTAAAGATCTTCTTAGTTCAGTTACTTCTGAAACAGTTAGACCACGGTAGTCGAAAATAACAACTGATTTTGCTTTATCAAATTTGTCTTTGATTTCAGAAACAACTTGTGATTTTTTTTCAATTGTTTTTGCATTTGCCATTGTAATACTACCTTCCTTTCTTTATGCCAAGTTAAAACCCTCGTTAAACCGAGGGTAAAATTTTTATATATTTTATTCCTCGGTAAGATTTTTAAACTTTCGTCCTTACTGTCTTTGGCATAATATTTCTTTGTTTTTTTATTATATACTATTTATAACTATTTGTCAAAAGAATTTTGATCAATTTTAATTCCAGGACCCATAGTTGATGAAATAGATATATTCTTAATATATGTTCCTTTGACGGTAGCAGGTTTTACTTTTTGAATCGCTTCTACAAAAGCTTTTAAGTTTTCAGCTAACTTACCATCTTCGAAGCTTGCTTTACCAATAATGCCATGGATATTTCCATAACTATCAGTACGGTAATTTACTTTACCTTTTTTAGTTTCTTCAATTGCCTTAACAACATCAGTTGTTACTGTTCCAGTCTTAGGGTTTGGCATTAGACCTTTTGGTCCTAAGATTTTACCAATTTTACCTAAAGCTGGCATCATATCTGGAGTAGCAATGATTACATCGTAATCAAACCAGTTTTCAGTTTCAATCTTAGTTATTAGATCCATGTCACCAACATAATCAGCGCCGGCTTCAGTAGCTGCTTTAGCATCTTTTTTAGTTAAAACTAAGATTTTTTTGCTTTTACCAGTTCCATTAGGAAGAACAACAGCTCCTCTTAATTGTTGGTCAGCTTTTTTAACATCTAGATTTAAGTTTAATGCTACTTCAATCGTAGAATCAAATTTAGAATTAGATGTTTCTTTAGCTAAGGCAATGGCTTCTTCGACAGTATATAGCTTATTTTTTTCAATCTTTGCAAGATTAGCTACATGTCTTTTGCTCTTTTTCATTATTTTTCCTCCTTATGTGGTTAATAGCGGACTTTTAATTCCTTCCACATAGGTATACACCTATATGTTTATTATTCTTCAACTTTAATTCCCATATTACGGGCTGTACCTTCAATAATCTTCATTGCTTCTTCAACAGTGTAAGCATTTAGATCAGGTAACTTAGTTTCGGCGATCTCTCTAATTTTATCTTTAGAAATTGTTGCAACAGTTTCGCCTTTAGATGCTCCTTTAGTTATGTTAGCTGCTCTTTTTAATAAGAATGCTGCTGGTGGAGTCTTTAATACGAAGTCAAAACTACGATCTTCATAAATGCTAATTTCAACTGGTAAAACATCTCCCATTTTATCTCTAGTAGCATCATTGAATTTAGTACAAAACTCTTGCAAATTAATTCCGGCTGGTCCTAGTACTGTTCCAACTGGTGGAGCTGGTGTTGCTTTACCGGCAGGAATTTGCAATTTGATTTTCTTTGTTATTTCTTTTGCCACGAAAAACACCTCCTATAGTTTTATTTTTTTTCGCGAGTGGTTCTTACGACAAGCAAAGTCGTCCGCTTTGCATTTTGTTACTTTGCCTCCCACTTATATGACAAGTCACATTAAAGAAATATGCGACTGCGTTAGTAATATATCATAATTTTTTGTTTTTTTCAATATTTTCCCGTGTTTTTATTTTATTTTTGTTCTTGGTCGGCCATTATTGGCTCTCATTTCTTCTTTTATACTTAGCACAGCTGTAAAATTCGGACAATCTTTCATTTGGCCATTATAGGCTTGGGGACAATCGATACCTAATGAAGAAAAGAACTTTCTCATTTCTTCGTAAAACTTCTTTTCACATTCTTGTTTAGTCATATTATAATTTTTCTACTTGAGATATTTCAGCTTCAATGGTTGTTTCTTGACCAAATAGGTCAACTAAGATATTTAATTTTTGTTCTTTTTGATCGATAGAATCAATTTTACCAACCATATCTTTAAATGGTCCAGAGATTAATTTTACTTTAGTTCCTTCTTTTAAATCTTTAGATATATCGATACGACTCATACCCATACTATTTAAGATTTTATCAACTTCTTGAGGTAATAATGGGAATGGTTTAGCACCTTTACCTGATGATCCGATAAAGCCAGTTACACCTTGGGTATTTCTGACAATAAACCATGCTTCATCAGTCATAATCATTTCAACTAAGACATAACCAGGAAACATTTTTTTGATTTTTTCTTTCTTGACTCCATCTTTATATTCAATTTCTTTTTGTTCAGGGACAATGACACGGAAAATACGGTCTTGTAAGTTCATAGATGTAATACGATTTTCTAATTTTTCTTTTACTTTATATTCATGACCACTTATGGTGTTAACAACATACCATTCTTTTTTCTCTTGTTCATTTTTGATTTCGTTTTCCATTAGATATTACTCCTTAAGGCTGCGATTAATAAGTCAATTAAATAAAAGTATGCTCCCATAAAAATCATGAATGATAATGTTGCTGTTGAATATTTAATTAGTTCCTTGCCACTTGTCCATCTGATACGACTTACTTCTTTTTTTACTCCTTTAAAATATTTACCTATTTTTTTAAATATTTTTTTCATGTTCTACCTCTTTCTTTTTAAAATAAAAACACCTTTTCGTGTTGATATTAATGTACCATATATGCTTGGTTTTGTCAATCAATTTAGAAAAATATGTTTTTATTTTCTTTTATTTTAAATAATTATTAATATTATCATCATTTTTTTGGTATTTGATGGTACTTTTATCGATGGTTATAATAATAATATAACCATTTTCATCAGCTTCTTTAACATAGGTATTGGAATAATAATCTGATAAATTATAACCTTCTTTTAATAATGCATCAGTGTACTTTTCGACATCTTCAGTGGTTAAGCCTTGATAATGATAAAATATGGTCGTTTTATCAGCATAATGATGAGAATTATAGGATTTTATAGGATGTTCCCCTAGAACTTTATAGATGGTTGGTACTTGGTCAATACCTAATTCGACATATTCTTTGGTAGATACATCTTTAAAAAGGGTCGTAATTAACATATAAATGCCAAAGATGATTAGCGCGATAAAGAGAACAATGCCTAAAAGAGTGGAAATAATGATAGTACGATTTTTACGTTTTCTTTTCTTTAAAAATTTTTGTTTACTTTCTGGTTCAACAGGATGACCGCAGATAGGGCAATATTGATTAGATATACTAATGTTATTTTTACAGCTAGGACATTTCATGATGATCACCTCGTTTTTGGATAATATCAGAAGCAGCAATAACACCACTTATAGAAGCTTGCATAAGTCCTCTGGTGATACCTGCACCGTCACCAATCGCGTACAATCCTCGATATTTGGTTTCTAAGTTTTCGTTAACTTCAACATGAGTTGAATAAAATTTTACTTCTACACCATAGATGATAGTCTCATCACTAGAAATACCTGGACATACTTTTTCTAAAGCTTCAAAAGTTTCTAGTAAGGCTTTTAGAATTCTTTCGGGTAGGACAAAGGATAAATCTCCAGGAACAGCATCTTGAAGAGTAGGGGTGTAAGATAATTTTTTAATTCTTTCTTTAGTACTTCTTTTACCTTCTTTTAAATCTCTTAAACGCTGAACCATGATTTTACCATCTGTTAGCATATTAGCAAGTCTAGCAATATATTTACCATAAGTTATAGGCTCTTTGAATGGTTCAGTGAAATGACATGATACTAAAAGGGCAAAGTTAGTTAAATCACTTTTTAAATCATGATAGCTATGGCCATTGACAACAGCAAGATTATCATCATAATTTTCTTGGGAAACAAAGCCACCGGGATTCATACAGAAGGTTCTAACGATGTTTTCCGTAGTTTTAGAGGTATTATATATTTTAAACTCATATAATTCATTCGTCAAAGGATCGGTAATTTGTCTTGGTAATTCGACCCGAACACCAATGTCAACTTGGTTGTTGCTAGTTGGGATATTTAATTTTTGACATATTTCTTGGACCCAGCTAGAACCACTTCGACCGGCTGCCATGACAACATTTTGGCAAAGATATTCTTCTTTATCCGTGGCAACAATATAGCTATCTTTTTCTGGTTTAATATCTTTAACTGGGGTTAATTCTAAAACTTGAACATGAGGATGAGAAATGATATAGTCATACATTTTTTCCATGATGATTTGGCTTTTTTCAGTTCCTAGATGGCGAACAGGGCATTTAATGAATTTTAAACCATATTTGGAACATTCATAAGATATTTTGTTAGCAAACTCACTATTGTATGATACTTCTTGGTTACCACCATATGATAAATATATATCATCGACGTATTTGATTAATTCTTCAATGCGAACCTGTCCGACATAATCTTCAAGCCAACCACCAACATCTTTGGATAGACTTAGTTTACCATCGGAGAAAGCTCCGGCACCACCAAAACCTGATGAAATATTACATGGTGTACAACCCATACATTTTTTGGTTTTACTCTTAGGACATTGTCTTGTTTTTATATTTCTTCCTTCATCGAACATGATGATGGAAAGATTAGGATCTTGTTTTAACAATTCTAAGGCTGTAAAAATTCCGGCAGGACCACAGCCTATTATTCCGACATTATATTTTTGCATATTACTTCCTTCTTTCACTTACATTTTACCATATTAATAGAAAGAACACAACATTTATTCTTCCTAGTTTATTTTACGTTTATATAGCATTAGATATGAAAGAATTACTTGCATGTTATGGGAGATAATATTATAATCTTATTAGTTGTTTTCCACAGATTGGTGGAAAACAGAAAGGAATGAAGTTATGAGTGTTGTCTATCATGAATTTGGACCTTGGTATAAAAATGATTCTAGAATTTTAATTTTGGGAACTATTCCTTCACCAAAATCAAGAGAAGAAGGGTTTTATTATGCACATCCACAAAATCGTTTTTGGAAAGTTATTAGTCATGTTTTAGGAGAAAATGAACCTAAAAGGATCGATGAGAAGAAAGAGTTTTTAGATAAATATCATATTGCTCTTTGGGATGTTATTAATAAATGTGATATTAAAGGTGCTAGTGATAGTTCTATTACAAATGTTGTTCCTAATGATATTAAGTGGTTAATTGGAAAGACAGAGATTAAAGTTATTATCACGACAGGGAAAAAAGCTCATGAATTATATCAAAAATTTTGTTTAAAAGATACTTTAATACAAGATATTTGTCTACCATCGACTAGTGCTGCGAATGGGGCTTATTCTCTAGATAGATTGATTGAAGAATATACGATAATAAAAAATGTGCATTAAAAAACTAGCTTAGCGCTAGTGGTAATGCTATAATTATTGTTTGACAGTAGTAGCTTCTTTTGATGGTATGACGTTAATTGCTTGTAATCCTTTAGGAGTTTCAATTAAATCAAAATCCACGATTTGTCCTTCAGATAAAGTTTTATAGCCATCTTGCTTGATAGCTGAATAGTGAACAAAAATATCTTCATTTTCAGCAGCATAATAGTCAATAAAGCCATAGCCTTTATCATTGTTGAACCATTTTACTTTTCCGCTCATTCTACACCTTCCTTCCAGTAATTTCTTACAATACTATTATAACGCTGGTGTTATCTGATAAGCAATATTATGAGTTAGACAAATAGTGACATATTTCTACGTCTTTATAACAATAACATGATTTTTTAAGCAGATTTTTTTAATGGCTTTAAAGATAGTTTTCGGTTCTTTAAACAAAGAAAATTAACTTATGGATGAGAACAAAAGGTAAAACAAGTTTTACCTCTCCTTGTCGTTACCTCCAAGGTTTCCTACTGCAAACAGAAGTGATTTCTGTTATTAGATAGGCATAAACTCCGATGGTCGCCACCGTACTTTGATTATTTTTACTTTTTTTATTAACTTTGATAATGTAGTTTTAATCCTTCAAAC
>CALVRZ010000009.1 GCA_944358875.1 uncultured Bacilli bacterium
CATAGAAATAGTAATACCATTAGATTCACAAATTGCTTTGTATTCATAAGATGTATATTGGAATCCTTGATCGCTATGCAAGATTAATCCAGATACATCTTTTCTTTTTGATATCGCTTCATTTAAAGTATCCATAACAAGTTTATTATCATTTCTTTTAGATATTTTATAAGCGATTACTTTTCTATCATATAAATCAATTATTGTTGATAAATATGCTCTAGAACCTTTAAATATAAGGTAAGTTACATCTGTGTCCCAAACTTTATTTGGTGCATCAGTAGTAAAATTCCTATTTAATAAATTTGGTTTAACATTATCTTCAATTCTTTCGTTCTTATTTTTCTTCTTTGATTTCCTAATATAGTTAGGCATTAAATTATATTTTTTCATTATTCTTAAAACCTTCTTTCCATTCATTACAACATCATATTTGATTTTTAGGCCTTCCACAATTCTACGATAACCATATGTGCCTTTAGAATCATCAAATATTTCTTTAATTATTAGATAATCATAATAATCAGGATCTTCCTTATTTCTATATTTATAATAAGTTTTAGGACTTATTTCTAATACGGCACACATATTGTATAACTTATAATTATCTCTATATAGATTAATAAAAGTTACTTTCTCTCTCGTTGTGCCTTGAGGAAGGCCTGATATTTTTTTAATATTTCATATCTTTCTTTATAATCTTCTAAAGATATTCGTCCTCCATTTTTAGACTTACCACGAGTTTCTTCTTTTTCAATATACCCATTTTTTCTAATTTTTCTTATCCAATTCAACAATGAACTTCTAGGAATATTATATTTACGTGCAAGACTATATGTAGAACCACCAACATTATAATATTCATTTACTATTTTCATTTTTTCTTCATATGAATATCTATATGTTTTATTTACTTTTTCAGCCATAAGAAATACATTATGTTGCTAAAAATATTATGTTGTGTATTTTAAAAGAAGCCTTATTTTTATTTACGACTGATAATATTATTCGACTGATAAGGTGAATTATCAGTCGTGACCGATAATACACTTTGAGTTAAAGTAAAAACTAAATAAATATAGAGAAATCTAGAAGGCCGTAAGGTCTTCTATTTCTCATTCCCACGGTAGTACCGATAGGTACTTCTGTGGGATGGGATGTGGATAAATAAAACAATGTATTTTTTAAGTACATTGCTATTTTAAGAATAATTAATGATTTTAATTATTAAAGAATATATCTTATTTTATTTAATTTTATTTCTTGATACCTCTTTTCTAAATTATATTCTTTAATAATATTTTGTTTAGTTGTTTATCTAGGTGTTTTATTTCTTTACTTATACCTATTAAGTAATAGATATCAACATTGTATAATAGAGAAAGTTTAATATATGTGTCTATATTATAACTTTCTTTTTTTTCTATTTCGGAATATCTATTTTGAGAATAATTTAAATATTTAGCTATTTGTTTTTGAGTTAGATCATTTATTATTCTTAATTCTTTTTATATAGACTTTTTTAATAAAGCATTATTTTAATATTTAGACGCTATGCGGTTAATGTAACATAAAAAGGTTGACAGAGTAATATTATTATGATAGAATTAATACAGAAAGAGAGGGATACTACATGGTAAAGATTAGATTAAAAAGAATGGGTGCTAAGAAAGCTCCTTTCTATCGTATTATAGTTGCAGATTCTAGAAGTCCTAGAGATGGACGTTTTATTGCTCAACTTGGTACTTATAATCCGTTAACTAATCCAGCTACAATTAAAGTTGATGAAGAAGAAACATTAAAATGGTTATCTAATGGTGCAATGCCTACTGATACAGTTAGAAATATTTTAAGTAAAGCTGGTATTATGAAGAAATTTCATGATATGAAGCAAGGTAAGTAATGAATAATAATTTAGTAACTTTAACGGAATATATTATTAAAAAACTTGTCGTGGATGAAGATTCTGTATCTGTAAAGGAATTTGAAAATGATGATGAAAATGTCATCCAAATTGAAGTATTAATATCTAAGAATGATATGGCTAGAGTTATTGGTCGTGATGGTAGAAATATTAATGCTATTAGGACGATCGTTCAAGCTTCATCATCAATCAGCGATGGTAAGAAAATAAATATTAATGTTGATTCTTATTAGTATTAGAGAAATCTAATACTTTTTTTGTCAAATTTATTTGTTAATACTTTCCTTTTTCTTGGTTATATTATATAATTAAGTTAGAAGGTGATAGTGTGAAGATAAAAATTGGTGTTATCTTTGGTGGTAAAAGTGTCGAACATGAACTTTCTATTATGACAGCGGTTCAAGCTATGGAACATATTGATCAGGAAAAATATGAAGTTGTACCGATATATATTACTAAAGATTTACAGATGTATTCAGGGGGAATGTTAAGACATATCGATAGTTTTAAAGATTTTGATTTGATTAGACATTATGCAAAAAGAGTTAATTTAGTTAATAAAAAAGGACGTTTTGTCTTAGAAACAACTGGTTTAATTAGAAGGGAATACAATGAAATTCATTTGGCTTTTCCAATGATGCATGGTGCTAATACGGAAGATGGTAGTATTCAAGGTTATTTACAAATACTAGGTATTCCTTATGTTGGTAATAATATTTATACTTCATCACTTGGACAAGATAAAGTTTTTGTTAAACAAATATTAGAACAAAATGGATTACCTGTTACTAACTATATTTGGTTTTTTGCTAGTGATTATTTAAATAATAAAGAAGAGTTATTTAAAAAAATGGAAAAATTACATTATCCTTTAGTTATTAAACCGGCAACTTTAGGTAGTAGTATTGGTATTGCGGTAATTAATAGGAAAGAAGAATTGGAATCGGCCATCGAGAAAGCTATTAAATTTGATAGGAAAGTTATTGTCGAAGAGAAAATTAATAATTTAGTTGAATATAATTGTAGTGTCTTAGGTACTTACGATAAGATGCAAGTTAGTGATATTGAAGAATTTATCTGTGATGATAATATTAGACAATATAAAGATAAATATACGAAATATAATGAAGAAGATGCTAAGATTAAGAGAATATGTCCTGCTAAAATTGGGGTAAGATTAAAAGATGAAATTGAAAGGGATGCTAAAGAAGTGTATCGTCTTATTAATGCTCAAGGGACAGCTAGAATTGATTTCTTATATGATAATAAGAATAAAAAGATTTATATTGATGAAGTTAATACAATACCCAATTATTTTTCGTATCATTTATGGGAAGATAAGAATATTTCTTATAAAGTATTACTTGAATATATGATTAAAGATGCTATTAAACTTATTAATATTAAAGATGATATGGATCTTGTCTTAGATATGGATTTAATGAAAGGTTTAACAGCTAAAGATATAAGGGAAATGAAATAATGTATGGTTATATTAAAGGAATAATTGTGGATATTGAGAGTAACTATGTTGTTATTGATAATAATGGTATTGGTTATATTGTTTATGTAGCTAATCCTTATTCTTATCAGTTAAATGAGGAATATGTGATTTATACTTATACGCACATTAGAGAAGATGAGTATTCGTTATATGGTTTTAAAAGTAAAGACGAAAAGGAGCTGTTTTTAAGGCTTATTTCGGTTAAGGGTTTAGGACCTAAGATGGCTTTACCAATATTAGCTACTGGTTCTTTATCAGGTATTATAGATGCTATTGAAAGGGAAAATATATTGTATTTGAAGAAATTTCCTAAGATTGGTGATAAGGTAGCTAGACAAATTATCTTGGATTTGAAAGGTAAATTAGTTAGTGGTACGACTTCAAGTACACCAGAAAATAGCGAATTAGTCGAGGCTTTAAGTGCTCTTGGATATAAGAATGTTGATATTAAGAAAGTTATTCCTTATGTTAGTAAAAGTGTTGGTATTGAAGAGCAAATTAAGGAAGCTTTAAAATTATTACTTAAATAGGAGGATGAAAATATGAGTGTTGGAACAATTATTTTAATTGTTGTTATTGCTATTGTTGTATTTATTATTTTTTATGCAATTGGTGTGTATAACAAACTTGTAGGGGCTAGAAATAAGGTTGGTGATCAATGGTCACAAATTGATGTTCAAATTAAGAAAAGAGCGGATTTAATTCCTAATATTGTGGAAACAGTTAAGGGATATGCAAGTCATGAAAAGGATACTTTAGCGGATGTTATTAATGCTAGAAATATGGCTGTTAATGCAAAGAGTGTCGATGAAGAAATTAAAGCTGATAATATGATTACGGAAGCTGTATCTAAGTTGTTTGCTCTTAGTGAAGCTTATCCTGATTTAAAAGCTAATACTAATTTCTTGTCTTTGCAAAATGATCTAAAGGATATTGAAGAGAAGATTGGTTATGCGAGACAATTTTATAATGATACGGTAATGAGTTATAATAATATTATTGAAATGTTTCCTAGTAATATTATTGCAAGTATGTTTAAATTTAAGAAAGCAACGTTCTTTGATGATGTTAGTGAAAAAGAACGTGAAGTTCCAAAAGTTAAATTTTAGGCTTTGTATTAAGCCTTTTTTTAGGAGGCGCTATTGTGAAGAAATGGATATGGTATTTGGTTTTTATATTAGTTTTATTAATACCTGGTAAAGTATTAGCATATGATACAGATAAGTTTTATATAGAGGCTTATATTAATGATGATGGAAGTATGACTGTTAAAGAGATTATTTCACTAAATGGTAGTTATAATGGTACTGAGAGAATTATTTTATATAGAGGCGTTAATCAGGATAGTTTTGATGGTACTAATTTTTATACAGCAGATATTTATAATGGAAGTAATTTGGATATTAATTTAATCGGGGCACTTGATAAGGATCTTATTGGTGATGAATTTCCTAGTAATTATGAAGTAAGTAAAATTTTTGAAGAAAATTATTATGCCTCAAATGGTGACAGTGGGGTTTATACTATTAATTATACTAGTTATGGGTATGGATATAGTTTAAGATTATATAATCCTAGTAGTATGAATCAGGCTTTTTATCTTGAATATACAGTCGATGATGTGGTTGTTATTCATAATGATTATGCTGAAGTATTATGGAATTTTTTAGGAGAATGGCAAGAATCAATTAAGGACTTTCAAATAACAGTGCATTTACCTGGTAGTAGTGATGAGATTAGAGTTTGGAGTCATGGACCTTTAAATGGGGAAAATGAGATTATTAATGATAGTGAAGTATTTGCTTATTGGGATGGTTTAAATACTGGTGAAAAGACAGATATTAGAGTATTATTTGATAAAGATCTAGTTGCTAATGGTACTAAGTTTAGTAATACTGATAATGCTCTTGATAAGATTATTGCTTTTGAAACAGAACAAGCTAATAGACAGAATGAGATTAGAAAGAGAAATTTGATAATGTTAATCGGGGGTAGTATTTTAGGATTAGGGTTTATAATAGGTTTAATTATTTGTTTTATTTCTTTTAGTAAAAGTTTAAAGAAAGGTAATAAGACTTTTAATCAGGAATATTTAAGAGAAATACCGGCAGAGTATGGACCAGAAATCTTAGGATATTTACTTACGAGAAATGATATTAAAAATGAGTATTTAAGTGCTAGTATTATGGAACTTATTCGGAAAAAATCGTTAAGATTAGAATATCAAGATGAAAAGAATTTTAAGATTTATAAGGAAGATAATGATGAAAGTTTAACTCCTACAGAAGTACAACTTAAACATTTACTTATATTTACAATAGGTAATGGTGAATATTTTACTAATAAGGATTTAAAGGATTATAGTAATAAACATGCTAGTGAATTTATTAAAGCAATTGGTAAATGGAAGAATTTAGTTATTACTGAGGGAGAAAAATATAATTTTTGGGTGCATTATATAAAGAAAGGCTTTATTATTTATAGTGTTTTTGGGTTTATTGTATTTGCACTTCTTCTGGTAATGGGGTCTATTTCTACTTATATTTATTTGTATATATTAGCTTTGGTAGTATTTTTTGGTTCAGTTATTGGAATTATTTACTTTGTATCTAGCTATAAGTATACAGATAAAGGTGAGGTGGATTATAGTAAGTGGATGGCTTTAAAGAAATTTATGTTAGATTTTGGTAGAATGAGTGATAAAGAATTACCTGAAGTACATCTATGGGAAAAGTATTTAGTTTATGCTACATCTTTAGGTATCGCGGATAAAGTTGAAAAAGCTTTAAAGGTTAGAATTGAGAATATGGATGAGAGTGTGTACGTTGATTATCCTTTATTATATTCTTATCATTTTCATACTAATTTCTTAATCTTTAATAGTATTAATAATAGTGTTAATAGGGCTGTTAATACTAGTACTTCGAAAGTTTATTCTTCGTCTTCATCAGGAGGATTTGGCGGTGGCGCATCCTTCGGCGGAGGCGGAGGAGGCGGCGGCGGTGGAGGCGGTCGCTTCTAGAAAAGAGTATATGTTTACTCTTTTTTTCTTGCTTTTTTAGTTAATTTATTTTACAATTATTATAGAGTAAAATAGATGGTGATATGAATGAAAAAATTAAATAATAAGGGGTATTTGTTAGTAGAAATTATTGTAGCATCAGTACTAGCGATGACGATTGCTTATTTTTTGATCGAATTAACGTTAAATCTTAAAGCAAAGAACGATGATGTTTTTGCGGATACGATACTTGTTACTGATAAAGTGTTGATGACTAATCAAATTATGAATGATATTAATAAATATAAATTAACAAAGGTAAGTCAAAATGCTGATACTCCTAATATTGTTGATTTAACTTTTAATGATATCACGAAACGTATTACTATTGCTAAAATTGCCGATAAGTATGTCTTTCAATATGGGGTAATAGATAGTGATGGTTATGTTGAAGGGGAGTATTATAAGGAATTTAATGCTTCATTGGATGTTAGTAATCCATTAATAACTACTAGTTGTTATGAGAATAATGAATTTGTTACATGTAATGATACTCATGATAAGGGATTATTAAAAATAGTTATTGATGCTTATACTTTATATAGTGATGTTAATTATGGTGTTTCAATTGAAATACCATACAATACTAAAGATTTAGTCGTGGAAACTATTAAACCGCCTGATAATTTTACACCAGTAATTTCTAATATTACTGAAAGAGGTTTTACAATTAATGCTAAAGCTAATAGTCAATCGCCAATTAAAGAGTATGAGTATTATGTTGATGATGTATTAAAATGTAAGACTAAGGATGAAACTTGCGGTGTTGATGGTTTAAGTAATAATAAAGATTATGTTGTTTATGTAAAAGCTACAAACGAGTTTAATTTGTCTACTAATTCTAATCGTGTTAATGTAACTTTAAAGCAACCTGTTTCTTATATGTATTATTCTACATCAACATTAGGAAGTACTGGTTTATATTCATATAATCCGACTATTCATAGGTGTAATAGTGATGGTAGTAATTGTAGTAATATATTAAATTTAAGTGGTTATGTTAATACGGTTGGTGGAGCTTTTGGACCTGTTCTTTTTGCTAATAGTCAGTATTTATATTATGGTAGTATTTACTATAATAATGGTTCTATTTCGGAAAGAATGGAGTTATATCGATGTGGTTTAAATGGTAGTAATTGTAGTAAAATTACTAATGTAACAGGGTATGTTAATACAGCAGGAGGAGCTTTTGGTTCGAAAGTAATTTCTAATAGTAATTATTTGTTTTATACTTCTTTAGATGACAATGAAAGTAGTAGAATGGGAATATATAGATGTAATTTAGATGGTAGTAATTGTAATAAAATAGCTAGTGCTTATGGATATATAAATGCTGTTGGTGGATCATATGGACCAATGTTACATGTTAATGATCAATATTTATATTATGGTAGTGCTACTCCTAGTGGTATCGTCACTAGTAATGCAATAAATATATATAGATGTAATAGTGATGGTAGTAATTGCAGTAAAATAATTAGCGCTAATGGTTATGAGAATGCAGTAGGAGGAGCTTTTGGGCCTGATGTTGTTACTAATAGTAATTATATGTATTATACCTCAATTAATGGAACTAGTAGTCAAGCTACTATATATCGATGTGGTTTAAATGGTAGTAATTGTAGTAAAATAGCTAGTGCTTATGGATATATAAATGCTGTTGGTGGATCATATGGACCAATGTTACATGTTAATGATCAATATTTATATTATGGGACTACTTCTCCTAGCGGTATTGCAACATCTTCTTCATTTAATTTATATAGATGTAATACGGATGGCAGTAATTGTAGTAAATTTGCTAGTGCGGGAGGATACGAAGATATAGTAGGAGGAGCATTTGGTCCTACAATTATTAGCAATCGTAATAATTTATTTTATACGGCGGTAAATGGCACTAGTGGTAGAATGAACTTATATCGGTGTGAATTAAGTGGTAAAAATTGTAGTAAAATAGCTGACACTAATGGACATGCTAATGCAACTGGTGGCTCTTTTGGCCCTATTGTATTTACTTTTAATTAATAGTCAATTAATTTTGACTATTTTTTAGTGGGCAAGATGCTTGATTTTTTTAAAAAAATAAGGTAAAATTATTTTTGTTCGTTTTTAAAGGAGTTGAAGTTAAATGAAAAAAACAAAAATAATTTGTAGTATTGGTCCTGCTTCAGTTAATCCTGATGTTATGGAACAAATGGTTAATGTAGGGATGAATGTTGCTCGTATTAATTTTTCACATGCTACATTAGAAGAAAAAGAAAATGTGGTAAGTGCTGTTAAAGAAGTTAGAAAGAGAACAAAGCGTAATGTGGCTATTTTATATGATACTAAGGGTCCTGAATTTAGAAATGGTATGATGGAAGATAATGGAGTATTATTAGAAGAAGGTAAAGAAATTAGAATTGTTAAGGAAGAAGTAGTAGGAAATAAGGAAAGATTTTCGGTTAATCATCCTAAGGCTATCGATAGTCTTAAGATTGGCGATATTATATTACTTGAAAATGCTTTAATGAAATTAGAAGTTATATCTATTCAAGAAGATGGTGTTACTTGTAAGATCGTTGAAGGTGGTACTTTAGGTAATAAGAAAAGTTTAAATGTACCTGGAGTCGTTTTAGATATTCCTTTTATTAGTGAGAATGATTATGAGGATATTGTCTATGCCTGTGAACATGATGGTGATGTTATTGCATTATCTTTTGTTAACACTAAAGAAGATGTACTAGAAGCACGTAAGATATGTAAAGATCATGGAAGAAGCGATATGAAGTTAATTGCTAAGATTGAAAGTGCAGAAGGTATTAAAAATTTAGATGAAATTGTTAAAGTTGCCGATGGGTGTATGGTAGCTCGTGGTGATTTAGGAGTTGAAGTTCCTTTACAAACTTTACCAGTTCATCAGAAAAATATTGTTAAAAAATGCCGTGAATATGGAAAAATTGCCATCGTAGCAACGGAAATGTTAGAGTCGATGAAAAAGAATATTCGTCCAACAAGAGCAGAAGTTTCTGATGTGTTTAATGCGGTTATCGACGGAACAGATGCAGTTATGTTAAGTGGTGAAACAACAGTGGGTAAATACCCTATCGATGTTGTTAGATATATGGCCCAAATATGTGAAAATGCGGAAAATTATTATAATTATGATTATAAATTTACATCATTAAGAGAAGTTGATATGACTGAAACAATAGCTAAAAGTGTTTTTGAATGTTCAATGGTTTTAGATATTAAAACTATTGTGGCCGCTACGACATCAGGTTATAGTGCGAGAAGAATTAGTAATTTAAAACCTAAAACTTTAGTATTAGCAATATGTCCAACAGAACAAGTAGCTAGAAGTCTAGCTTTAAACTGGGGTGTTTATGCAGTTGTTGCAGATCTTAATAAAACAACTGATGAATTAGTAGAAGAAGCTCGTACTTTAGCTAAAATGAATAATAATTTAAATGATAATGACTTCATTATTGTAACAGGAGGATTTCCTAATAATAATGAATGTAAGAAGACTAATTTCTTAAAAATACAACAAATTTAGTACTTTTGTACTTTTTTTGTTGTATTTTGTTTCATTTTAATTTATAATAATCCTTAGAAAAAAGAAATATGTAGGTGGTTTTAATGAAGTATTATTTGGTTGGAGATACATGGTTTACAATGAATGAAGATAATTCTAGATATGTTATATTAGGGAATTCTTTATTTGAAAAGTATTTAGATATTAATAAAGATATTTTGTTTTCAAAGTATAAATCTTTTAAGAATTTTACTTATTATGTCGAAAGTAGATTAGCTGTTAGAGGGGCTAATGATAAATGGGGATTCTTAGATCGAAGTGGTAATTTGATTGTTGATTGTAATTATAATGAAGTTAGTGCTTTTAAAAAGGGAATTGCAATTGTTTTTAATGGTAAGTATGGGGTAGTTGATTATTTAGGTAATGAAATTATTCCTTGTTTATATGATAATATATATTATGATAGTATTGATGATAAGAAATTATGGGTTGTAAGTGAAAGTAAAAACGTTAATAAACAAGTCGATATAGATATTTTAGTTGGTGATTATAATTATCCTAAGGGTAAGGATATTAAAATTATCGATATTGGTGAAAGAAAAATGTTAAATAGTGATGGTATGGTAGTATGGCGTGAAAGAAATGGTTTGGTTCTTTATGATATAGATAACCAAATTACGACGACGATTAGAAATCAAAATTTTGATGGTATAGTTAATGATTTAATGTTAAGAGATTTAAAAGATGAGATATTAGTTTATGATATTATGACCAAAAGATATTTTAATGTTAAAGAAATAGTTGAAATAAGTGATGATTTTGTTAGAAAATTAAAGAAAAATGATGGGATGGTTTAAATGGATTATGTTTTAGTTAATGGGGAATGGATTAACTTGATAAATAGTGATTTTGTTATCTTTGGTAGAAATGATGTTGAAAGTTACTTTGAAAAATATTATGATCGTAATATGGATAAGATGATGGAATATTTTCCTAGTTATGTTGAAAGTACAGCATTTAGTGAAGGAAGAATGGCTGTTAAGGGTGCAAATAATAAATGGGGATTTTTAGATAAAGATGGTGAATGCACTTGTGCTTGTAAGTATGACGATGTTGAAGATTATTATCATGGTGTTGCTATTGTTAAACTTGATGATATGTATGGAGTAATTGATCAATATGGTGATTTTATCATTCCCTGTGTTTATGCTGATATTAGTTATCATGGTAGTTATTGTGAGTATTTAATGCTTAAGACGATGGATGGTCATAGAAGAATTGAGCGAATAAGTGAATTAATTGGAGAATTTGATTATCAGAATGTTATGGATAGTGAAATAGAGTTCGAGGATGAAATGTGGCTTGTACATGATAATATGGTTGTTAAGCATGAAGATGATGTACTTAAATTATATCAAGTTGATACTAAAAAGAAAATTGTTTTTAATAGTGAAATGTTTAATATGATTAAAGAAAAAATGGAAGAAGAAAGTGAAAATATGGATGGTATTAAGGTTTTTGATTTAAAAGATATGTGTGTTTATGAAGTTAGTGATATTGTTTATTTTGATACAGAGAATATTTATAAAGCTTTGAGAAAGATAAGAGGAATATATTAAAAAAATACTTGTCAAAATGTTAATGTTATGATAATATAGTTATAGAAAATAAAGAAAGGTGGTGTCTCCCTATGCAAAAATTGAATTTTAACTTGTTAACTCATTGTATACTAGGGGGGGGGGTATAAATTAATCCAAATCACTGGAAATAAAGAATTACAAACTACAAAGATAAGTTTAGAATAGGCTTATCTCTTTGTAGTCTTTTTTGCGTGTTAAAAAGGAAGGAAGTAAAATATGAAACATATTAAGAAATATTATCTATTATTATTATTAATCATAACTTTGACAGGAGGATCTATATATGGAACATATGCAATGTTTACTAGTGAAATTGGAATAGATGCTTTTAAATTAGAGGCATCTAGTATACCAGTAGATCAAGAAATAATGGAATATGAAAAAGTTGTGATAGGTGCTAATGATGCTAAGACAATAGCATTAAATGTATCCAATTCAACTAATCAAACATTACATTATGGTGCCTGGTATCAGATGATTAGTCCTGGTACTATTAATGATAATATTACAATAGCTAAACTAACTGATAGTCCAGATGAGACTAGTGGTACAATTGATGGTAATAGTAATAAGAATGTTTATATTTATATTGGTAATAATAGTAGTAGTACTATTACTTTATATGTTGGTATCAAATATAGTGAAACAAGTAGTTTAGGACTACCTGATAATAGAACATTAATTACTAATACAAGAGATGGTAAATATGTAGTTGGAGTAACCGTTACTAATGGAACAGTAGAGAATGGTGTAGCTTTAACTAATTTAGTTACTAATGGAAGTTTTGAAGATGGAAGTAATGGGTGGAGTTTATCTAATGCTTCTGTTACTAATACGCAACATTCTGATGGATCTAGTTCATTAATGTTAAATGCAAATACTACAGCGATGAGTACACAAACTTTATCTGAAAGTGCTCCAACAATTAATCATCAATATTATGGAAAATTAAACTTTTTATCAAACAATAATTTTACTACTGTAGGAGCTAGATATGAATGGCTTTTTAATGATAATCCAGGGGCTTTAATGACTTTTGCTAATAAAGATATTAGTACAACAGATTGGAAAATAATGTCAGAAATTTTAAGTATAAATACACCAACATATTTATCTGAAAATTGGTATCTTAGAAATTTTGTAGTAGATGCCAATGCTATTAGTTATGTTGATGATCTAGTATTAGTAGATTTAACAGATAGTTATGGAAATAGTTATCCATCAAAAGAAATACTAGATAGAAGTATAGGATATTTTGATGGAACAGTAAGTTATAATTATCAAAAATTAAATAAATGTTAAATTTAAAGAATCTATAACAGTAGCTGAGTTAGTACAGCAAATGAATGTATCCGCTAAAAATGATGTTCCTGATTTTGGAAATGAGGCTATAACTGATGAGGGAATATATAAAACTCAGGATGATTATGGAACAAGTTATTATTATAGAGGTGCAGTAGAAAATAACTATGTACAATTTGCGGGTTTCTATTGGCGAATAATTAGGTCAAATGGTGATGGTTCTATTAGATTAATTTATGATGGAACTACAACCCATGTGAATGGAGAAAGTACTACAGATAGATATATAGGAAAAAGTAGATATAATTCGACATATGGAGATAATGCGTTTGTTGGATATATGTCTGGGATTGATAATGAATGTAGTGCAGCATCATTCTGTCAGTGAAGTACTAGAACAACATCGTATAATCAAGCTTCTACTAATTTATACAATAGTATTATAAAAATTGCTGTAGATAATTGGTATAAAACAAATATAGTAGATAAAGGCTATAGTGATAAAGTAGCAGATGTAATATACTGTAATGATAGAAGTTTATTTAATGGTATTGGTTATGGAAGAAATGATACTTATTATAATGTATATAATAGATTAGATTCAAACAAAAGTCCAATCTTAACATGTCCACAAAAAAATGATGCTTTTACGGTAGATGATACAATAAAAGGCAATGGAGCGTTAACATATCCAGTAGGCTTAATAACCGCGGATGAGGTAGCAATGGCGGGAGCAGTATATTTGAAATCTAATAGTAGTTATTATTTATTTACGGGTGAATACTTTTGGACAATGAGTCCTAATAGATTTACTGATATTAATGCGTGTGTTTTTCTTTCTGATTCAAATTTAAGTTATGTTGTTGTTAGTTATATTTTTAAAAATGATAGTCTTGGGATAAGGCCTGTCTTATCACTTAAACCTGATGTAATGTTGCAAGGTGATGGAACTATAGAATATCCTTTCACTGTGATCTAATAATATATTATTTTACTTCATACTGATGGACGCTATGCGATAAATTAATAATAATATATATGAATTAACAGGAATAATCTTGTTAATTTTTCTTTTATCATATATAATTATTTATGGTGAGACATGATGAAGTTTGAATATAATGATGTTATTTATGATATTAATATAATTAGAAAAAATAATAAAAATACTTATATTAGAGTTAAAGATAATGGTATTTATGTTACAACTAATTATTTTG
Source organism: uncultured Bacilli bacterium (assembly GCA_944358875.1). GTDB lineage: Bacteria > Bacillota_I > Bacilli_A > RF39 > UBA660 > CALVUN01. Next base: position 14,169 of record CALVRZ010000009.1, read on the forward strand.
TTACAAATAGACAAATAGAAAAATTAATTAAAGATAATGAGAAAAGTATTATTAGTATGATAAATAAGATGAATAATAGAGCTAGTAAGGAAGAAGAATTTTATTTGTTTGGTAAGAAATATGATATTGTATATAGTGAAGCTTTTAAAGATATAGATATAAGTAATGATAAGATATTTGTCAAAGATAATAAAACTTTTATTAAATATTTGAATAAAAAGATAGAAAGTATTTTTAAGGAGCATTTAGATTATTGGTATAATGTATTTGAAGAAAATATTCCTAGTCCTAATTTAAAGATTAGAAAGATGAAAAGTAGATGGGGAGTATGTAATACTAAAAATAAGAATGTTACTTTGAATTATGAACTATATAGATGGGATATTAAATGCTTGGATTATGTTATTGTTCATGAACTATCACATTTTATTCATCCTAATCATTCTAGTAATTTTTGGCAGTTAGTTAGTAAGTATTGCCCTAATTATAAAGAAATAAGAAAAGAAATGAGGAGTTAGATATGGTTATTACATCTGTTAATAATGAATATATTAAGAAATTGTGTAAGTTAAAAGAAAAGAAATATCGTGATATGGAAAAGATGTTTTTAGTAGAAGGATATCATTTGGTGATGGAGGCTTATAATGCTAAGTTACTTAATCATATTATTTTACTTGAAGGAGAAAAAGTTCCTATCTATGATATTGATATTACTTATGTAAGTATTGATGTTATGAAGAAATTAAGTGATGTTGTAAGTGGTAGTCATATTATAGGGATTGTTAAGAAAAAAGAAGATAAGGAAATTGGTAATAGGATTTTAATCTTGGATGATATTCAAGATCCAGGTAATTTAGGAACAATGATTAGAAGTGCTAGAGCTTTTAGCTTTGATACGATTGTCTTAGGTAAGAATAGTGTTGATTTATATAATTCTAAAGTAGTTAGAAGTACGCAAGGAATGTTATTTTATGTTAATATTTTAGTTAGAGACTTAGGATGTTTTATTAATAATTTAAAAGAAGATAATTATGTTATTTATGGTAGTGATGTTAGAGATGGAATTGATGTTAGAGAAGAAGACATACCTAGTAAAATAGCTATTGTTATTGGTAATGAGGGTAATGGTATTAGTGATGAAGTAAAGAAATTATGTGATAAGAATTTATATATAAAGATGAGTGATGAAGTAGAAAGTTTAAATGCAGGAGTGGCTGCTTCGATACTTATGTATGAGGTTGATAATAAATGAAATATATTAGAATAGGTAAAATTGTTAATACCCATGGTATTAAGGGAGAACTTAGGTTGTTATCTTCTTTTAAATATAAAGATAAAGTTTTTAAAAAAGATATGAAGTTATATGTTGGTAAGGATAAAGAAATGGTTATTATTAATAGTTATAGAAAACATAAGAACTTTGATATGATTACTTTAAAGGGTTATGATAATATTAATCAAGTACTTAAATATAAGGGGATGTATGCTTTTATTAATAGGGTTGATCTGGTTCTTGGTAATGATGAATATTTTGATGAGGATATTATTGGGCTAGATGTTTATATGGATAAGGTATATAGGGGTAAAGTTATTAGTATTGACAAGTATCCTTCTAGTGATATGTTAGTGGTATTTAATAATGATAAGAAATATTTAGTTCCTTATGTTAAAGATTTTATTCTTAGTATTGATATAGAAAATAAGATAATTAATCTTAAGAAGATCGATGGTTTATTTGATATTTAACTTGCAATATTAATGGGGATAAGTTATAATTATAGTAGTTTTAAGGGTGATAGAAATGGTTATTGATATTCTTACTTTGTTTCCTAAGATGTTTGAGGGTTTTCTTAGTGAATCGATTATAAAAAGAGCAATTGATAATAAACTAGTTACAATTAATGTTCATAATATTAGAGATTATTCTAAATTAAAGAATAAGCAAGTTGATGATTATCCTTTCGGGGGAGGATCAGGAATGGTGTTGATGTGTGAACCAATATATGATGCTATTTGTGATTTAAGAAGAGAAGATAGTTTAGTTATTATGTTAACGCCAGGTGGATATACTTTTGATGAGAAAAGAGCTTATGAATTTAGTAAGTGTAAACATATTATTTTATTATGTGGGCATTATGAAGGATTTGATGAGCGTATTAGTAATTTTGTCGATATGAAGTTATCAATTGGGGATTATGTACTAACAGGAGGAGAACTGCCAGCGATGGTTATTAGTGATGCTGTTGTTAGATTAATTCCAGGAGTTATTAGGAAAGAATCTTTAGATAGTGAATCATTTAATGATAATCTACTTGATTATCCTAATTATACTAAGCCAGTTGATTTTATGGGATATAAGGTACCTGACGTTTTATTAAGTGGCCATCATAAAAATATTGATGAATATAGACATAATGAGCAAATTAGATTAACAAAAGAGTATCGTAATGATTTATTAGAAAAGAGGGATTAGGATGAAATATTTTATTGAAAGAGATAATGAGACAAAAGAGATTGTCTATATGGAGTATGATCTTAAAGATGGATATAAAGTTAATCCTAAAATTAATAAGGAAGATGCGATTGAAGTATCAAAGATTGTTTTTGTTAATCCTAGTTTGAGTGAAAAGATTATTAGAAAGAAAGTTGATTTACAAATTAAACATTTATTGGATACGGCTTTTAATTTGGATATTAATGATGGTGATGATGGAGATAATTCTGGCACTAAGAGATGTTTAATGGATGCTGAGAGACTTAAATTAAAGATTATTAATGAATATGTTAAATATTTAGGTAATACTTATGCTAGTTTATCTATTAAGAAGATTCAACTTATTATTGATGCTCTTAGAACAAGATTAGTTGATTTTAATAAGCAAAAAGAAATTATACTTGACTTTGATAGAAATATGAATGTTAATGAAGAAAATAGAGGTAGAAAAGGAAGATAATTTGGGTATTGTAAATTTTAATTACTTGTGGTAGAATATTAATAGAAAATAAGCTAGGAGGTAATGAATATGATTAAAAATGGTAACAAACCTATGTTCGTCATGGGGGGGGGGTATAAATTACCTCTTAGATAACAGTAATAAATATGTAAAGCTAACTACAAAGGGTAAGTCGATTTAGGCTTATCTCTTTGTAGTTTTTATTTGCTTTATTACTACAAATATGTTGTAAGATAAGTAATTATTTGTTATAATTTAAATAAGAATAAAATATGACATATTTCGTAAATTAAATAAGTTATATTAATAATATGGGAGGAAGTTAAAAAATGAAAAATAAATATATTATTATAGGGAGTTTATTGGTAATAGGTGCCATTGCTTTAGGAAGTACTTTAGCTTGGTGGACATGGAGTACAAGCAGTAATGAACAAACTAATGTGGTAGTAACCGTTGGTGGCATTACGATTAATTATGAAGATGGTGAGAATATTACTAATAATAACTTAATACCTACTTCTACGAAAGAACAAGGTATTAGTAAAGATATTACGGTTAGTAGTACAGGAGAAGTTTATTTAGATTTAAATATGAAAGTCGTTAGTTTAGATGATGGACTAAAAGATGCTTCTTTTAAATATGAAATATATGATGGAAATGTTTTAATGGGTAATGGTAATTTTGTTAATAGTAATATAGGAGATAATATATCTTTATTAGGTGGAGTAGAAGTAACTAGTACACCAACAACGTATACTTTATACATTTGGATTGATGGTAATATGTCTAATCCTAATACGATGTATAATCAAAACTTTGAATTTAGATTAAATGCAGATGCAACAGATGAAACACCTGGAATGCAAACATTAACTAAATTAGGATTAACTTCAAATGAAGGAACGCCAGACTTTAGCCAAGTGGCCACAACAGATGAAGGAATATATGCATCAAAAGATGATTATGGAGTAAGTTATTATTTTAGAGGAGCAGTAGAAAATAATTATGTACAGTTTGCGGGATATTATTGGCGTATTATCAGAATCAATGGTGATGGAAGTATTAGAATGATCTATGATGGAACAAGTGCGCATGCCAATGGAGAAAGTAGTAGTGATAGACAAATAGGAACAAGTGCATTTAACTATACTTATGGAGATAATGCATATGTAGGCTATATGATGGGAATAGATAATCAATGTACATCAGGAAGTTGTACAGGAAGTACAAAAACAACATCTTATAATCAAGCCCATTCAAATACATATAGTAGTACGATAAAGAAAGCGGTAGATAATTGGTATAAGACAAATATAGTAGATACCGGCTATAGCGATAAAGTAGCAGATGTAATATATTGTAATGATCGAAGTACGAAAAGGGGAATGGGATATGGAACGAGGGAAACATATTATGGAGCGTATCAAAGAATAGTAGATGAAAACAATCCTGTGTTAACATGTACTAATCAAAATGATAAATTTACGGTAAATGATACAAGTAAAGGGAATGGAGCGTTAACATATCCAGTAGGATTAATTACAATAGATGAAGTAACGATGGCAGGAGTAAACATGGAAACAGATAGCAATAGTAGTTATTATTTGTATACGGGGAATGACTACCGGACAATGAGTCCGTATTCTTTTAGTTACCTTGGCTATGCGTACACGTTTGTCGTGCGCGATGGTGGTTACGTTCGTGGCTACGATGTGAGCTTTGCTGTCGGTGTCCGTCCTGTTATATCATTGAAATCATCAGTAGCTTTAACAGGTAATGGCACTATGGAATCTCCATTTGAATTATCACAATAGGTCTCACAATAAAATAGTTATCACCAATATCTTTAATAAAGTCTTGAAAATTCAAGGCTTTTATTTTGACTTTTTGGTGATAACAATTATAATAATTCCTACCGGCTTAGTGTCGGTAAGGAAAGGAGTGTGTATGAATGAATACACTGGATTTTAAATTTTATATTAAAAATATTAGAAAGGAGGCCTTAGAAATTGGATTTTCAATCAAAACTATGGATGGTTATTTAAGTATTTGGAACAACTATATTAAATGGAAAAACGAAAATAGTTTTACTTACAATGAAAAAGATTATTCTAAATTTTTATTAGAGTATTATCATTTTGATGCTAATAAATGTTCTAATGAATTAAAATCTAGATATCAACAATTAATGCGATCTAAAAGAATACTTGATGACTTTGATACATATAAACAGTTTATGTTAAAAAGAAGTTTACCCAATGCTTTATATTCTGATTATCCTAGTGATTGGAATGTGATTTTAGACAACTATTTAGATTATTTAAAAAATATAAGACAAAATAGTGATAATAGTATTAAAGTTAAAAAAGAATATTTAATTCATTTATTATCCTATTTTCACAAAAATGGTTTAAATAAATTTGATGACTTCTCAAAACAAATAATCATTGATTTTATAAATACAACTATTGAAAAAGGAAATGTTTCTAAAAGAAGATTTTTCTATGTCTTAAGAGATTTTTTAAACTATTTATTTATTGAAAATGTTGTAGTAGAAGATTTTTCTATATATATTCCTAAAATTAGAAGTAAAAGTAGAAAAAAATTACCTACATATTTAAAGCAAAATGAAATTGAAGAATTATTAACAAGTATACCAAAAAATACTAAAGTTGATATTAGAAATTATACTATAATATTAATTGCTGCACGATTAGGATTGAGAGTAAGTGATATTTTAAATATTAAATTAAAAGATATTGATTGGAAAAACAACAAATTAAATATTATTCAACCAAAAACTAACACTTTAAATATTTTACCTTTATCTAAAGAAGTTGGTTGGGCTATCATTGACTATATCAAAAATTCAAGACCTAAATGTACCTGTGAATATTTATTTGTTCAAATGAAATATCCTTTTAAAAAAATGGAACACTTTGATGTTTTTAATAAATATTTTACTAAATGTGATTTTGAATCAGAAAGCACAAAAAAAGGAATTCATAATCTAAGACATAGTTTAGCCACAAATATGTTAGATAATGATATTCCTATAAGCATTATTTCTTCTACCTTAGGTCATTCTAATATAAATACAACTGCTTCTACTTATATTAAGATTGATATTAAGAATCTTAAAAAAGTTAGTTTGGAGGTAGATGAATAATGCAAGATTATAATACACTATTTAATGATTTTTTGCAATATAAACATTTTCTTGGCTATAAATATGGAAGTGATGAAATTATATTAAAAGAAATTATTACTTACTTAGCAGAAAATAATATAACCAAAATAACTAAAGAAGTTACAGAAGAATATGCCCGAATTAATCCTAATTTATCTTCTAATACAATAGCTAGAAATATGGGAGTGTTTAGAGAATTATGTCATTTTTTAAAATATTATAAAGATATAGGTTGTTATCAAATCCCTAACAAAATATATCCTCAAAATCATAACAATTTTATCCCTTATATTTTTTCATATAAGGAAATAAAATTAATATATTCTAATCTAATTACGCCTTTAAATAATTATCATTATTCTTATTATTATCAAAAAGCTTATCCATTAATTATCAAAATACTTTATCAAACAGGTATGCGTATTGGTGAAGTATTAAATTTAAAAATTAATGATTATATTGAAGATTTATCTGTTTTCAAATTAAATAATACTAAAAATAGCGAAGAAAGATATGTAGCAATTCCAGATAGTTTAGCTAAAGAAATATCTAACTTTATAAATAAATTTCATTATAATAGTAATTTAGATAATTTTATCTTTAACATAACTGAAGCAACCATATTAAAATACTTTAAAAAAGTATTAAATGTTTGTAATATTAGAATAACTGACAAAGGACCAAGACTTCATGATTTAAGACATACTTTCGTCGTTCATAATATTGATAAAGCCATAAAAACAGAAAAAGATATTAATACAATTTTACCAATTCTTATGGCTCAGTTAGGTCATAAAAGTTTAAGATCTCTTGTTTATTATTTTCACACTAATAAAGATATTTTAGGAACTATCAATAGTATATCTGAAAAAGAACTAGGCTATTTAATACCAAAGGTTAGTGATAATAATGAATAAAGATTTTTCATATTATTTATCAAAATTTCTAAGTGATTATTTAATTGTAGAAAGAAATATGTCAGATAATACTATTCGTTCTTATCGAAAAACATTTCAAATACTTATAGATTATTTAGTTAATATCAAAGGTATTAAATTAAAGGATATTACTTTTAAAAATATAACAAGAGAAATAATAATTGAATTTTTAAATTATTTAGAAGATGAAAAGAAAAACAGTATTAGAACAAGAAATCAAAGATTAGCTTGTATAAAATCTTTTTATCAGTACTGTATAATAGATGAAATTGATAACATAGATAATATAAGAAAAATTTTATCAATAAAAACTAAAAAAGAGATAAAGAAAGTTATGAATTACTTAACTGAAGAAGAATTAAAGACTATATTTGATAGTATAGATACTTCTACCAAAATAGGAAGAAGAAATTTAACTATTCTTACATTATTATATGATACAGCAGCCAGAGCTAGTGAAATAATTAACATAAAAATAGAAGATATACATTTAGAAGAAAAATATATTATTTTAACAGGTAAAGGTAATAAACAAAGAGTTGTACCAATAATGGAGCAAACAAAGAAATTATTAATTTCGTATTATAAAGAAAATATAATTTTAAATGGATATTTATTTAATATTAATGGAATGAGATTCAGTAAAAATACTTTAGCAGAAATAGTAAAAAAGCACTCTAAAATAATAAGTAAAAAAATATCTCCACATACATTTAGACATACTAGAGCGGTACACCTTTTAGATAAAGGAGTTAATATTATATATATACAAGAGTTATTAGGACATACATCAATTAATACAACTATGGAATATGCAAAAGTTATAGAAAAATCAAAATTTGATGCAATTAAAGAAGCTAATCCCAAACTAGATAATGATTTACCAGATTGGAATAATGACTCAGATTTACTGAGCCAATTATTAAATATGTAATTGTTATCACCAAAAAGTCAAAATAAAAGCCTTGAATTTTCAAGACTTTATTAAAGATATTGGTGATAACTATTTTATTGTGATAATGTCCATTATCACCAATTGGTGATAATATGAAGTAGTTTCTTAATACTTAAACTATTTCTAATAACTGAGGGACGCTATCTAGGTTAACTTATAAAAGAAAGATAAAATGACTAGTATTTGTCTTTCTTTTTTGTTATAATATTTTTGGATGTGATATTAATGGATATTAATAAAATACGTAATTTTAGTATTATTGCTCATATTGATCATGGTAAGAGTACTTTAGCAGATCGTATATTAGAATATACAGGTGCTATTAGTAAAAGAGAAATGAAAGATCAACTTTTAGATAATATGGATATTGAAAGAGAAAGAGGTATTACGATTAAATTAAATGCGGTTAGAATTGATTATAAGGGTTATGTGTTTAATTTAATTGATACGCCAGGTCATGTTGATTTTACTTATGAAGTATCGAGAAGTTTAGCAGCTTGTGAGGGTGCTATCTTAGTGGTCGATGCTACTCAAGGTATTCAAGCTCAAACTTTAGCTAATATTTATTTAGCTTTAGAAAATGATTTGGAAATTATACCTGTTTTAAATAAGATTGATTTACCTAATGCTGATGTTGATAAGTGTAAGATGGAACTTATGAAGACTTTTGGTTTTAAGGAAGATGAAATTATTATGGTCTCGGCTAAAACGGGTTATGGAATTGATAAGGTAGTTGAGGCTATTATTGATAGAGTTCCTAGTCCTAAACATCATGATGATAAGTTAAAATGTTTAATTTTTGATAGTTATTTTGATCCTTACCGGGGTGTTATTGCTTTGGTTAGGGTTGTAAGTGGGAAGCTTACTAATAAGGATAAGATAATGATGTTTAATAATGGGGCGTTATACGATGTTACCATGTTAGGTTATCATACCCCTAATGAAGTGGAATGTGATAGTTTAGAGGAAGGGGAAGTTGGTTTTGTTTGTGCTAGTATTAAGAATATTGATGATGTTAAAGTAGGTGATACGATTACTTTAGCAAATGATCCTTGTAAAGAGCCTTTAGAGGGATATAAACCGATGAAACCAATGGTATACTGTGGTATTTATCCAATTGATTCAAAGAAGTATCCGGCTTTAAGAGAGGCTTTAGAGAAATTAAAATTAAATGATGCTTCTTTAATCTTTGAACCTGAGACTTCGACGACGTTAGGATTTGGTTTCAGGACGGGGTTCTTGGGTCTACTTCATATGGAAATTATTGTCGAGAGATTAGAAAGAGAATTTAATGTCGATATTATTGCAACAGCACCTTCGGTTATATATGAAATTGATTTAACGGATAATACTACTATTTATATTGATAATCCTAGTGAGTTACCTGATCGGGTTAAAATTAAAGCTATGAAAGAACCTTATATTAAGACAAATATTTTTGTTCCTAGCGAATATATTGGCAGTATTATGGAGCTTTGTCAAAATAAGCGTGGTACTTATATTAATATGGAATATATTGATGATATTAGAGTTAATATCCACTACGAAATACCACTTGCGGAAATTGTCTATGATTTTTTTGATAAGCTTAAGTCTTATACAAAAGGATATGCTTCTTTTGATTATGAACTAATTGGTTATAAGGAAAGTAATTTAGTTAAGATGGATATTTTATTAAATGGGGAAATAGTCGATGCTCTAAGTGTTATTGTTCATAAGGATTTTGCTTATGAAAGAGGTAGAATTATCGTCGATAATCTTAAAAATATTATTCCAAGGCAGATGTTTGAAGTGCCTATTCAGGCTGTTATTGGAAGTAAAGTTATTGCTCGAAGTGATATTAAAGCTATGCGAAAAAATGTTTTAGCTAAATGTTATGGTGGCGATATTACCAGAAAGAGAAAATTATTGGATAAACAAAAAGAAGGTAAGAAAAAGATGAAACAAATAGGTAAAGTAGAGATACCTAGTGAAGCTTTCTTATCAATAATGAGAGTTGATAATCAGAAATAAGGGGCGTAAATGATGGAAGAAATAATTCATAAGTTAGTATTATCATACGATGATGAGGATACAGTTTTACTTTTAGAAATGTTAGATAATAACTTTAAAACAACAGTAACAAATATTTTTAGTAATTTGAAAATACTTATTAAGAGGAATGATAAGGATAGTGTTTCGGTTTATTGTTCTTTAATTGAATGTATTTTGGATGAATTAGATGACTTTGATAAGACAAATGGTTTTTATAAGACTTTTTCTTCAATGTATAATAATTTAGACAATACTAAACTTGAAGATTATGTTAAACATAGATTAAATAATTCTTTAGATGAAATAGAAAAGTTGATTCAAACTTATAAGACGAAAGATATTATTAAAATATTAGATTTTCTTATTTTTGAACTTAAGAATGCGCATTTAATTCAAAAAGTATTACATTGGGAGAATATTAGTAGTATTGACAATGATACTTTTATTAGCAATTTGTTTGTCAAGATTATTAATTACTATTGTAATCTTCATGAAGATGAGACGAAGGATATTAATTATTTTTATTATGTTATGATGTTGTTTTTAAATGAAAGTTCTTTTTCTTCAATTAAAACTAATAGGCTTTATTTATTATCGATAATGCAAAATAAAAGTTATAAGAAACATGTTATGGATATGATTAATCGTTTTAATGATAGTTATAAAGTACCTATTAGTGAATTAGAAGAGAAATATAAAGTTAAATTATCGAGACTTAAGAGTGTGTATAATGAAGTTTATACTTTTTCATCTTTGCCCATGGAGAGATCTAGTTTTTTATATCAAGATGTTGTTACGATCGATGGGGAAGAGACAAAATGTTTTGATGATGGGTTCTTTTTAGAAAAAAATAAAGATGGTTGTTATACATTGTATCTGCATTTTATTGATATTCCTAGTGTTATACCTTTTAATTCTTATACTTTAAAGAGTGCTTTTAGGCAGGGTGAGAGTTTATATACTTATGATATGGTATTTCCAATGTATCCTGATTTTATTGCTAATAATCTTTGTTCTTTACTAGCTGATAATAAAAGAAATGTGTTAACGTTTAAAGTTAGATTTGATAGTGAATTTAATATGATACCTAGGTCATTTAAAGTTGTTTTGGGAAAGATTATGGTTAGACATCAACTTAGTTATAAGAGAGTTGATCAGCTTTTGGAAAAAGGAGATAGTGATATTTGCTTTAGAATGATGTTACAGAATATGGCAAGGTTGTCATTGAAACTTCGAAGTGATAATCCGGAAAAAGAAGAGTACCGGTTGATGGAAAATATGTTTAGGAGGAAAGATCATCATGAAAGTAATTTGGTTGATATTTCTTTAGCGGCAAATATTGTTCATGAGTTTATGTTACTGGCTAATAGATTGGTCGCAGAGTATATGGTGAAAAGAGATCTTCCTTATATTTATAGGGTTCATACTAAGGTTAAGGATTATGGTAATGATTTGGATTTTAAAAAGTTATTTGACTTTTCGGCTAGTTATCATACGAATAGTTTTAATTATCAGAATTTGTTACAATTAATTGAAAATTCTTATTTTAATGCGCACTATTCACTTGATAATGTTGGTCATTATGGTCTTGGATACAGTGCTTATTCGCATTCTAGTAGTCCCGCTAGGAGATATGCTGATAGTTTAGCACAATATATTTTACATGATTTGGTTATTGATAAGAACTTAGATGATAGTAATATTTATAGGTGGGAAGAGCTTATTAAGAGACAATGTGCTTATCTTAATCAAAGAAAAAGACAAAATGATGCTTTTTGCCAGGAATATGATTGTTTAGCTAGTAAGAAATTAATTAGAAAATAAAGTACTTGAAAATAGTAAAGATTTATTGTATAATGTATATAGATGAAGGAAACTTCATACAATAAAAAAGGATACATTTGATTGCGATGAATCAGATGTTTCCTCAGTTGTTTTTTTGGTAAGCATCTGAAATCAACAATGTTGAAATCAGATGCTTTTACTATTTTAATAATAAAATAATTATTACTAGAAATAATAGTAATATTATAATATATTGAGATATTTCTCTTTTAGTCATAATATCACCACCTTTCTAATTATTTTAAATTTAGAAAGGGAAAGATCTGATTATTTCAAATGTATCCATACACATTATATAAAATATATTTATGTATATCAATATATTTTACATGATTTCGACAAAAAAGGGTCTTGCAAAGATGAAGTTATTATGTTAAAATGTATATGGATGAAGGAAATTTCATACAATAAAAAAGGATACATTTGATTATGCGAATCAGATGCTATCCCTGAATATAGGTTATGCATCTGAAATCAATTATTTTGAAATCAGATGCTATTTATTATTTAATTAGTAATAACAATATTACTAGAAATAATAGTAATATTATAATAAATTGAGATATTTCTCTTTTAGTCATAATATCACCACCTTTCTAATTATTTTAAATTTAGAAAGGGAAAGATCTGATTATTTCAAATGTATCCATACACATTATATAAAATATATTTATGTATATCAATATATTTTACATGATTTCGACAAAAAAGGGTCTTGCAAAGATGAAGTTATTATGTTAAAATGTATATGGATGAAGGAAATTTCATACAATAAAAAAGGATACATTTGATTATGCTGAATCAGATGCTATCCCATGAATAATAGTTTTAGCATCTGAAATCAATTATTTTGAAATCAGATGCTATTTATTATTTTAATAATAAAATAATTATTACTAGAAATAATAGTAATATTATACTGTAAAGATAAAATTCTCTTTTAGTCATAATATTACCACCTTTCTAAATTTTGTAAAATTTAAAAAGGGATAGCTCTGATTATTTCAAATGTATCCATGCACATTATATAAAATATATTTATGTATATCAATATGTTTGACATAATTTTGACATAGAAAATATTTAGCGTGAAATTATTTGGTTGAAAAGATAAATTATTTATGATAAAATGTATATGAATGAAGAAAGTTTCATTCATTTCTAAATGTATAATTTAAAAAGGGGAAAGATCTGATTTTGAAATAATCAGATTCTTTTTAATGATAATAATAATAAATAAATTACTAAGGGAATTTGAATATGTAATTTAAATTGAAGAAAAGATTAAATATATATTATCTTTACTATACTTTTTTACTGTTTTATGATAAAATTAGTTTCATGGTGGTGGTTTTATGTTACCTAATTTAAAAGAAGCTAAAATTAGAAATAAAAGTGATGTTAAAACTTATTATGATGATTATGTTATTCCTGATAGCGTTAGTGAATTTGGAAAGGGAAAGAAGTACTATATTCTTACATATGGTTGTCAGATGAATGTTCATGATAGTGAAAATATTAGTGCTATTTTGGAAGATATGATGTTTGAAGAAACAGATAAGATGGAAGAAGCTAACTTAATTGTTATTAATACTTGTGCTATTAGAGAAAATGCCCACAATAAGGTTATGGGAATGTTAGGAAGAATTAAACATTTAAAAGAGACAAAGAATCATGATTTAATTACGGTTTTCTGTGGTTGTATGGCTCAAGAAGAAGGAATTGCTAATACTCTTAAAGATAATTATAAATGGGTCGATATTGTCTTTGGAACACATAATATTCATAAGTTACCTGTTTATTTAGCTAAAGTTATCGATCAACATAAACAAGATATGGAAGTTTATAGTATCGAAGGTAATATTTATGAAAATATTCCTGTTAAGAGGGATTCTAAGTATAAAGCATGGGTAAATATTATGCTTGGTTGTGATAAATTCTGTACTTATTGTATTGTTCCTTATACAAGAGGGAAACAAAGAAGTAGGAAACCAGAAGATATTATTTTGGAAGTAGAATCTTTAGTTAATTCAGGATATAAAGAGGTTACTTTATTAGGGCAAAATGTTAATGCTTATGGTAAGGATTTAGATATTAATTATAATTTAGCTAATTTACTTGTCGATGTTGCTAAAACTGGTATTGATCGAATTAGATTTGTTACTTCACATCCTTGGGATTTTACAGATGAGATGATCGATGTTATTTCCCAATTTGATAATATTATGCCTTATATTCATTTACCTATTCAGTCTGGTAGTGATAGAATTCTTAAGTTAATGGGAAGAAGATATACTAAAGATGAATATATTACTTTATTTAATAAAATTAAAGAAATGATACCTAATGTTAGTATTAGTACGGACATTATTGTTGGTTTTCCAGGTGAGACAGAGGCTGATTTTAATGAAACAATGGAAGTTGTTAAGAAATTGAAATATGATCTTGCTTATACTTTTATTTATTCACCAAGGGAGGGAACACCTGCTTCTAGGATGGAAGATCTAACACCAATGGAAGTAAAGAAGAATAGACTAGCGGAGCTTAACGCATTAATAAATCATTATGCATTAGAAAATAATAAGAAGTATTTAGGCAAAGAGGTTATGGTTTTACTCGAGGGACATAGTGATAAGGAAAATAAACTTATGGGTTATACGGATACAATGAAGTTAGTTAATGTTAAGGCAAGTGATGAGCATATAGGGCAGATTGTACCTGTTAAGATTACGGATGTTAAGACTTGGTCTTTGGAAGGAGAATTAGTAAATGATCGATAATAAAATGGAAGAATTATTTGAGACAATTCTTAATTCTTCAGAGTATGATGAGTATAAGAAGATTGGGGCTATTTTAGAGAAAGATGTAACGATTAATCAGTTGATTAATGAAATTAAGGCTTTACAGCAAGAAGCTACTTTTTTGGAATATAACAATGATCCTAAGTATAAGGAACTTGATAAGTTGATTGATGAAAAAGTTAAGGAATTAAATGCTAAGCCTGTATATCAGGAATATTTAAATAAAATGGAAGAATTTAATGAGATTATTAAGGCTTCTTCTAATATGTTAGAACAATATGTTAATGAGAAAATTTAATATTGTTCTTTTCTTTTAGGTATTTGTTTACATAGTAGATGTGATGAATGGTAACAAAGATGAAATTACTGATGGTTGCTATGATGAGACCCCATAGTCCTATTTTTAAGAAACCTGTTACGATGAGAATAAGGGTACGGAGAAGAGAACCACATAAGGTTCCAACCATCGCTGATGTGGCTTTACCCATGGCTTGCATGGCACTTGTAAGAGGTGATTGAATATAATGAAGGATAAAGAAGGGTGCTACTATTTTTATATATTCGAGGCCTTCACTAGTGTTATAGATTAATTTTAGGGGGATTTCAGGGACAAGAGTTAGAATTATGGTTATAGGTATGCCTATTAAGAGACAGAAAAAGATGGCTTGTTTGATTTTACTTCTTGTATATTTATAGTGACCATGACTGTAGGCATTGGATACAGTTGGCAAAAGAGCATTAGAAATAGCCATAGTAAAGAAAGAAGGCATGAGGAGAAGAGGGAAAACATAGCCATTGATAATACCATATTCGTTGGTGATAAAACTATTGGAATAACCTGATTTAACTAGGGTATAGGTTAGAATAATGGGTTCTAAGAAGTAGACAAAGCTTCCAATAAGGCGTGAGCCAGTGGTAGGAATACTTATGTTCAAGACATCTTTTTCAATGGCTTTATCTCTTTTAAAATCGTCTTTGGTTATGATTTCATTTTTGGGTAAGAAGAACATTAAAATAATAATCGATGATAATTCACTTAAGATATTTATTAAAACAACCCCTGTTATGGCAATGTTTAGGCCATAAACTAATAGTTTAGGGATATAGAAGATAGTTAGAAAGAGTCTTACTAATTGTTCAGTAATATTGGATAAAGTATGGGGAATCATTTTTTCTTTACCAAAGAAATAACCTTTAATTATTCCAGAAATACAGATAAAAGGAAGAGTTAGACCAATGGCTATTAATGGATAATAGGTATCATTATTGTTAAGTAGATATTTAGATAAGATTGGACTTATGGCATACAGAATGATGATGAGAATAATGTTATAGATAATAATGGGTTTTATGATGGACAATACTATTTTTTTATTGTTAGTTCTTTTTTCACTGACCATTTTGGATATGGCGGTGGGTAGTCCTAGAGAACATAAGGTTATGAAGAGATTAAAGGTCGGTAAGACTAACATATATAAACCAATACCTTCGGTGGATACGACTCTTGTTAATACTACTTTGATAACCATACCTAATATTTTACTTATGAAGCCTCCTATTAGAAGAATAATAGTTGATTTGATAAATTTACTTTTCATATAAAAAATCACCTAGTAATTATATGATTTTATTAGGTGAATAATTATTACAAACATAATAAAAAACTAGGTTTAAATTTATTTAATTTAATTCCTAGTTATTGTTAACGTATTATATAAGCTAAGCAGGTAGCAAAAACTGATGTTATCATCATTATAAGCATGAAGATAGCAAAAATTCTAGCTCCTAAGTTTGTTTTCTTTTTATTTTTTTTCTTTTTCTTTGTTATTTCTTGGTTCTTTACTTTACTCATTGTCCACCTCACTAGATAATTATACTAAAGATTAGGAATATTTGCAAGATATTTAGAATATATTTAACTGGTGATAAGGTAATGAACATGAAACTAAAGAAGATTAAAAGTATTATTGTACCTAGTAAGAAAATTAATTATTTTATTTTTAGCGTGCTTATGTTGGGAATTATTTCGGGATGTATCTTTCTGACTATTTTGAGTGAGACAGATAAGGAACTAGTTACTTCCCAAATTAGTGATTTTACAACGTTAGTTAGTGGTAATGATGTGGACATGATGGGGACATTTTACAATAGTTTGATTACCAATGTTATTTTTGCTGTAATGCTATTTGTTTTGGGTATGACGATTGTTGGTCTTATTTGTAATATTTTTATTATTTATATAAAGGGTTTTGTGTTAGGATTCTCTCTTGCTTCTATTATATATACTTTGGGATTCAAGGGGATTTTAGTTAGTTTCTTATATGTTTTTCCAACGCAACTTTTGAATATTTTGGTTATATTACTTTTGGGTATTTATAGTGTTATGTTTTCTTTTAATTTGATAAGACAGATTAGAACGGGGAAAGGTAGTGGTCGTTATTTGAAAAAATATAGTGTAATTTTTGCTTTTTGCTTAATTATTAGTGCCATATCAAGTGGAAGTGAAGCTTTCTTGTTGCCTAATTTAATGCGACTTTGTAGTGGTTTGTTTTAACTTTTAAGAAAAGGTTCTAAGAGGGTTATTTTATCATCAATTATAATATAAGTAATGTTATTCTCTTTTGGTTTATGTAGTTTAAGAGATTTGGTACTTATTTGTCAAATTGTTAATTATGTGATAGAATATTGGTAGTAAATGAGGTGGTTTAGATGAAGAAAACAGTTGTCATCGGTATGTCTGGTGGTGTCGATAGTTCAGTTGCAGCAATTTTACTTAAAGAGCAAGGGTATAATGTAATTGGATTATTTATGCGCAACTGGGATAGTACTATTAACAATGATTATTTGGGTAATCCTAATTTAGATAATGATATATGTCCTCAAGAAGTTGATTATAATGATGCTTTAGAAGTTTGTAAGAAATTAGATATTCCTTTGCATAGAGTTGATTTTGTTAAAGAGTACTGGGATAATGTTTTTACTTATTTTTTGGATGAACTTAATAAAGGAAGAACACCTAATCCAGATGTTATGTGTAATAAATATATTAAGTTTGATGCCTTTGTCGATAAAGCTAAAGAACTTGGTGCTGATTATATTGCAACGGGTCACTATGCTAAAATGGTCGATGGTAAGTTATATAAAGCTAAGGATAAGAATAAGGATCAAAGTTATTTTTTGGCATATGTTGATAAAGAGAAATTTAAAAATGTTTTATTTCCACTTGGAGATATTGAAAAACCAGAAGTACGAAAGATTGCTTTGAAATATGATTTAGTGACTGCGAAAAAGAAGGATTCAACGGGAATATGCTTTATTGGGGAACGTAATTTTACTAAATTTTTAGAAAATTATTTGCCTAATATTCCTGGTGAAATTGTTAATATTGACACTAATGAGGTCGTTGGGGAACATATTGGACTTATGTATTATACTTTAGGTCAAAGACGTGGTTTACATTTGGGGGGTAATCATAATCGTAGTTTTGTTGTAAAGAAAGACTTAGAAAATAATATTTTATATGTGGCAAATGGAGATGACAATAAATTTTTATATTCTAAGGAAGCGATTATTGAGAATTTTAATTTCTTGACAGATAATAAGATTACTGATTGTCAATGTAAATTTAGATATAGACAAAATGATATTGCTTGCCATGTTGAGTATATTGATGATAAAACTTTAAAAGTTTCGTACGATAATGCTAAAGCTGTAACACCGGGTCAATTTTGTGTTTTATACGATGATGATTTGTGTTTAGGCGGAGGTATTATTAAAGAGGTTAGATAGTAATATTGTTATGAATTGATAGGAATACTTATTTACCAATTATTTATTTGTGATAGATTGGTTTAAGTATTTTTTTAATGTTAAACTTCTTGATATTCTTCCTTTTTAATGTTATACTTATATTAGATGTTAAATAGACGCTGTAACGTTTTTTATGTGTCAACTTTAGATAAGGAGAGGATTATAAATGAATATTATTGAAAAAATTAATTTAATACTTAAAAAAGCAAATATTTCAAAAGTTAATTTGGCTAAATATTTAGGTGTCTCTAGACAGATGGTATACAATTATTTAGATGGCGATGATTTGTCTAAAATTCCTAATGAAAAGTGTCAATTGTTATATAAATTACTAGAGGTAAATAATTCTTCGGAAATTAATGATTTAGAGCTTACTGATGATTATATACAAAGTGTGGGTAATAAAATATTTAACAGTAAAAAAAGTATTGTTAAAAAAGATGAAATTATTGAATTGTCTGGTTTAAAGAAAGAAGAACAAGACTTGATTAATGAGATTGTTTTCTTGATTAAAGAGATACTTAATGAAGATAAAACAAAAACTTCTTATACAACATTAACTTATTTATATCATTTTATGCAATCAATGGGGACAATGAAAGAATTAAAATATATTCTTGGTTATGTTGCTAAGTCAGCTGGTTATGTTAAACCTAATGATTATGCATTTGAAGAAGATCATCAATTTGTTTTTGAAAGTATTATGTATTCAGCAATGTCACTTTATAATAATGGCGGTGCTTCTAGAACGAAATTAGCACAATCTCATCGTCGTTGGGAAGAAGAGTTGGAACGTAAGAAAGAGGAAAAAATGAGTCGTACACAAGAACTTAATACGGCTAAAGTACAAGCATTAAGAGAATTAGGATACGATGAAATTAATACTCAGAATGCTAGTGAAGTTTTTGATAAAATTGCAGAGATTCAAAGCCGTAATATTGCTTAAGAAGGTGGTTTGGTGAAAAAACTATATAAGGGTTTAATTGATGGACAAGAAATTTATTTTATGCCTAAAAGAGATCCTAAATGGATGAAAGAAATAGTTACTGGTATTACTTTTAGAACGAATAAAGTTGATTATTTAGTTATAATTAATCGTGATAGTTCTTATTATCAAGATGAAATTATTAAGTATATTACAAGTAAAACAGATAATTATAATGCTTTTTTTGATTTCTTGATGAGTTATAAGAATAGGGAAGATATTGCTACTAATTATAGTCCAAAGAGAAAAAAACCTTTGAAAGTTCAGATAAAAATACTTAAGCGTAGTCGTTTTACGGGAGAAATTAAGAGTTGTAAAGTTATTGATGATGATAGAGAAGGGGAGTAGATAATAAAATCTATCCCCTACTTTTTTGATATTTGTAGTAGGGGAGTTGGTTATATTTAAATATTTGTTATTAATATAGCAATTTTACTATCTTATTTTAATTTTTTTTATTTGCTTGTACATTATAATATGAATGAAATATATATTTTCAATTAAAATTAAATTAAATTAAAAATGAATATATAATATATATTGTTATATGATTTAATTTGATTTGATTAGAATCGATTAGTATATATATTAAAAAAATGGTTACTTCCCCTACTTTGATTATATTTATAAATAGGGGACTTGCTTAGGGGAATAATTAGTTAAATTATGATTAATGATAATATAGTATTGGATATTAATTAAAAATATAAATTTAAAATGGGGCTCTAATTTAATTTGAAAATTAATTTTATGGATAGTTATGTATTTAAAATTAAAATTTAGATAAATATATTTAATGAAAATTGATAAAATGAAGATATATAAATGAATATTATTACTAAAATAAACAAACTTATTTAATATAACATATCTTATTTTATAATAATATCTTAGTTCCGATAATATATATTATGTAAAGTTCTATAAAAAAGAAAAAAAGAATAGTAATAAAATAATACGTTATTAGTATACTATTTTTAATCTTGGTAATAATATTATGGGAGGAAATAAAATATGGATAAAGAAAATAAACAAACTATCAAATGTGATGTTCATACTTGCAAATATAATAATACAGATAATGATATGTGTGAACTTGATGAAGTTAAAATTAGTTGTACTTGTGATAATGATGACTGTGACAATACTAATGATACAATTTGTTACAGTTTTGAAGAATCTTCTTTAGATGAAGATGAAGAAAATGAAGAAGAAGAGTAACTCCTACTCTCCTTCTTTTATTTTGGTTAATAAGTTATTGAATTCAGTACTTATTTCTTTTAATCTTGCTTCAGTTTTGGCTTCGTAGCGGTAAGTTATATTAGGACCGGTATTTGAGGCTCTAATTAGGGCAAAACCGTCGTCAAATAAGACTTTAATACCATCAATAGTTAGTATTTGATAGTTTTTATTTAAACAGTATTCTTTTACTTTATTTATAAATTCTTCTTTGTGGGCATCTGCTACTTCTAATTTTAGTTCTTTTGTTGAATAATATTTAGTGATTCCCTCAAGTAATTCGGATACTTCCTTATTAGTATTAGATAAGATTTCAATTAACCTTAGACTAGCATAGATACCATCATCATACCCAGGAAAGCGATCTCTAAAATAGACATGGCCTGAGTATTCGCCTCCGAAAGGATAATCGCCACGAACAACTTCGGCTTTAGTATATGAATTACCAGTTCGATAACATACGGGTTCAATACCTAGTTTGATTAATTCATCTTCTAATGATTTAGAACATTTGACATCATATAATGCTTTCTTTTTAGTTACTTTATTATAAATATTACGCCAAATAATTATCATAAATTTATCTGTTTCAATCATGTTACCCTTTTCATCAACTACCCCTACTCTATCGCCATCGCCATCGTAGGCTACTCCGAGGTTGGCATGTTCAGAAATTACTTTTTCTTTTAGTTGTTTTAGATTTTCTTCAACACATGGATCAGGGTGATGATTAGGAAAATCTGGGTCTGATTCTGCGAATAAGGGGATTGATGTGATATTTAGCTTTTGGAAGATATCTTTGGCTACAATACTTGTTGTGCCATTGCCACAGTCAAAGATAACTTTTAGAGGTCTATCTGTTAAATGGATATCTTTAGTTAGTAATTCAATATAGGCATCTTTGACATCATGATGGGTTAAACTACCCTTCCCTTCACTAAATTGTCCTTTTTCAATTATTTCATATAGCTCATAGACATCTTTACCATAAGTATTATGAATACCATTATAACTAAATTTAAAACCATTATATTCTTTAGGATTATGAGAAGCCGTAATCATAATACCACATTTAATGTTTAGATAATCCCATGAGAAATAATACATAGGTGTTGTTACTAGTCCTAGTAAGTGGACATTGATGCCACCTTCTTGGAGACCCTTAACTAATTCTTGCATAAGGGGAACAGATGAGTGACGGTTATCATATCCAACAATAGTATCTTTCTTGTTTAATTCTGTTAATTTAGTAGCAAAGGCTCTTCCTACTAAATAAGCTATATCTGGTGTTAAATCTTCACCATAGATACCTCTGATATCGTATTCACGAAACATTAATTTATTAATTTTAGTCATATTATTCCTTCTTTCTTTTTATAATGTTGTTTTTAACCGCGGGGGTGATATAGTTTATAATTTTCAATTTTTGTATCATCACTTAAATTAGTATAGATACCTGTCGTCGATAGATTTTCATGACCTAACATAATTTGAATGCTTCTTAGGTCGGCGCCATTATTTAAAAGATGAGTAGCAAAAGAATGTCTTAACATATGGGGTGTTATATTCTTGGTAATACCAACATTTTCGGCTATTTTTTTTAAGATGAAGAGAAAACCTTGTCTAGTCATAGGTTTACCATGATTATTTAAAAATATTTTATTAGTTAAATAACCTTTTTTCATACTATCACGATATTCCATTATATATATTTCAACATATTTTAGAGCAATATCACCAATAGGAACAATACGTTCTTTACTACCTTTACCATAACATCTTACATATTTTTGGTCAAAATCAATATCACTTAATTCAAGATTACATAATTCACTTACTCTAAGACCGGTTGCATACATTAATTCAATCATAGCTTTATTACGGTAGTCAAAAGGGGTATTTAGAGGTATGTCTAATAAGGCTTTTACTTCTTCAAAAGTTAGAACATTAGGTAAGTGTTGATAAAAACGAGGGGGTTCAATTTTACTACTGATATCTTCAATATTAAATTCTTTGGCTAAATATTTATGAAAGGTTTTTATGGAAGATATTTTTCTTACGGTGGTATAAATACTTGGATTTGATTTATCTAAGTAAGTTAGATAGGCAACAATATTATCTTTAGTTATCTTTTGATAATTTATTTGGTGTTCTTCTAAATAAGCTAAATATAAATATGTATCATAGATATAGGAATTGATACTATTATCTGATAAGTGCTTACTAGTTAGAAGGTATACTTGGTATTCTTCGATTAGTTTTTGGGTTTGATTATTTAATTTTAGTTTTTGAATATCTAGCATGTGATCACCTCTTTGTTTCGAAGTTTATTTGGGCTTGAGCTAATTTTTGATAATGATTTTTGTTTTTAGTTCTTTTTAATTGATTGAAGATAATATCGTAGACCATTTCCCAAATGACAACCCAACCGGCGATGAGGAATAATTCACTGATAAAAGAGATGAGGTTTTCAGAGATAATAATAAGAAGAATACCTATTATTAAAAGAATTAAACGATAGATATCATCATATTTATCAATTTGTTTGAGATGGCCATACTTATGGTTATAATGGTTATTTATAACTTTTTTTATCTTATCTTCTTCTTCTTTAGTAAACTTTCCTTTAATATTGATGGCTATTTTTTCTTTTGGTTTAATAGATTTGCTGCTATCTAAAAGAAAATTACTTAGTTCGTCATTTAAAAATTCATCATTAAATTTGTTATAGATATCATTATGGCTTTCAATAGTTATATTTATTGTTTTCATATATCCTCCTTGTGTACTACCTTAAATTAATTATAGCATAAATTTAATTTTTTTAGGTATTAAATTTACTTACTTTACTATTTACTTATGTTTTTTTCTTTGTTAAAATTATTATGGTGATTTTATGAATGAATTATTAGCTTTTAAACTTAGACCAAAGAAATTAGATGAAGTTGTGGGACAGCAGCATTTGATTGGGGAAGGTAAAATTATTGCTAATATGGTTAAAAATAAAAAGTTATTTTCGATGATTTTATATGGTAAACCTGGGATTGGAAAAACGAGTATTGCTACGGCGATTGTTAATGAACTTGATATTCGGTATCGGATGTTAAATGCGGTAGTTAATAATAAAAAAGATTTTGATGTAGTCGTCGAAGAAGCTAAAGTTTATGGTGGTATAGTCTTGATTATGGATGAAATTCATAGGATGAATAAGGATAAGCAAGATCTACTTCTCCCCTATTTGGAAAGTGGACTTATTGTGTTAATTGGGATGACTACTTCTAATCCTTATCATAGTATTAATCCGGCGATTAGGAGTAGATGTCAGATTTTTGAACTTAAAGAGATTAATCATGATGATATGAAGATAGCTATGGACCGGGCTATTAAAAGTGCATATTTACCGGAAATTAAGATCGATGATGAAGCGATAGATATGATTATTAATTTATCGGGTAGTGATTTGCGTTTTGCTTATAATTTGTTAGAAGTTAGTTATTATGCTAATGATGAACATCGAATTGATACGAAGATTATTGAAAGCGTATCAGGAAAAAAGAATATTTTTCATGATAAGGATGGCGATGGTTATTATGATTTATTAAGTGCTTTGCAGAAATCAATTCGAGGAAGTGACGTGCATGCTAGTGTTTATTATTTGGCGAGATTAATTGAAGGTGGGGATTTGGAAAGTATTTGTAGGCGATTATCTGTGATTGTCTATGAAGATATTGGACTTGCTAATTCTAGTATGGGCCCTAAAGTGGATGCGGCCGTGAACTGTGCTTTGCGATTAGGTTTACCTGAAGCTAGAATTCCCCTTAGTTGTGTGGTTATTGAGCTTGCTTTATCCCCTAAAACGAATAGTGCTGAGTTAGCTATTGATAAGGCATTAAACGATATTAGGTCTTTTGATACAGGGAATGTACCTAAACATTTGCATAATCCTAGTGATACTTATTTGTATCCACATGATTATCCTAATAGTTATGTTAAACAACAGTATTTGCCTGATCGGATTAAGAATAGAGAGTATTATACGCCTAAGAATAATCGTAATGAGAGATTATTAAAAGATATTATGGATAAACTTAAAAGATACAATGGTTAGTTGTATCTTTATTCTTTGGTATGGATAATGTCATCTATAATGTATTTGGTTAGTAAAAGTCCAGCATAGGCAGGTACGTAACTTATAGATGAGATATGAGGACTTTGGGTTTTGATTGGGGGTTCGGTTGAAGCAACAACGGGAAGTTTGTTTGATAGTTGGTTATCTTTGATGTATTTTCTTATGATTTTGGCTAATGGGTCATAAGATGTTTTATCAATGGTGGTTATTTTTAGAAGTGATGGGTCTAGTTTATTACCGGTTCCCATGCATGATATTAATTTAATATTTCGATTTGATGCTTCTTTAATAAGCATTTTTTTGGTGTTAATGCTATCGCAGGCATCAATAATATAATCGATATGATACTTAAAGAGTTCTTCAAAGTTTTCTTCATTTAAATATAAATCAAGGGGAATAATATTTAAAAGGGGGTTGATAGTAAGAGCTCTTTTTTGAGCTTCTGTTACTTTTTTTTGACCGATGTTATTTTGCGTAGTAATTATTTGCCTATTTAGATTAGTTAGATCAATGGTATCATAGTCAACAATAATAAGATTTTGAATACCACTTCTAACTAATGTTTCTAAAGCATAGCCCCCTACTCCTCCTAATCCGATTAGAGCAACAGTCTGTTTTTGAATTTTTGCTAAATTATCTTCACCAATTAGGGATATTTGTCGTTCAAACATGTCTAAACTCCAATTTCTTTTAGTAAATCTTTAATATGGGTTTTGTAATCAACATCTTCAAAAACATGAGTGATGATACCTTCTTCGTTAATTATGTAGGTTGATCTTGATATTCCTAGGTACTTTTTACCATACATGCTCTTTTCTTTTAAGACATCATATAGTTTACATACTTCTTTATCTTTATCTGCTAGTAAAGTAAAGGGAAGTTTATACATATTTTTAAATTTGGTATGAGAACTAGCTGTATCTTTGCTGATACCGATGATATGGTAATTGTTTTCTTTAAATAGTTGATAGTTATCGCGAAAATCACAAGCTTCCTTAGTACAACCTGTCGTCATATCTTTAGGATAGAAATATAGAATAACTTTCTTGCCTAAATAATCATCTAAGGACACTAGTTCTTTGTTTTCATTTGGTAAAGTAAAATGGGGCGCTTTGGTATTTATTTTTAACATATTATTCCTCCTTTTTAAATTACATAATAAAACCCAGAGGGCCGTCTCTATTTAAGATAAAACCCGCGCGTAACCACACAGGTGGGTAATTACAATATATTAATTAGGATTCCTACGATGTAGGTCTTCAACACATAATATATATTAAATTCCCTATATATATCTTTAGTCGGTTTTATGCTATAGATAACGTACTCTCTAGGTAATTTGATTATAACATAGTTTAGATATTATTACTACTTTTTTAACCTATAGTTAATTTATTTTAGATTATTTGTTTATTTTGGTGTAGTTTTTGATTTTTGATGATAATATTTTGCCTAGTTTTTCATTTTCTTCTTGACTTAGCTGTTCTTTATCGACAATGAAGGCTTGCCTATCAGATATATAAATATAATAAGCATTTTTTACTTCGATACATTGATAGATATCTTGATAGTTTATCGTCGATGTGCCTGTCGAAGTTGCAATATTTATATTTTCTTTGCTAAATGTATAGTTATTTTCGACATTTAGCGTTACTTTACTACTCTTTTTTAGTTTTTTAAAGCTTCGATTTGGTAAAATGCTTGTATTAAATTCAATAAACCCTATTAGATATATAAATAGGCATATAATGCTAAAATTAGATATGGTTTTAGTGTTTATTATAAGTAATGCTGTTAGTATAGTGCATACAACAATTATAATATTAATAACAGTTTTTACTTTTTTAGTACGTATGAAGAAATGGTCTATCATATATTTTTTGATTAATTCTTCATTATAGTTGGTTACTACTTTTAAATCTTTCATTTTTGCCTCCTTTAACAATTGTGGTATTAGGATTAACATTAAACATTGAATTGAAGATATTGATATCGGCATTAGGGTTATCTTCTAGAAGATGATTAATTAATTTTTTGATTTCTTTTCTTTTGCCAATATCTTTTTTGGTAACTGAGCAGGCACAATCGAGAAATGTTAATTCGCTATTTTTTACCCATGATATGATATCTTTTTCTTTGACATAATATAATGGTCTTATTAGTTTCATGCCTTCGAAGTTATCACTATCTAAGATAGGTAACATGCCAGAGAAATTACCATTATAGAGTTGGTTTAAAAAGATAGTTTCAATGACATCATTGAAATGGTGACCTAAGGCTATTTTATTACATCCTAGTTTCTTAGCTTGATCGTAAAGGCAGCCACGACGCATTCTAGCACATAAGTAACAAGGACTTTTGCCCTTGGTTTCTTTGACAACTTCAAAAATATTGGATTTATATATTTGAATGGGAATGTTTAGGTACTTGGCATTTTCTTTTATTTTATCTAAATTTTCTTTGGTATAGCCAGGATCCATGACAAGGAAAGTTAAGTCGAAGGGAAATTTGTTATGTCTTTTTAATTCTTGCATGCATTTGGCTAAAAGAAAGGAGTCTTTGCCTCCACTTATGCAAATACAGATATGATCGTTTGGTTCAACTAGGTTAAAGTCTTTAATAGCTCTTACAAAACGACTATATATTTCTTTACGATATTTTTTGATAATGGCTTTTTCGATATCTTTTAATTCTTTCATAATATCTTTATGGTTTTAGTCTGGTTGGGCCACGATAAATGAAAGTGGCTTCTCTGATGTTGTCTATTTCAAAAATACGCATTAATAGTCTTGCCATACCAAAGCCAAAACCACCATGTGGAGGGCAACCATATTTGAAAAATTCAATATAGAAGTCTAGTGTTTTAGGATCGATCCCCTTCTCTTCGATTTGTTTGGTTAAAATATCGTAACGGTGTTCTCTTTGAGCACCACTGGTGATTTCAATACCTTTATATAGTAAATCATAGGTTTCAGTTGTTCCTTCTTCGTTTTTCATGCTATAAAATGGTCTTGCACTGTAAGGATAATTAGTTATGAAAATGAAATCACTTTTGTATTTTTCTTTAGCATATTTGCCTAGTAATTCTTCTTCTTTGCGTTCAAAATCTTCAGGAGCACTGCCAGTATAGTGATATTTTTCTTTAAGTATTTCTTTAGCTTCTTTGAATGTTATACGAGGAAAAGTAAAACTTACGTCACTTATTTCAACGTTAAAGTGTTTTTTGATTTCTTCACCGTATTTTTCTTTTAATTTGGTAAAGCTATATTTTAACCATGCTTCTTGAAAGTCCATAACATCACTTACACTATCGATATCGCCAATTTCAATATCGACCATATTTATTTCTGTGGCATGATATGATGTGTGAGAATTTTCAGCACGAAAGACAGTCCCTATTTCAAAGACTTTATCAAAACCTGAGGCTATAGCCATTTGCTTGTAGAACTGTGGTGATTGTGAAAGACTAGCTTGTTTACCAAAATAATCTAATTTAAAGACTTCTGCTCCACCTTCCGCAGTTCCTTCGGAGATTTTAGGACTGTGGATTTCGATAAAATTATTATCTAAACAGAACTCGCGCATACTGTGTTCTAAGTATGTTTCACATTTGAAAAGTAATTGATTTTCTTCTCTTCTTAAATCTAAGAAACGATAATCTAATCTTGTTTCTCTTAGAGCATTATCTTTACTTTTGATATCGAATGGTAATTCTGGTAGAGATCTACTAGTTACTTCAACTTTACTTGGAATAAGTTCCAAACCGCCCATCTTAACTTTTTCGTTGATTAGAACTTTGCAGGTAGCACTGATAGTACTTTCTAGGGGGAGATTAGAAAATATCTCTGTAAGTTCTTTGTTTTCTTCATTTTTTTCGACGGTTATTTGAACTTTACCTGTGATATCTCTTAGAATGATAAACTGTACATATTGTAGGTCTCTTATTTTGTCGATAAAACCTTTGACCACTACTTCTTCATTACCATGATTTTTTAAATCGTTAATATACGTTCTTTTCATTATTATACTTCCTTTCTTTTTTTTACATAAAAAAACACCTAAGTCATAAGGACGAGTTAGAACCCGCGGTGCCACCTTATTTCACTTTAAGTGCTCTTTTTGCTGATAACGCAGTTTATTGCGATTCCTTATTTATGTACTTTGTCACTTAGTACAAGGAATTAATTACATAGAATATTATAATGTAATTATCACTTGATGTCAATTATTAAGAGTTAATATTTTTAGGAATTTTAATATATTCCTAAGTATGTTTTTAATAAGATAATTACGTCACTTAGATTTATTGTGTTATTATTATCCATATCGCCTAAAGTGATAATATCTTCTATTGATGGATTTATGTTTAAGTATATTTTTAATAGTTGAATGACGTCAGTTAAATTAATTTTTCCATCCTTATTTATATCACCTTTTAGATAGTCAACTACTTCAACTGTTGATGATACTGTTTCACCATTAAATTTAGCTGTAATTGTTGCAGTTCCTTTTTGTAAAGCTGTTACTTCTCCTTTTTCATTAACAGAGGCAATATTGGGATTAAGTGATTTCCAAGTTATAAATGGTGCTCCGATAAATACATATGGTTCAGTGTATATACTTAGAGTAGTTGTTCCATTTAAGCCTAAGGTAATATTTTCTTCATTCATTTTTAATTCATATTGATCTTTAGAATAAATTTGAAATGGTATTTCAATTTTTCCTTCATAAATGCCTTCTCCTCTTATTATTACTTTGGCTGTACCAGGATAATAGTTATCTGAATAGGATAAATCATAATCGACATCTTCTTCTAATACTTGATCACCATATTTTACTTCAACATGAGGGGTAGACATGGCATTCATAAATGGACAATCGACAACACCTGTAACAGTAGCTTTGGTTATATCACGCCCTTTAATAGTAAAGGTTAAATCATTTAAATATACACTTTCATAGTCATCCCCAACAATACGAGCACCAAATTTATAAGTACCAGGTTCTTTATATTCTCTTAATGAAGTTGATAAACCAGATGATGAATTGTTACCATAATAAATTGTTACATCATTTTCTTCGGTGGTGATGATTGGTGATTGAATTTGACCATTGTAATCTACAACAGGATTTGTATAAGTATAATGGATTTTTTTAGGCGTAACTTTAAAATATTTTCTAACGAAACCGACATAATTACCAATCCCAGTGATTTCTGCTGATGCCATTTGGGTTATTTTATTATTATTATCATAGGTTACTTTATAGTCAATATTTTCTTGTAAAATATAATTACCATCTTTAATTGTTAATTCGGGGATACTCCCATTTTCGTTATATTCAACTTCTGAAATGGTTATTTCACTATTAGGTAGATATTTGAATGTTGTTTGATCTTTAGTAATAGCACCAAAAGGACAGTTATTTTCTTTAGCATATTCTTCGGCAGTGGAACCTTTTAAGCCATAGATAGGTTTTGTTTCGTTACATAAATTAGTACCTAGAATAGCTTGTGGGTTTTTAATAACAACATATCTTATTCCTACTAGATTAGTTGGTGTGCTTCCATTTGATAATGCTTCATCTTGAATTTCTTCAATTGTTTCTGGTAAAATTATTCCTAATAAACCATTTGATGCATATAATGCTCTTTTTTTGATTGTTTTTAAACTACTTGGGAAAGTGATTTCCTCTAGATGGTAATTGAAGGCCATTGAATATTCTTCTAATGTTTCAACACCTTCAGGGATAGTGAAAATGGGGTCTTTTCTTCCAGCAGGATATGAATGAAGGATGGTTTTATCTTTGGAATATACTATACCATCATCACTTATATAATTGGGATTATCTTCTTCTACGATTATTGATGTTAGGGTTTCAATGTCATTGAAAGCTCCTGGTTCAATTGTTGTTATATTTTTAGGGACATATACGGTTTTTATATTGGATTTGCTATGTAAACCATATATAAATGTATTTGTACCTAATGTATTTGTCGTTTGTTGTGATGGAATAATGACATTTTCATCATAGCCATCATATTGGGTAATGCGATTACCATTAGGAATACTAAAGCCATCATAGGTTGGAAGAATATTGACTGGTCTTGGTGCTTGTTCATTATATCCTCCTTCGACGATGTATAATTCTCCATCTAGGAGGGCCGCTACATTATAGTGTCCAGAACCTGCTCCAAAATCTCTCTTAGCATTTCTAGCATGAGCTTCTACACCTACTAAATTACTCATGTAGAGAATGGCATCAGTGCTAGCCCAACAATCGCCACCATTCGCGGAAAATAAACCAACATATGATGAATAATCAACTGAATAATTAGTGGTAGATATTAAATCTAGTATTTTCCACATTTTTTGCATATCGGTCATATTGTCTGTGATATTTTCGGCAAGATACTCTTGCATTATTTTTTCCGCATTATATTTTTCATATAGATAAGTATTTACCGTTACTTCGAATGTTTGATTATTATTACTTACTTCGACGATATTTGTACCTTCTTCGTAATTAGTAAAGGAATAATCATAGTTTTCGAAATAAGATGTAGTACAGTATGAACTATTGCAATAGAATGTTTTTCCTTTTATTTTTACTAAGCCATTATTGTCTATGGTGATAGTATTTCCTTCTTTTAAGGCGTAAGTAATGTCACCAGTTGCATTATTTAAGATTATTTGTTCTTCTGATTTAAATTCACTTGGCATTTCTAAATACTCTTCATAGTCACTACTTAAGGCATATAAATTGATTGTATCTTTGTTTAAGGTTACATCTTTAGCAAAGACAATATTTGGTGTTAGCAATATGATGATGCTTAACATAATTAAAATAGTGAACTTTCTTTTTTTAAACATAATATCATCCTTTCATATAATCAGTATAACAAAATTATCTACTATATACAATATATGTTTTATGTTTTTTATGTATAATATTATTTTAAATTTTACGGTATTTAAAAACTGACGTACTAAAGTATATGTTTAGTAGTCAGTTTATGTTTTTTTAATGGTAATTAATTATGCAAGTTTTTCTTGATTTGATAACTTGAAATGATTAAACCAATTAGCGTTACAATAGCAGTAATTAAAGTTACACTGATGTTATCATATGTCTTTGGTGGCATAATTTCATTATCGTTGGTTGTTGGGATTTGTTCACTTGGGATATTTATTTTAGTGTCAGTATATACTAAGGCATATTCAGAAAATTTATCTGAGGCAAAAGTTACATATTTGCCATCTTCTGATAAGATAGCTTCTAATTTAGTAATTTTGCCATCATGACTTCTTAATATATAGTACGTTCTTTGATATCCTTCTTTTACAGGAGAAAGGTCATTTGGTAAAATTGCAATTAAGGTAATAGGTGCTTCTACTTCACTAATATTACCATATACTATACTATCATTTTTAATTAAGATACTGATATCAAAATATCCTAAAATAGTGTCATTAGGTGATATATTTTCTTCAAATAATATTGCATTAGTAGATTCTTCTATTGGCGTTGTAACGATTTCTATTGTTACATCGTTACCATTAGCAATAGCTTCTAAGGCATCTTCATTTTTGATTGTTACATTACCTAAAACTTCTTCAGCCTCATTACTATTAGCAACACCTGGTGTAACGACTTCGACTTCTTCGTTTGGATCTATTACTTCAACATTTGCTGTTGGTGTGTAGTTTACTGTTATATAGTTTTCTTGATAATCATTTATCATACTATATAGTGTATCATTTTCTGTTGATGGTACAAGTGGTGCTGTTTTGATATTGATAGTAACTGATGCTTGATCACTTCCTTCAATACCTGTAGCATAGTTTGGTAATACTCCATCAGTTGCATATTTATTAAAGAATGCTTCTTTATCTAAATATTGAAAACCAGCATAGATGTTATTATATGTTACATTTTCTCCTAATGTAAAAATCATATTACCAACTTGACCATAGTTAACGTAACCAGCACTCCAATTACTCCAGTTATTTGACGTTGATGCTGATTCACCATTTGGATAATTAGATCCGGCATAGATATTACCAATGGTAGAAGTACCAGTTATATTTAAAGTCCAACTACCTATCATGGCACGATTTCCTGATGAAATATTTTCAACAGTGGAATTATCAATATTTACTATGGCATTATCAACAACGCCATTGCTACCTAAAGAAATTGCATAGTCCGGATCAGTTAGCTTAGCATTGTTTCCTACAGTTATATTATAATTTTGAATGTAGGTGTAAGATGATGTAGAGATTGTTGCTGCAACGGTTGCATTATCAATAGTGATATTGACAGTATCAGCAGTGTAATAATCTCTAATAATGTCATAATATTTACTTCCTAAGGC
The DNA here is from genome assembly GCA_944358875.1 of uncultured Bacilli bacterium. GTDB lineage: Bacteria > Bacillota_I > Bacilli_A > RF39 > UBA660 > CALVUN01. Next base: position 47,426 of record CALVRZ010000009.1, read on the forward strand.
TGTATTTCCTGATGTTAAACCAAAAATAGCATTAGTAACATTACCACCATTAATTGTAATGTTAATAGTTCCTACTTTAATAGTATTATAACTATCGTAGTTAGCTGTTACAAAATTACCACCGATGATGGTCTTGATAGTACCTCCATTCATCGTTATATTAGTTGAGTTATAATTTACATCAACTTCTGGATTATAAGCCCCACCAATAATGGTTGAATTATTGGTTAGTACTTGACTGCCACCATCCCAAGTAGCAATTGTTTGACCATTTTCTTCATTAATTGTAATTGCATTACCATTAGCGATTAAATAGTCATTTGCTTGATCATATACAACTGTGTCTTCGGCGTTTACAGTTGTTGGTATGATCAAAAAGGTTAATCCCATTAGAATCATTATTTTTTTGAACATGATCATCACTTTCCTTTCGAGTGATTATCCTAACACTAAAAATAAAAAATAGCAAGAGTTTTCTTACTGTTTTTTAATATTTGTTACTTAAAGTTAACTATTTTTAAACTTTTGTTTGACCAAATTAGTTAATTTTGTACCACCCATGGATCACTTTGCGTCCCTGACCCAGATGGTGTATAATCTAGTGTGTAAATTAAAAAAGCACACTAGATTTTTAATTTATAAAAAAGGAGTGATAATGTAT
>CALVRZ010000010.1 GCA_944358875.1 uncultured Bacilli bacterium
TTTACAAAAAAAAGCGAGATGTTATATAACCAAATTTGCTATGATAGGTTTTCATCTCGCAATTTAAGTATATCATATTTCTTTAATTTGTCAATTAATTATTTATTTAGGGCTGAGTAGTAACTTTTTTTAGCTAATTACTATATTTTATTTGGTATTTTTTGATTCTATTAATTATTTGTTTTATATTTTTTTACAATTTTATTTTGATATTTATTCAACATTGTTATTATATTCTCGTATATGATAATTTATTCTTATTATAATTGATATTATTAAAAAAAGAAGCCTTTACTTTTTAGTATATTTAATGGCTTCTAACTTATTTATCTTTATTCCTTGATTAACAAACTTCTCTTCATATTCAGTCATGATGTTGGGTTCTTCTAATAAATCTGATATTTGATGGAGATTATTGGTGATGAATTCAATTTGGTATCCATTCTCTTTTAAGGTTTCTAAAGAGTAATTAAAGAGATTATCATTATCGGTTTTCATGACAATATGAGGATCTTTATTAGAAATTAGATCATATTTAGATAAAAAGATAGGACTTGTTAGCCTTCTTTTGGCATGTCTTTCTTTAGGCCATGGGTCAGAGAAATTGAGATAAATTAAATCGACTTCATGATCAAACACTTCTTCAATTTCTTTAGCATCGATTCTTATTAATTTTAAATTTGGAATATCTAAATCGTTTGATTTTTGAATAGCCCTTACAATAACACTATCAAATTTTTCAATACCAATAAAATTAATATGAGGATATTTAAGAGCATTTTCAATAATAAATTTTCCTTTACCCATACCTATTTCAATATAGATAGGATTATCATTTTTAAATAGTTGATGCCACTTACCGCGATAATCTTTAGGATTAGCTAAATAATAAGTTCCCTCTTTAATAATATCATAAGCTCCTTTTACTTTTTTTAAACGCATCTTCTTCACTCACTTTCTTTTTTAGTATATCATAAGTTACAAAAGAATGAAATCTTTTTATTTTGATTAACACTTTTTAGGTTTTTGACATATATTAAAGTGAGAGTTTTAAGGAGTTGATATAATGAAAGATGATCGTGATATGTTTTATAGTAATTATGGATATGCTGGTATGCCTAATCCCATGATGGGGATGAATCCTAATATGATGATGCCCAATATGATGATGAATCCTAATATGGGATATCCTTCTTCTAATCAAGGAGGTTATGCTAATGCTAATCAGGGAATGAACAGTGTTAATGCTAGTAATTTATATAGCGATATAGAAAATAGATTAACTAAAGTGGAAAGACAGATTAAAAGATTAGATCAAAGAGTATCCAGATTAGAAGCACCTTACTCTAATAATACCACGAATATTTATAATGAACCTGATAGTAATATGTATATGATATAAAAAGTAAGTCACTTTATGATGACTTACTTTCTTTTAAATCAATTCTGATAATTGATAGGTATAGTTATTACTTTGACTACGACTATGTTTGGAAATACAACCAGCACATATGACAATAGTAATGACTAGAATAATACAAAGTGATCCTAAGATGATTTGCATTAGTTGTTTTTTAGCTTTATCTTCTTTATTACTAGTTTTCTTTTCCATATTCGCTCACCTTTTATTTTTACCTTTCTTTTTTATTATTATATCATTTATTTATAATTATGGAAAATTTTACATTTTTTTTCATTTAATTTGACATTTTTTAGACATTATTGATTTTATATGATAGAATATTGTTGTGAAGAAGGAAAGGGATGGATATGAATTTTTTATTTTTACGAAAAGCAATTTTATTAATACATGGGTTTGCAGGAGGACCTTGGGATTACGATAATCTTAGTAATGACTTACAGTTATATATAGATTTTGATGTTTATTCTTTTACTTTACCGGGACATGATAAAATGATTATATCAAAAGTTACAAAAGATGACTGGATTAATGAAGCAGAACATCAACTGGAAAGTTTAATTGAAAAAGGATATAAAACAATTTATGTGGTCGGACATAGTATGGGTGGTGTTATTGCTTGCCATTTAGCAAGGAAATACAACCAAGTTAAAAAATTAGTTTTAGCAGCGCCCGCATTTCGGTATTTTGTATTTAAAGATGATAAGTTAGATGTTATCGATAGTTTAAAACAAATGACGACACTTTTTAAAGATTATAAACCTAATGTGGTATTATCGAGAATTTTTAAAATTCCTGTTTCAACCGCGGGACAGTTTATGAAACTTGTTGATGAACATCATAGTGATCCAAAAGATATTACTTGTCCAGTGTTGATTATTCAGGGACTGAATGATAAGGTTGTTCCTTTAGAGAGTTCTTCTTATGTTTATAAGAATGTTAAAAGTGATATTAAATTATTATATAAAGTTAAAAATGTTACACATGATGTCTTTAGAGGGGAAAGAGGTAGCGAAATTAATAAGTTAGTTATTGATTTTTTTAGAAGTAAGAATTATTTACCAAGACAAGAAATAAAAAATATATAACCTTGATATCAAGGTTATATATTTTTATTATATATTTAGCATGAGCCATTCGGGTTTAAAGATTAGGAGAATACCTATAAGAAGAAGAATTAGGCCACCGATTAGCTTAGTTAATCGGCTATATTTAGTTGATATACCTGTTACTTTGAGGGTTTTCATAGCAATCGTAAAGATAATTAAATCATCTAAGAGAAAACAGAAAATATATAAAATAAGATAGAGACTATATTCTAAAATATTTAGATTATTTAGAGAAAGAAGCGAAGTGAAGACGACAGGAAGACCTGCTGAACAGGCTAATTCAATAATATTTACGGAAATGGCTAAACTAATTACACCAAGTAAAGCAAGATATAATTTGGATTCTTTGGTAAACTTTTTTATTTTACTAAAGATTTTGTTTTTCTTTTTATCATTGGTGACATGACAACCACTTTCAGGATTTTTAAAATAACTTGTTAAATTGATGATGCCGCCAGCGATGGCGATGATAGCAACGATAAGGCGCAGTAAGGGAATTGTTCCCATGAAACTGGCAACATTTAACCAAGCAACCATAAATAATAAATAGATAAGAGCCGAAGTAAGAAGAAAACTTACACCTAGGATCCACATTCTTTTTTTATCTTTCATATTGATTAGCATACTTATTAAGAAAAGTAAAACCCACATGGCACAAGGATTAAAGCCATCTAGTAAACCTAATAAGACTGTAATAACTGGTAGGGTTAAATTTTTGCTTTCAAATTCACCAATGAGAGGAATATTTATCCTATAATTACCATAATCTTCGATGTATTCATCAATGTCACTATTATCTTCGATGGGATATGTTGGTAATTCGATATTACCGATTAACTCCCCTACTTGGTCTTGATAACCATGATTGGAATAATATTCAATGACTGCTTCAAAAGTTCTTTTGGTATTTTCGGAACTATAACCACTAAAAGTTTTTTCACCAATAACCGTGAATGGTACTCCTGATATGCGTACATCAAAGAGATTAGTTACCTTTCCTAAAAGATCACTATTTTCTTTATTACTTATTTCATATTTATAAACACGAAGATTGTCGTGTTTTTCTTCTAATTCTTCTAATAGCTCGATCTCTTCTTGACAATGCCTACATGTATCAGAATGAAAAAGATATAGGTTGACAATATTTTCTTCCTTAGCATTAACATGAGGAAGAAATATAATAAAGGACATAAAAAATATTAGAAAGAGAGATATTATTTTTTTCATAATAACTCCTCAATTTGTTGTTCTAATTTTTTTAATGATAATTCACCAACAATGCGTTTTATTTCTTGACCTTTCTCATCAACAATAATTACAACAGGTAAAGTTTTACCTATTTGATATTTAGTAACTTCTTCATGATTTAAATCATAATCATATTCTGTGATATTAAGTTTATATTTTTCTTGGATTTGGTTATACCTATTGTTCATAATTAGACAAGCTGGACACCAGATAGCACTAAATTTTAAAAGTTGCATTTTTTACCTACTTTCTTAATAATAAATGATGATAACAACGATCAAAAACTTCTAAAAATTTATTTACTTCTTCGATAGTTGTTAAATAAGATAAACTTATTCTTAAAGTTTGATATGATAAATCACGATCTTTCGTCAAAGCATAAACGGCATTTGACATAGAATCTGATTTAGAACAAGCACTTTTAGTGGAAATATATATATCTTCTTCTTCTAAGGCGTGAATAAAGGTTTCGGGTTTAATATCTTTTAGACTAAAGTTGATTATATGAGGAATAGAATTAATGGTACTGTTGATGTGAACATTAGGATAGGTTTTTAGTTTTTTTTGGATGATATGGTTTAATTTGGTAATATAAGTATAGTTATCATCAAGATGAGGAATAATTAACTCTAAAGCTTTTAACATGGAAACGATTAATGGTAATGGTGGGGTTCCACTTCTAAAAGGGGTCGTTGATTTTCCTCCATGAATTAGAGGATCGATAATAATATTTTCTTTTTTTATTAATAAGCCTATTCCTTTGATACCATAAAATTTATGAGCAGAAATACTAGCTAAATCAATATTACTAAAATCAATATTTATTTTACCAATGGCTTGCGTACAATCAACATGAAAAAAGCATTTAGGATGGTCTTTGACAATTTTAGCAATGTCATTAATGTTTTGTTTTAGACCGATTTCACTATCGACCGCACAAATACTTACTAAAATAGTATCATCACGTATTAATTGTTTTAAGTGATCGAGATCGACCAGCCCATCATCATTAATTTTGACAAAATCAACTTCAAAACCTAATTTAGTTAAATAATTTAAAGGTCCAATAACCGAAGAATGTTCTAGATAAGTCGTTATGATATGTTTACCACGATTTTGATACTTTAAACAAATACCTTTAATAGCGGTATTATTTGATTCACTAGCACCTGAAGTATAAATTATTTCTTTGGCTTTAACTTTAAGTAACTTGGCAATACGATTAGTGGCGTAGTCTTCTAATTCTTTAGATTTTATACCTAATTTATGAAGAGAATTACTATTGCCAGGATAATCAAGACATACTTTATTAAAAACTTCTAATACTTTTTTATCGACAGGAGTTGTTGCCGAATAGTCTAAGTAGATCATTTCATCACTTCCTTTGCTTTTTTATTATATCATGGATATTTTAAGATGTAAATTGATGAAATCAGATTATAGAAAAGATGTTAATAAGATATGCAGAAATTATTTTTTAGAGTTATAAGATATGCAAAAAAATAGAAATAGAAAATTTTTATGGTAAAAAAATGACACTAGTTTTATTAGTGTCAACTTACATTTTAAAAGAAAAGCGATACCATAATTAAAGCAATGATAACACAACTTAAGTCGGCAAGTAAGCCAACAGATAAAGCATATTTTATCTTTTTGATACCAACACTACTGAAGTATAATCCAATAATATAGATAGTAGTATCTGTGCTTCCTTGGATGACTGAAGCGACACGGCCAATATAGCTATCTGGACCTAGAGTCATCAGAATATTATTCATTATTATTAATGATGAAGAACCGGAAATGGGACGCATAAGCGCTAAAGGGATAATATCAGAGGGAATGTTTATAACTTTAAATACCGGGCTTAAAACATGAGTTAAGTCAATAATGATATTACTTTTTAAAAGAACATTAATAGAGATAATCATTGCTAAGATAGTTGGAAAAATATCTAAAGTCATTTTTAATCCTTCTTTAACACCTTTAAGAAAGCTATCAAAAATATTTACTTGATTAATGAGACCATGAACGATGACAACTAGGACAATTGTTGGAATGATTAGACTAGAGATTAGTTGCATACTTTTTTCTCCTTAAAAAATAGAAAAGACGATCTAGGATTAGACCAACAATACAAGATAGAAAACTTGTAATAATACTTACTAAAACAATATCAGTCGGATTGGTTGAACCAGCGATAATACGAAAACTTATGACGGTCGTGGGAATAATGGTGACAGAAGCTGTGTTTATTACTAAGAAAGTAATCATACTTCTAGTGGCGGTATCTTTTTCTTTGTTTAAGTTTTGCATCGATTTCATAGCTTTAAGACCAAAAGGAGTCGCGGCATTACCTAGACCTAACATATTCATAATAATATTAGAGGAAATTAAAGTTAAGGCTTCGTGTTCAGGAGGAATATTGGGAAATAGTTTGGTGATTAATGGGGTTATCTTACGACTTAGTTTCTTAATAAGACCACTGTCGGAAGCAATTTGCATAATACCTAGCCAAAGACACATAATAGGTAATATTTGTAGGATCATATTAACAGATGAAGAAGCAGATGTTAATATTTCGTTATTGATGCCTTCGGTATTACCCGTGATAAAACTATAAATAATACCGATAATAAAGAAACCACCCCAAATATAATTAATCATAATTTAAACCACGAGAAAATTGTTTCCCAAAAACTTTTTTTCTCTTCCTCTTGGTTTTTATGAACATATATTTTCGTCGTTGTTAATAATTTGTCATCTAAATAAATCTCATTGACCCCTACTTCTTCATTATTTTGATAGTTTTTTAGTTTGGTTAATTTGACGTGACTTATTAAATTACCTGTTTCATCTTCTTTTAAGGTTACATATACATCTTCCTTAATATATAGATTACCATTATAATATGTATCGCCAAAGACTTGGTAGTTTTCTTTATTTAATACTTTGTAACTCTCATAGTTATTTTCAGCATACTCGTATAATTCTTTATGGGTATTCCAATCATCACCATCACGAATGGTTACCACAACTAAATCCATATCATCAACATGAGCAGTACTGACTAAAGTACGACCGGCATTTTTGGTATATCCTGTTTTTCCACCAGTGATGTAATCATACGACAATAATTTATTTTTGTTAGTCCAGGAATAGGTTTTCTTGTTGGTCTTAACGATATGTTTTTTAGTTTTGGTAATAGTGCGATAATCTTCATTTTGCATAGCATAACTTGTTAAAAGAGCCATATCATAACAACTTGAATAATTACCTTCGGTGTTATCATCATCTAAACCACTGGGATTATTAAAAGTAGTATTATTCATACCTAGTTCTTTAGCTTTTTCGTTCATCATGGTAACAAAATCCTCGATACTACCCGCAACATATTTGGCTATCATGACCGCCGCATCATTACCACTTCTTAGCATTAAACCATATAGTAAATCTCTTAGAGTCATTTCTTCTCCTACTTCAATGTAGATCCCTGATCCATGAGCTTCATTAATAGTTTCATCGACAACAACGATATCATCTAGATTTTTATTTTCAATAGCTAGAATACAAGTCATAATTTTAGATATAGAAGCTATTAATTTAGAATTATGAGCATTTTTAGATGCTAGAACACGATTAGTATTCATATCCATTAGAACATATGATGAAGCACTACTGGTCGAAGCTAATACTTTGGTGGGAGTAATTAATAACATGATGGCAATAAGGACAAATAAATATTTTTGTTTCATATATTTCACCTATTCATTTATATGTCCAGCCTTGGTTTTTTATGTCCCATTTTACTTTTAAATAAAGAAATGATATAATACTACCACATAACAAATAACAATACCATATAGAGAACAAATATCATAAATATATTTACTTATCTTGACTTACCAATATGTTGTTCATCAGAAGGCATATCCCATTCAATTTCTGGAAAATCGAAACTATCATAAGAGCTATAATCTTGAATAGTTTCTTGTTGTTGTACCTGTTCTTGTAACTCTTCCTGTTGTGTAATACTTAATTCTGTACTATCTAATCTTGCTTTTGTTTTTCAAGTGCTTTCTTATATCCTTCCTTTAATTTTTCAATGGTTTCATGACTTAATGTTCTTTCATAATTTTTATTTAATCTTACTGCTTGCTTTTCTACATCAAAACAACCTACTATAAACTTTGAATCTAAATAATTTGTTGTTTTGCCATCTGGTTGTAATTCTTGAATATAAAAGGCTCCAAACATTTCTCCATCTCTATCAGAGCGATCTCCCATGCTATTTATATATTCTGTTGGCATTCTAGCAATAATTATTTTTTTTTTGAATCTTGATGTTGCCAATTATTAAATTGTTTTTTTAATCTTCTATACTAGGTGTTAATTTTAACTTTATAATAACCAAAAATTTTAAAGATAAAATAGCAACATTTTGAAATTATATTAACCTAATAATACATTAAAAAGAGACTATTCTAAGTCTTTGAAGTCAAATAAATATTCACAATTAACTAAATCACTTAAGGCTTCTTCTGCAAAATAAATTAATGCATTATAAGGAGTATATTTTAAATTCAAATTTTTTTTACAATATTCTTTTAGATTAATCAAGTAGTTATCATTAATAAGAAATAACTTTAAATTATCTCTAAACAAATTAACAATTTCTTCTATAATAAAATCAATATTATATTCCATAATAAGATAAAATTAAAAAATTAATAAAATAGACTCATAATCTAAATTATTGATTTTATTTTTACTACTTTTTCAGCAGTCTCTTGGCAGGTCTTTCTTTTTTTGTTTCCAACAAAAAAACTATGACTTAATCATAGTTAGTTAATATAAATTAAAAAATAATTTTTAATATATTTTATCCTATTTTTTCCAATTTGTTAATTTATTTTTGAAAATTCTTTAAGTTTTAACATTAAATAAAATGAAGATTAACAATTAGTATCTGGATATATATCTTTACCACATTTTTTACACTTATGGGTTGGTTGATTTCCTGTAATTTCACACCCACCTAAAATATATTTATTTTTATCGTAATCATAAGTTGGTTCTCCATATAAATATTTCCATAATTCTATTGATCCACAATAAGGGCATTTTCTAGAATTAATATCACTAATATTCGGAATACCATATACCTCTTGAGGTACATTGTTTTCTGGACTAATATCATATTTATTATTTTCAGTTTTTTCCTCTTTTTCCCATTGTTTTCTTAAACTATCAGGTATTCCATATACTATTTGTGGTATATTATCCTTTTCATCAATATCATATTTATCTTTTTTACTAAATAACCCCATATCATTTTCCTCCATTTCTTCATCAATAAATATATCTGAATCATTTTTTACTAAATCAAGTAGTATATTAGATACTGTTTCTAATGAATCTATACCATATATATATCCTAATTTTCTTTCCCATACTACATTATCATCTTCATATTGTATAAATTCCCAAGCTTCTCCATCAAAAGCATCAACAACGCGATTATCTGATTTTGCTAATTCTATATTTTGAATAATTAGTTTTAATTTTTCATCACTTATGCTATGTGAATATGATTTTGTCTTATCTTGACCATTTATAATTTCATATTTAATAGATAAATCATTATATATATACCATGTTTTTGTATTCCAAGTATAGATAGTTTTTAATCCCCAATCATGATCTTCTATTTTAAAAATTAATTTTTTAGGTCTAATAAAATTTTTTATTTCATTTATCATATCAAATAATATATCTCTCTCCTGTTTACAAATATATCCATCTTTGTAATACTGATCATTATCTTGTAATATTTCTCTAAAATTTAACCCTTGTGGAATATGTGCTGGGGTAAAATGTCTATCCCCTCTAATATAATCCCACAAATCAATAAATGCACCCATTCTATTATCCCATTTGCCTTTTCCCCAAACTGAATTAGGTTCCTCGTATCGTAATTTATCATCATCTAGTCTTTGTGTTAATTCCTCTTTTAAAAATGATAATCTTCCATAGGTAACAAATCTATTATCTTCTTCAAAATCATATGCATTGAATTTATCTTCAATTTTTTTGAAATAATCTAAATATAGTTCATTTGGTATCTTGAATATTTCATATTTATTAAAATTATTAATAAATTCTTCTGTAATTTTGACTATTTCTTCTCTTTTTAATTTATTACTTAAAGAATCTATGCTAATAGCTTCATATCCACAATAAGGGCATTTTTGTTTATGACTTACAAGTTTATCATTAGTCTCCTTATCTCCTAATGAATAATTAACGCCATAAACAACTAATTGTTGACTTTCTTTACCACATTTAGCACATTTAACTATTTTTCTACTAATATCACTCATCTTCTACCCTCCATAAATATCGTTGATACAGAAGTTTGGTTTTCTATCATCAAAATTAAATGTATGAAATGAATCACCTAAGCAATATTTCCATTTTGAGCATTTGCTACATTTATCACATTTTAATCTATCATCACTTCTAAATAGTTTAAACTTATTTTCCCAAACATCAACAAAACTATCTGTTTTTATATTTCCTTGTACAAACTCTGGTCTTCTTTCTACATTAGGGCATACAAATATATCTCCATTACTTAATATACTTGCAACATATAATCCTGTAATACAGAAGAAATATGTATCTCTTATTTCTTTTTCCATAGGAATATCCAGGTAATGACTACAACCATATTCAACATTCATTATATTTTCTTCTTTTTTCTCTTTGATGAAATTAAATAACCATTTATACTCATCTTTATCTAATAAAATATCTTTATTACCTTTTGCTCTACCTATTGGATCTACATTTATAACTCGCCAAGAAATAATATTTAATTCTTTCATAAGTTTATATAAATCCTCTAATTCGTGAAGATTTTTTTTGTTAGCAACTGTTGTTACTTGAACGATTTTTATTGAAGGTACTTTTTGTAATTTTTTGATATTTTCTATAATTCTATCAAATGAACCTAATACTTTTCTAAAACTTTCGTGGGTTTCTTTCAAACCATCAAGACTTATTGAAATAGTTTCCATATTTGTATCATTCATTTTCTTTAAAATATCATCAGTTATTAACATTCCATTTGATGTCATGCCCCATCTAAAACCTAACTTATTTGCATAATCCATTATTTCAAATAAGTCTTTTCTAACTAATGGCTCGCCACCTGTTACATTTAACAAAATATCATTAGCATTATAATGTTCTGAAATATCTAATAATGCTTTCTTCAAATCTTCTGCACTTATTTCATCTTTTGGAATAAAATCTCCACAACTACTTCCACAATGCTCACATCTTGCATTACATCTTGAAGTAACTTCTAAAAACAAATCCTTTAATATAGGTTTTTCATATAATTTTTGTCTATACTCATATAACTTATCAAGATTCTTTATTTTTATTTGTTTTATTTCATCGTTCATTAACAACACCTACTATTCATTATTTATCTTCAATTTTAAATTGGTCAAATTCTGCTTTCTCTTTATCGTCTTTCTTTAGCTTATTCATTTTTTCTTCTATTTCTAATTGTTCAATTTTATCATCTATACTTTTAATTAAATCATCAACCTTAAATGGCTCGCCTAAATCTGTATTAGCAAAACTCATTTTTCCTAATTGTTGTGATTTAATTTCTTTAACCATTTTTTCTAAATCAAACATTTTAATTTTTGTAGTATTTAATATTGGATATTCAACATTACTTTCAGTTATAGAAATAGTTTCAAAATCTTTATCAAATGTTTCTTCATCGTCAGAAACATGAGTTTCTGATAAAGCATTTTTCATATCATAAATAATATCTTCAATAATAACAAAATCCTCGCCATTAATATTTTTTCTTATTTCCAACTAATAAGAAAGGAATTTCTTGTGCAGTTTGTAGATTACTAATTCTACTAGCAAATTGCATATATGTAATATATACTTTTGAACTTAAAATAACTTTAGTTCCACTATCTGCCATAAGTGTTGGAGATAAAAGAATATCGCTAACTTCTGTATTTTCTTTATTCTCACATGCCATAACAAAATCAACAATCTGTTCTTCATATCCACTGTTAAATAATTTATCTATAACACCGATGGTACATCAAATTTCATATCACACCTACTCTTAATTATAATTATATCATAATTTTATTTATATTTACACACCAATTGACAAATTTTACATTTTTCTTTAATTTTAAAGTTAAATTTCAGTTTTGGAGTAAAGTGAAATTTAGTATTAGAAAAGCTTATTGTTTTTTTATGTCCATTTTACTTTTAAATAAAGAAGTGCTATAATACTACCACGGAGGAACTGGCATGAGAATTAATTATATATTGTTATCTGATTTAATTAATAATAGCTTTGATATTATGAAAATAAGCTCTGATATTATTAATGTTACTATAGATACAAAGGGCGATTATCCTGATTATGAAAATTGGTTTAGATATAAACATATTCCTGGAGTTATAAATGGTGAAAGAGATACCATTTTAGCTATTTATAGTAATAAAATTATTGGAGTGTGTAATATTAAGAAAAAGGATGAAAAGAAAATATGTACTTTATATATTGATTATAAATTTAGAAGAAAAAGACTTGGGATTAATTTAGTTAAAAAAGCTATTTCTTTATTAGAAACAGATAAACCACTTATTACAATGCCTGAGAATAGTCTTAGTAATTATAAAAGAATTATTAAATATTTTAATTGGAAAGTAACTAATGTTATTGATAATTGTTATAAAGATGGAATTAATGAAATTATTTTTAATGGTGAATTTGAAGATAAATTAGATGATGATTATGTACTTAAAAATGGTATTTGGGTTAAAAAGAAGGGGCTTAAAAGAATTATTAGATTTGCTAATGATATTGGGAAGAAGATTGACATATTATCCTTAAAGATTTAAATCTTTTTTAAGGCTTTATTGCATGAATAATAAATCAATGATATAATTAATGGGAAATGAGGTGATTAAATGCATATTATTGAACTTACAGAAAAGCAATTTAAGAATTATTCAATTATTCATAGTAGGAAGAATATTTATCAGACTGTTAATTATGCTAAGATGCAAGAAAAGTATGGTTTTAATCACCTATTCTTAGGTTTAGTGGATGATAGTGATAATGTCGTCGCAGCATCATTAATTTTGGAGAACGTTATTAATAAGAAATTTAAATATGGAATTGCTCCGGCGGGATATTTGATTGATTTTAATGATCTTGCTTTAGTTAAAATATTTACAGATTTGCTTAAAGAATATTTAGCTAAAAGAGATTATATTTATCTTAGAATTAATCCTCTTTTGTATTATAAGCTACATGATAGTGATGGGGTTTTACTTGAGGATAATTCAGAACTAGTAGAAAGATATAAGGGATTAGGATATCGTTACTTAGGTTTTGATAGTGAAAGATTTAATAGTAATATTATTCTTAAAACCAAAAGTACAACAGAAGAGACATATAAATCTTTTAAAAGAACAACGAGAAGAGAAATTAATGATGCTCTTCATATGGGAATTACCGTTTATAAAGGTGGAATTAATGATTTAGAAACTTTTTATAATATGGTTAGAAAAAAAAGTAATAAAAGTATTGAATATTATAATGATTATATGACTTATTTTAATGATGATAATATGAAGATGGAACTTTATTTTGCTAGAATTGATCCACAGATTTATATTAATAATTATCGATATCTTTTAAAAGAAGAGACCACTTATAATGATAAGTTAGCTTATACGATTAGGACTAAAGGTAATAAAACAACAGCAGGTCTTATTAATAAGAAAATGGTATCGGATAAGAAGTTGGTTAGATATAATAATGAGATTGTTAAGGGTTCTAATCTACTTAGAGATTATCCAAAAGGTCTTATTGTTGGGACATGTGCCATCATTAGTAATAATCAAGAGATATATTTTATGGTCGATGGTTATGAGCGAAAAGTTAAAGATATTCATTCAGTTAATTTAATTATTTGGGAAGTTATTAAAAAATATATGAAAGATGGTTATCGTAAATTTAATTTGGGTAAGATTTATAGTAACTTAGAAAATACTAATAGTAAATATCATGGTATTTTCTATGCGAAAAGAGGTTTTAATGGTAAAGTTGTTACTTATCCGGGAGACTTTGACTTGGTAATTAATAACTTACTCTACCCTTTATTTAGAAAAAAGTAAAAGGTTATAGGAATGGTGGTGATTTCTATAACCTTTTTATTATGGAATTAAATTTATAGAGTTGATGTTAAGGCAGAAAAAAAGTCACAAATTGTGACCTTTTTATTATTCAATGATTTCTGATACAACACCAGCACCAACAGTACGTCCACCTTCACGAATTGAGAATTGAGTACCGTTTTCAACAGCGATTGGTGCGATTAATTCAACTGTCATTGTTACATTGTCGCCAGGCATAACCATTTCAGTTCCTTCTGGTAATGTGATAACACCAGTTACGTCAGTAGTTCTGAAATAGAATTGTGGACGATAGTTACTGAAGAATGGAGTATGTCTTCCACCTTCTTCTTTAGATAAAACATAAACTTCTGCTTTGAATTTTTTATGTGGATGTACACTTCCTGGTTTAGCAAGTACTTGACCACGTTCAACTTCTTCACGAGCAATACCACGTAATAATACTCCGGCATTGTCTCCTGCTTCAGCATAGTCTAATTGTTTTCTAAACATTTCAATTCCTGTAACAACAGTTTTCTTAGTATCTTTTAAACCAACGATTTCTACTTCATCGTTTAATTTTAATTGTCCTCTTTCAACACGTCCTGTTACAACTGTTCCACGACCTGTGATTGTGAAGACGTCTTCAATTGACATTAAGAATGGTTTATCTGTATCTCTTTCTGGAGTTGGGATCCATTCATCAACAGCATCCATTAATTTTTCAATTGATTCTACATATTTTGGATCTCCTTCAAGAGCTTTAAGAGCAGATCCTCTGATTACTGGAGTATTGTCTCCATCGAAACCGTATTCTGTTAATAATTCACGAATTTCCATTTCAACTAAATCTAATAATTCTTCATCGTCAACCATATCACATTTGTTCATGAAGACAACCATTCTAGGAACACCAACTTGTCTTGATAATAAGATGTGTTCTCTAGTTTGAGCCATAGGTCCATCAGTTGCTGCGATTACTAGGATAGCTCCATCCATTTGAGCAGCACCAGTGATCATGTTTTTAACATAGTCAGCATGGCCTGGGCAGTCTACGTGTGCGTAGTGTCTTTTTTCTGTTTGATATTCAACGTGAGAAGTATTGATTGTGATACCTCTTTCTCTTTCTTCAGGTGCTTTATCGATGTTAGCATAATCAACGAAATCGGCTCCACCTTTAGCTGCTAGAACTTTTGTAATTGCAGCAGTTAATGTTGTTTTACCATGGTCAACATGGCCAATTGTACCAATGTTAACATGTGGTTTTGAACGATCAAATTTTTCTTTTGCCATTTTATTTTTCCTCTCTTTCTTTAATTAATTACATACTCTATTTTATCAAATTTTGGAAATAATGCAATAGTTTTTGGCTATTTAGCACTAATTTTACTAATTTCCACCATTTTTCTTGATGATTTCTTCCGCAATGTTCTTAGGTACTTCTTCGTAGTGATCTAATTCCATTGTGAAGGTTCCACGTCCTTGAGTATTTGAACGTAAACTTGTTGCGTAACCGAACATTTCAGCAAGTGGTACCATTGCTTCAAAAGCGATAGCATTACCACGTGATTCTTGACCTAATGGACGGCCACGTCTTGATGTAATATCTCCCATTACTGAACCAGTATATTCATCTGGTGCAACGATTTGAACTTTCATAATTGGTTCTAATAGGATTGGTTGACATTTACTTTTTGCTTCTTTTAGAGCTAGAGAAGCAGCAATCTTGAAGGCCATTTCTGATGAGTCAACATCATGGTATGATCCATCAAATAATGTTGCTTTAACATCAACCATTGGGTAACCTGCTAGGATACCTGTTTGCATTGCTTCTTGTAATCCTTTATCAACAACAGGAATGTATTCACGTGGTACGACACCTCCGACGATACGATCGACGAATTCATATCCTTTACCTGGATTTGGTTCGAATTTAATCCAAACGTGTCCGTATTGTCCACGACCACCTGATTGTTTGATGTGTTTTCCTTCACAATCAGCAGCTTGTTTAATTGTTTCACGATATGCAACTTGTGGTGCACCAATAGTGGCTTCAACACCAAATTCACGTTTCATACGATCAACAATGATATCTAAGTGTAATTCACCCATACCAGCGATAACAGTTTGACCTGTTTCAACATCAGTATGTCTTCTGAATGTTGGGTCTTCTTCAGCTAATTTTTGAAGAGCAACAGCCATCTTATCTTGGTCTGCTTTTGATTTTGGTTCTACAGCGACTTCAATAACAGGATCTGGGAAAGCCATTCCTTTCATGATTACTGGTTTCTTTTCATCACATAAAGTATCTGCAGTTGTAGTATTCTTTAAACCGACAGCAGCAGCGATATCTCCGGCATATACTTCATCGATTTCTTCACGGTGATTAGCATGCATTTGAAGAATACGTCCAATTCTTTCTTTAACATCTTTAGTTGAGTTTAATACATATGAACCACTTTTTAATGTTCCTGAGTAAACTCTAAAGAATGTTAATTTTCCAACATATGGGTCAGTCATGATTTTGAAAGCTAAAGCTGTGAATGGTTCATTGTCTGATGGATGTCTTAAAACTTCGTTTCCTTTGTCATCAGTACATTCGATTGAAGCTATATCAGTTGGAGCTGGTAAGTAATCGATAACGGCATCTAATAATAATTTAATACCTTTATTTCCTAAAGCTGTTCCACACATTACAGGGAAGAATTCAGCTTTTAAAACTCCTGTTCTGATAGCTTTCTTGATCATTTCTTCTGATACTTCGCCACCTTCTAGATAATTCATCATTAATTCTTCATCAAAGTCAGCAGCTTTTTCGATTAAGTTATTACGGTATTCTTCAACTTGATCTTTCATATCTTCAGGAATAGGAATTTCGGTATATTCTTCTTCTTGTTTTCCATCATAGTGATATGCTTTTCTAGTAATTAAGTCGATAACACCGTCAAAGTTATCTTCAGCACCGATTGGTAATTCGATAGGAGCACTGTTAGCACCTAAACGATCTTCAATACTTTTTAAAGTCATATAGAAATCGGCACCCATTTTGTCCATTTTATTGGCAAAAATGATTCTTGGTACTTTGTATTCATTAGCTTGACGCCATACAGTTTCACTTTGTGGTTCAACGCCAGCTTGGGCATCTAGTAATAATACAGCACCGTCTAATACTCTAAGACTTCTTTGAACTTCAATAGTGAAGTCAACGTGTCCTGGAGTATCAATGATATTGAATCGATAGTCCCTCCAAAATGCGGTAGTAGCAGCACTTGTAATGGTAATACCACGTTCTTGTTCTTGTTCCATCCAGTCCATTTGGCTAGCTCCATCGTGAGTTTCACCAATTTTGTGGATTTTACCAGTGTGGTATAAAATACGTTCAGTACAAGTTGTTTTTCCAGCATCAATATGGGCCATGATTCCAAAATTACGTGTTTTTTCTAACGAAACTTTACGAGCCATATTTATTTTCCTTTCTTATTTATATTTTACCAACGATAGTGAGCAAAGGCTTTGTTTGCTTCAGCCATCTTATGTGTGTCTTCACGTTTCTTAACAGAAGCGCCGGTTCCATTTGAAGCATCGATAAGTTCATTAGCTAAGTTTTCAGCCATAGTATGACCATTTCTTAATCTAGCATATTGAACTAACCAACGAAATGCTAAAGTTTGAGCACGTTCTGGTTTTACTTCAACTGGTACTTGGTAGTTAGCTCCTCCTACTCTTCTTGATTTTACTTCAAGAGCAGGTTTGATATTATTCATGGCTTTTTCAAAAACAACCATTGGTTCTTCACCAGTTTTTTCTTTTATGATATCAAAAGATTTATATACAATTTTTTGAGCGATACCTTTTTTACCATTATTCATGATTTGGTTAATTAATTTGGTAACAACTTTAGAATTGTATATTGGATCTGCTAATACATCTCTTTTTTCAGCACGTCTTTTACGCATGTTCTTCCTCCTTCCATGATCTTATTTTAGTTATTATTTGTAATTATTTTTTTGGTTTTTTAGCACCGTATTTGGAACGACCTTGCATACGGTTTTGAACACCAGCAGTATCCATTGTTCCTCTTATGATGTGATAACGAATACCGATTAAGTCTTTAACACGACCACCTCTAATTAAAACAACGCTGTGTTCTTGTAGGTTGTGTCCAATTCCAGGAATGTAGCAGTTTACTTCCATACCATTTGATAGACGAACACGAGCTACTTTACGTAATGCTGAGTTTGGTTTCTTAGGTGTTTGAGTTCCAACACGAGTACATACACCTCTTTTTTGAGGAGAACTTTGCTTTACGACTTTCTTTTGAATAGAGTTTGTTCTTGTTTGTAATGCAGGTGATTTACTTTTTCTCTTTTTGTCTTTTCTTCCTTTACGAATTATTTGATTAATTGTAGGCATTTTAACCCTCCTTTCTTACACATATCCAGGTGTTTCATTATTTACATAAAAGATAAGTTCTGTGAATACACAAAACCTAATTTCATGAACGTTATTAATATATCACACATTCGTTGATGTGTCAATTAATTTTTTTAATTTTGTCTTTTTTTCCCTTTTTGTCAATACATTATATGTTACTTTATTGCTTATATTATTTTTTACTTCTATTTTCTTTTTTACTTCATATATTTTAGTGTAAAAGAAAGGAATGATAAAATGATGGAAACACTTAAAGTTTCAAGTAAATCTAATCCTAATTCAGTAGCGGGAGCTCTAGCTAATGTATTTAGAGAAAAAGGAACGGTCGAAATACAGGCAATTGGAGCGGGTGCGTTAAATCAGGCTATTAAAGCGATTGCCATTGCTCGGGGATTTGTTGCTCCTTCAGGAAAAAATTTGGTTTGTATTCCGGCGTTTACGGATATTGTTATTGAAGGTGATGAAAGAACGGCAATTAAGTTAATTGTCGAAGCTAAATAATTAAAAGAACCTTAGATATGATATTGGAGTATCATACTAAGAGTTCTTTTTTAATTTAGGGTTAAGATATTTTGATGACTAGTCACACTGCCATCTTTGAGACTTAGACTTGGTGAATATTCAATCGTGATGTCATTAGAAACTATATTAAGAATAGTGTTAGGGACAATATCAGACTGATTACATTTGATGATAAATGGTTCATTAGTTTTAGCGATGATCTCTCCTTTGGCTAAGTTACCATTTTCTTCTAAGTTAGCTTCATAGATGGTAATAGAGATATCATTAGACCGAGGAATGATTAGGTATAACTCTTCTCCATTGGTTGTATATGTGGTGATTTGGTCATCAGGTAAATTGTCAAAATATTGACTAGCCTCTTTCTCATTATTTAAATAAGCTATACCGATTAGTTCTTCATCATTAGTGAAAGTAAAATTATAGTTAAATTTATTTTTATTTTGGTTAAAGATGATTGCTAAAATAATACCTATTATTAATAAGATAATGATAGTAAGCGATATTTTTTTACGCATAAGGACCCCTTTCTGGTTATTTAACTAAAATATTTATTAACAATTTCATTATATCTTTTATTAATTATTTTTAGTTTGTTTTTAGAATATTTCCCTCTTCATCTAAAGTTGCATTTATGGACCAACTATTCATATTAGCAATGGCATTTGAATAAGCATCATTAGCTAGTAAAGTTGTTTTATAGTCTTTTTGATGACAAGGAATGAACTGATAAGATAAAGTCCCATCATTATGGATATTCATAGATAGTATACCTGTATCTTTATCTTCACGATTAAAGATAAAATCGCCTAAGTTATATGCAATTAGTTTATCGTTGTAATATTCCATGCCTTGAAGGACATGAGCATGGCTACCAACGATTAAGTCAGCACCAGCATCTATATACTGTTTACCTGTATCAATTTGGACTTGCTCTAAATCATGGGAATCTTCTTTACCCCAGTGAAGAAGAACGATAACATAGTCACTCTCTTGTTTCGTAGTTTCGATAAGAGAAAGAAGTTCTTCAGGATCATAGCATCTAAAGACACCACTTTGGGTTTCGGTTGCTTCAGGTGTTAGAATGAATTTTTCAGCTCTAGTAGCCGAGATGAAAGCAACTTTATATCCACCAATTATATAATAATATGGTTCTTGGGCTTCTTCTTTGTTTTTTCCAGCACCGACATGGGCAATATCAGCATTATCTAGCGTGGTGATAGTATCTAAGAAAGCATCTTCTCCATAGTCATATACGTGATTATTGGCTAATGATACTAAATCAACGCCCATTTCGTGATAGATAGAGACACGCGAAGGACTGCCACGGAAAGTATAGTATTTATTAGGTAGTGGTGCACCACGGTCACTAAAAGAGAATTCATTATTGGCAACCATTAGATCAGCTTTTTGCATGATATCGACAACATCTTCAGATAAAATGCCATATACACCTTCTTGCCTACTATCATAGTAAGGCATAATATCAAAATTATCGGCAAGAGAGATATCGCCAACAAAGTTAATGGTTGATACTTCTTTATTGTCCGTGATGACTTTAACATTATCTTTATTTTCATAATTATTTTGATATGAGTCATATAATACTTGAAGTGATTTACCGGTTACATCATGCCATGATTGAAGTTGATAGCTACTATCATTAAGTTTATCCTTGATAGTTATTAGTGACTCTAACTGATAATTATCATTAATCCAATCCAAAAAATCTTCATCGATATATGAACTTTGCAAATCATAAGTTAATATTTCACTGATAACATCTTCCTTAGTTATTTTGGGTTCTTCATTTTTTTCTTTGGAACAACTTGGTAAAATAATGATTGCACTTATTATTAATAATACATAAATTTTTTTTAACATTTTTATACTCCTATCACTATTATAATTGTAATACCCTTCGTGATAATATTTATTTGTTAGCATAATTATAACATTTATATATTTTTAAGTAAAGAATTATTAATTTTTTGTTAAAGCTTTTTTAAAATGTCCCACAGAAATTTTTTTAAAATGTCCCATAATTTGATACAATACACCTTATAGGAAGGAGGTGTATTTATTTGAATAAAGATAAAAGAAAAGCTTTAGAATAATGAAAAGTGAATTTAATGCTAGACCCGTATTTCATTCAACCGTAGAAACTATTAAAGCTCATTTTTTAATATGTTTTCTATCATTAACAATATACAGATATTTAGAAAAGAAACTAGAAAAAAAATATACTGTTGGAGATATTTTAGATACACTTAGAGATATGAATGTAAAATTAGATATGTCAGATACTTATTCTCCGAACTATATAAGAACAGATTTAACCGATGATTTACATGATAAATTTGGCTTTAGAACAGATTATGAAGCTATACGTGAAAAAAATTTAAAAAAAATTTGTAAAGAAACAAAAAATTAAAAAACTTACGCATTTTTGAAGTTTAAAAAAAGCTCCTCAAGCCCTTATAAATAAGGATTAGGGAGTATTTACTCTTTAAAAAGTGTTTAAGTTGAGATAATGTCAAAAACTAGTTACATTTTGGTAACTAGTTTACTTAATGGTTATATCTAACATAGTAACGATAGATAAGGCTTGATCGACACTTACTTTGGTTCCTCTTAGCGATGAAAGATCAGTTTTTATGTTATTAATGTTGCATGTGGATAAATCAAGATTATTAAAACTTGTATTAATTATTTCTGAATTTGATAAATTGACATTATCTAAAGTTAGGTTTTTAATTTTTGTTTCAATAAAACTGGATTCGGTTAAATCACTTTGTTCAATTTTTACATCTTTAATATCACTCATAGCTAAATTTAAATATTTGGCATTACAACCAACTAGTTGAATATTATGAAAATAACTCATAGAAAAGTCAGTTCCAACAAGACGACAATCTTTAAAAACAACACGATTTAAATGACGAAATTTTAAATTTGATAGGTCACATTTTTCAAAAAGGCAATCTAATAAATCGACGTTTTCTAATTTTAGGTTAGATAAATTAACACCAGTAAATTGACAAGAATCAAAAGTTACGTCTTGGATAATTATATCATCACTGGGATTACTAGTTATTTTGGCATTAGTAAAATCATCACTAGAAAGCATCATATTAAGTGTTTTAGGAATTGTCTTTTTTATTTTGGGTTTAATAATTGGCATATTATTACTCCTTTATTCAACTGATTTTAAGGAATCGATCATGTTTATTTTCTTTAAGATAAAATATGTAATAAATTGAACTAAGAGAGTAAAGATGATCATAATGACAAATGTATAAATGTAACTTAAGAAATGAACATCTTTAACAAAGAGAATTTCGTCGGTCTCAGCAACAGTTAAGACAAAGAGATTTAATGATAAGCCTAACCCAATACCAAGAATGATACCAAAGATCGTTAGAATTACGGTTTCACGATAGACATAAGTGGATACTTCATTATCATGGAAGCCTAATACTTTAAGGCTAGCTATTTCTCTTTTTCTTTCACTAATATTAATCGTCGTTAGATTATATAAGACAGTGATAGCTAAGAAGGTTGAAAAGCCTATTATTAGGTAGACGATGTCATTCATACCATCGATGATATCTTCGAAAATAGACATGCTATCTTTGGTATATTGAATGCTACTAAAGTAACTGGAGTTCATAAGGTTATTACCAGTACTTTCAATGTCGTCATTACCAAAGTTAATCATGATGGCATTATAAGTGTTATTATTAAAGATTTTTTCATAATAGTTGTTTTTGGTGTAGATATAGTTACCTACATAGTTTCTGGTGACCCCACTTACTTTAAGAACAAATAATTCGTTGTCACTATTTCTAATTTGGAATGTATCTCCTTTTTGAACATTTAGTAATTCGGCCATTTTCTCAGTGATAATAACACCATAGTCATCTAAAGTTAGTTGATTACCCTCTAAATCTTTTAAATGGAGATAATCACTTAGATTAGTAGTATCTTCAAAAGCCATAACATAGACATCTAGAGTTTTATTTTGAGCTTTAAAAGTATAACTTTCCATATTGGTATATATCTCATTAGTTATGTTATTTTGATTTAGAAGTTCAGTTATTTCTTTAGTTGGTTCTTCTTTGTTTTCATCTAGAAAAAGAAGAGCTTCGTAGGTTTGGATTTCTTTGAATTGTTTATCTAATAAAGAATTAACACTATCTCTGATACCAAAACCGGTTAGTAATAAGGCAGTACAACCTGAAATACCAATGATGGTCATGATAATTCTCTTTTTATAACGAAAGAGATTACGAATGGTTACTTTCCATGTAAATGATAGATGATTCCAAATGATGGGGATGCGTTCTAAGATGACTTTGCGTCCCATTTTAGGGGCAACGGGTCTTAGGAGATTAGCAGGCATATATTTGAAATCACGATTAGCGGCAATATAGGTTACCGTAGCCATCGTTAGGAAACATACGACAATGATAATGATACTTGCTTCAAAATTAAAGTACGTTATTAATGATGGAATGGTAAATGATGAAGTATAGACACCAAAGAGGAAGTGTGGGACGATAAAGTAACCCACGAGTAAGCCCGCGAGTAGGCCTACAATAGTAGCAATTAAAACGTAGAAAATATAACTAAAAATTATTTTGCCTTTAGAGATACCAAGTGAAGTGAATAAGCCAATTTCACCACGTTCTTCATCGATCATTCTGGTCATGGTATTCATACACATTAGAAGGGCTACTAAAATGAAGAAAATGGGAAAAACACTAGCAATGGCATCAACTTTAGTCGCAGATTCATAGAAAGTGGTATAACCACTGTTGTCCTCACGATCTAAGAGATACCAAACAGGCTTTTCTAATTTTTGGACTTCTTCTTTGGCTTTAGCTATTTCATCATTAGCCTTTTTTATTTCTTCTTGATAAGTTTGATAATTGCTATTATACTCTTCTTTACCTTTAGCTAATTCGGCTTCACCATCGATTATTTCTTGGTAAGCTTCATTTAGAGTACTTTGATTTTTTTGATATTCTTCTTCCCAAGTGGCTATACCTTGTTCTAATTCTTTTTCACCTTGATTTAAAGTGGCAATCGAAGTCTTTAGTTGGTTTAAGCCTTCTTTGGAAGTGGTTAGAGTTGCTATTTGTTCTTGTAAAAGACGATATTCTTCAGAAGCTTTATCTAAAGTTTCTAACATCTGATTTAGACTAGCTATTTGATTTTCTAAAGTGGTAATAGTTGAATCAATTTGGCTTTCAGTGATACCATATTGGTTTAGGGTAGAATTTATTTTCTTTCTTCCCTCTTCGATTTTGGCTCTTTTATCAGCAAAAGTGTTTTCCATCTCTTGTTTGGTGGTATTTAATGTATTTACACCATTTTGATATTCAACTCTAGCATCATTTAGTTTTTGTTCGTTGGTTTCAATTTCGTTAAGAGCATCTTTAAACTTTTGGTCATTTTCGTCAACCTTTGTTTTTAGTTCTTCTTCAGCATCATATATTTCTTGCATAGCTTCTTTTAGAATCTCTTCGTAACGGGCTGTTTCACGAATAGGCTTTAAGTCTTTTAACTCATCTTCTAAAAGTTTGGTAACTTCTAAATAATCATCAAGATAGGTTATTTTATCAATACTATCATCAGCAAGAAGATAGATTTCGGTATAATAATCGATAGTAAAATTATCTTCAGGAATATACATAAAGGTATCTAATTTGCCATCACCGACAGTAGAAATACCCTTGTTTTCATAAATATATAAAGAACTTCTGATGGTTCCTACAACAGTATATGAAGTGTTTTTGAGGGTGTCTTTAGCAGAATCTTCAAGCGTTATAGTATCATTTATTTGATAAGTGCCCTCCTCGACTAAAATTTCATTGTCTTGAGTAGGCATTCTTCCTTCAATTAATTTTACTTTATTTATTTCTTCGTTAATAGCATAAATTTTGGTTGGGTTACCATCAACAAGCGTCTCGTAAGAATATGATGGAACGACTTTGTATGCATGAGTTAGTTCTTTTAATGAGGTAACGTCATCATCAGTTAGCCCCATGGTACTTACGATTTTATAGTCCATTAGGGCTGTTTCATCATAGTAGTTATCCATGGTTTTAATCATATCTTGGGATGTTTCTCTAATTCCCGAGAAAAAGGCACTTCCTAAAGCAACGATAAAAATTAATGAGAAAAAACGTCCTAGTGATTTACGGATTTTGATAAAGCTATTTTTAAGTAAAAGCATTACCAATCAATATCCTTTACAAGTTTAGGATTTTCATTGATGATAATATCGTCAACATGTCCATTTTTGATTTTTATTACTTTATCCGCGATTTCACTAATAATGGCATTATGCGTGATAATTATAGTTGTCATATTCATTTTATGGCAGGTATCTTGAAGTAACTCTAAGATCATACGACCGGTTTTGGAATCAAGAGCGCCAGTTGGTTCGTCACACAATAGTAATTTAGGGTTTTTAGCTAGGGCTCTAGCAATACTTACTCTTTGTTGTTCACCTCCGGATAGTTGAGCGGGAAAATGATCTTTACGATCTTTTAAGCCTACTTTATCTAGAGTTGTTAAACTATCCATAGGATTTTTACAGATTTGGCTCGCTAAAGAAACGTTTTCGATAGCTGTTAGGTTACCTACTAAATTATAAAATTGAAAAACGAAACCAATATCATATCTACGATAATCTGTCAGTTGTTTTCTTGTATACTTAGAAATATCTTGACCATCAATAATGATCGATCCTTTGGTAGCGGTGTCCATACCGCCAAGGATATTTAGAACTGTCGTCTTGCCCGCGCCTGATGGGCCTAAAATAACCACTAGTTCACCTTTTTCAATAGAAAAGCTTACATTTTCAATTGCTTTGATGGAAACTTCACCCATATTATAAATTTTAGATATGTTCTTTACATCAATAAACGCCATTTTATCACCTATTTTCTTAATAGAATTATAACATATTTTCAAGTGATTTAAAAGATAAAGAATACTACTTTTGGAAACAACTTTTTTTCTAATTAGTAAATATGGTAGATGGATTATTGTTGTTTTTTATTTTTAGTATTCTTACACTCGAACCTAATTAATGAATAGTAAACATTATATTCTTTTAATTCTAGTTTTTATTTTAGAAATTTGAACATACTTATCAAGAGATTATAGCATAATTACGTAAATATTTTCTCGTTATTATATAAAATTAGGCTTTGATGTTTTCAATCATATCATCTAATGAGGTATCTTCAAAAAAGGTATTCATATTGTAGAAGAACATTATATCAGTAATTTGTTTATCAGCGATTAAATTATTTATATCATCATAGTAATATCTAGGATCAATAATGATTATTTCTCTATAGTTAGATAAAATATAGGGAATAAAACTATTGGCATATGAATCTTTTATTAAAAGAAGTTTGTTTTCATTTTCAGAATTGGTTCTTATATCAATAATGCTTTTGTTACCACCGAAAAATATTTCATAGGGATTATAACTATATTGTTTACTGTCATCGTATATTGAGGTATACTCTTTTTCTTCATCATTATATGTTAGATAATATGATACTTCTTCTTTAGGTATGTATAATTCTATGCTATCAGCTTTATTGTAGTAAGCAATTTTATTAGCACTTGTTCCAATAAAATTATTATTTACGATATATTTATCGTATTCTACATCCTTTTTATCATATAAGCTTTCACTGATATAACGAGCGGCGAGGGAGGTATAATGATGATCTGTGTTATAAAAGATATTTTCATTTTTATGATTATTTAGGATATCAAAACAATTAATTGGGAATAAATCATCAGCAAAATGGGCAACAAAATCGTGGTATATGTCTTTTTGAATATTGTTAGCACCTACTTCATTATAATATATTCCGATTTTATTTGGAATTAGGATAAAATCAATATTTAATTCATTATAATTATCAATAAATTTGTTGATATTACCTACTCGTCTTTCTAAAAAATATGCATTAGGGACAACAGCTTCTTCAATTAATCTATTATTTTCGCCAAAATATATATTATCAATTTTTTTTAATCCAATTTCTTTCTCAAAGTTAGTTTTTAAACTTTTCCACATATTTCTATTCCAAAACTGATCTTCTAAATACTTATTATACGAAGTAAAATAGTTTCCATCCATAGCATTATTAAAATTGATTTTAGGTTTACTTGCTAGGGTTCGGTTCTCCTCATTAGAAAATGATAAAGAAGGCGAAAAGACATTAATGAAAAATATAACTAGTAAATATAGTAATGTTAGCCATCCTATAAATGATGTTTTTTCCTCCATGTTAATTCCTCCTTTAAAAATTAAAATATAAAAAGGCTTGGTATGAATAGCTTATCATGTATGAAGTTGACAAGCACATTAGCGCAATTAAATATGCACTGTTAAAACAATTATAGAGAAAATTAGTTTTCTTTTGAAAGAACTTACCAATATTTTTGATGATAGGAGTAATACATATTAAACCAACAATTAGGTATGTAATATTATTTTTTATTATAAATATTATTTGGTTATCAACAAGATGATTGGTATTTAAGAGATTTTTTAAAATTAGAGTTATATTATTTAAATTAGAATTAAAGAAGAAAACCCAACTTATTGATATAATGGCAAAAGTAAATAACATACAGATTATTTTAGGAAATTTAATTTTTGATAAAAGAAGCTTTTCTATAATTATAATACTGCCTAAAAAAGCACCCCAAATAATGAAATTAAAGCTTGCACCATGCCACATTCCTGTAATAATCCATACGATTGACAAGTTTATTGCTAAACGAAGTTTCGATGTTCGGTTACCTCCTAGGGGAATGTAAATATAGTCACGAAACCATTCTCCTAACGAAATATGCCATCTTCTGAAAAACTCACTGACACTCTTCGATAAACATGGATAATTAAAATTCTCTTTAAATTTAAAGCCAAAGATATTACTTAAGCCTAAAGCCATATTGGTATATCCGGCAAAATCATAATATATTTGCAATGAATATAATATAATTATTATAATACTACCAAGCATAGAGCTTGATTCATAAGATGAGAGAATTCTAGAGAAAGTATCCGCTAGGATTACTTTCATCGATAAACCAATGATAAATCTTTTGAAACCATAATTAAATAAGGAATTATTGAAATCATGATTATCTAGTTGCTCTTTAAAATCATGATATCTAACAATTGGTCCCATGATTAACTTAGGGAAAAAGAATATATATAAACTAAAAGAAATAAAGTTTGACTCACTATTTGTTTTCCTTCTATATACATCAATTACATAGGATAAGATAGTGAAGATATAAAATGACATTCCTATAGGGAGAATAATTTCTTTAAATGCTATGTCATTAAATAAATTATTTAATATAATGTAATAATATTTAAAATAGCATAATGTAAAAATATTTATTATCAATATTTCAATTAATTTATATTTTCTATTTGTTACTAATTTATCCATCTTTCTAACAGCAAAAAAATTATAAATGGTTATTAGTAACAGTATACAAGTATTAAAAATACTACTATATGAATAAAATAATATACTAACAATTAATAAATATATGTTTTTAATTTTTTTAGGAATCAAAAAATATATTATGGTAACAATTGGTAAAAATAGAAAGCAAAATACAATACTATTAAAAGCCACTTCTTCTTCCTTCTTTCTAAAATAATTTGACGATATCCTGCCATAAGGATTTATTGTTTTCTAGAATGATACAAAATACATAGTCCCCCTCTACTTCGACGATGGCATTTTTGAGTAATTCTACTTGATTAGGACCATAACCTTCAAAGGTAGTAATTTTTTTGTCAATATATTCTTTTATTTTTTTGACAATTAAAGTTCTTTGGTTTTTATCTTTTTCTTTAAAGATAGTAATTTCTTGGACATTCATATATGAAACGGGGCCATAACTTATATACTCTTCTATAGAATTAGCATTTATTTTATAATTGTTATATAGTGTATTTGAATCAACTTTATGTACTATTTCTTGATCTATATAAGGTTCAAGAACAGTTTCAATTTCATCAAAGGCAACCTTTTTATCTTTGGTTAAAAAAGGAATTATTAATAAAATACTTATAAAAAGTATAATGAAAATTATTTGTTTTAATTTCATATTATTACCTCATTTTTTCTAAAATATCATTGGCCCATTTTTCATAGAAAAAGCCTTTAGGATGAATGCCATCAGGACTATATGGGTCATCGACTGTTGCTAATATATAACTGCTATCTATAAATTTAATTCCCCTGTCGTTACATAATTGTTGTAATCGTTCATTAAATAAACTAATATATTGGAAAGATGAGTCACTATTTATTGCTTCTTGACTGACAGGGAGAATGGAACACACATATACCGTCGTATTAGGTAGAGCATTAGCAATATTATCTAAACTATTACTATATGCGGCAATAAAACCATCGACATTATTACTCCACATTTGAACATCATTTGAACCATAAGAAAGAATTAGAGCACTAGGATTATAAGTAATAGCTTTTTCTAGTTGGTCTGACATATCATCAATCCTTTTTCCTCTTTGCCAGATAGTATTAGATGAATATAAAGCTCCATACGCTTCCATACCTTCGACAAAAGAATCACCAATCATCAATATTCTATTTTGTTGGAAGAAATCTTTGGGAGATATATTATAATCTGGTACTACTGGTATAGGAGGTTTAGGATTATTTACTTCGTCAATGTCTTCTTTGATTTTAGTGATATCCTTGTTTTTTTCATTATAAAAAAATTGTTCTGCATCTTCATATGTATTACTATTTTGGACAAGTTTAAAAGAATTATTTTTTACTATATAGTTACTAGTAAATAAGGCTATCGCAATACATAGTAATAGATTTAAAGTAATATGAATTATTTTCTTCATTTTATCACACATAATCTAATTATGTATTTTACATATATTAGAAACTCCTCTACCTTTTTATTATACTACTTTAGTAATTATTTAACATCTTTTATTAAGAAGAAATTATAATTTTACATTGGAATTGTTAATTTTTTATGCGGAAGATATCTATTTCTGTTTTTATTTTTATAATAGATTTTTTATAAGAAAATAGCACTCAATTTTTTAGATTAAATGCTATTATTTAGTGGTAAATTTTTAATTTGACAGAGTTAAGTCTTCTCTTTTTATGAATTTACGACATCTATATGTAAGATATTAGAACAAAAGTAATAAAATATAGTTCATTTTATTTTTATAATTAATTTCTCTCCTACAACCTGCAAACCATTCATCTTTTGTAATTTTGAATATCTTATAAATATCGTTATATAGTGATGTATCAGGCAAACAAATTCCATTTTCCCATTTTGAAACAGTTTTGTAACTAACCCCTAACATTTCTCCCAATTTTTATAATATCAAAGAAGCTTGACAATATAAGACTGCTTAATTAAACAAATAAATATACATTATTTTTTTCATCTGTAAAAATACATAAACAAATAAATATTATCGCTGATACTAATAAAATTACACTTACTATTGTTAATAATTTACTTACTATTTTTTTATTCATAACACCTTGCCTCTTTCCTTTAGTTTATTAAATTTTTTCAACTATAAATTACTATTTATTTTATTAGTTCTTTTTTCTTTTCACATATAGATATATTATGAGAACGATTATACAAGCTAATTATATTAGCTAATATACAAATACCATATAATAAACCTTGGACAAATTCTCCAGCATTGGGAGTGAAAATATAATCTAAAAATTGAAATTCAGTATCAAGTAATGCTAAAACTAAAGCAATACAACCTATCATATTATATTTATTAAACTTTTTATCTTTTTTAATTTGCTGATTAGATTCATATTCAATTAAATTATTAATAGTTTCTCTTAAATCTATTAATTCTTCTTGGGTCATTTTCTTGCCATTTAATAATTCTGGTATAGTACAATTAAGTTCATTTGACAATATACCAAGCATAGAAATATCAGGCATAGTTTTGCCATTCTCCCAACGACTAATTGATTTATTTGTTACTCCCATTTTTTCCGCTAATTGTTCTTGTGTCATATTTTTTTTCTTTTCTTAATTTAGCAATAAATTTACCTATTTTTTCTTGATCCATTTTAATTCCTCTTTTCAAAAATAATTCTACATTGTTCTTGTTAGAATATACAGGACAGAAGCTGAGAATTAGACAAATTACTTTTTGTTGTTGAGCAAGGTAATAATTATAGACTAATCTTACATATCCAAAAGTTTTATGAATTAAGATTGCTTGTTTTTCATCTGGATATAATCTAATTTTATAAACTTTATAAGTCTTCATAGATACATATATTACCACACTTGTAATAAATGTTGACCTAATTAGAAGAGCTTTTTTCTTTAACCATAATTGGTATAAAACAAAATCTGATAAATGTATAAATACAAGCACCAATACTTATTAATAATGTCATTACTTTTTCTTTTATTTTTATTTTCTTTGCCATTCGTCTGCTTTAGATGAATATTGGATTATGATAATTTTATACATTCTATACTTCCATACTTTTCCTATAGAAATCATTTGTTTTTTTCATTTTTAGAAATATATATTACTAATAATATTATACCAGTTAAGTTAATTCCTATTGATAAGCCTAGTAGTAAGCCCGAACTAAATTCACCAAAGGGTGTTGTTTCATTACCAACAAAGAAAGTATAGGCTAAGTATAATATATTTCCTAAAATTATCATTAATATTCCAATTTTGCCTTTATTCATATAAATCATCTCACTTTCAATTTATTATTTATCATCATAAGAGAAAAGCTACAATCTTTATTTTGGTTTAATAGTGGAAAATATCATATATAAAAATTTATTTTCTCAAAGATGAATATATTTAATTTTAATTTTTGGACTACTTTTGATTATAAAATTTTTTTACTTGCCAAATTCTTACTCATATAATCTAATAACTTGGTATTGGTAATTATCATCATTATCTATTAAAATTAATTTTTATTGTTGTTTATTTTAGAAATAAACAAATTCTTATCATGCACACATTCTATATCTAATTCTTTCATCATCTTAATCAGATTGCAATATTTATCTTCTAATGGAATATATACAATAAATGGAAAACGCTGGAAATGAACAAAATGTTTTTTTAGACGTAATAATTCATTATTAAATGTATTATCCTTATTAAAATAATATGTAAATAATGTTTTCGTTTTTTCAATATACGGTTCAGAAAAACAAGACAAATCATAAGAAAATCTTATCGGAATTAATTCATTATCACTATTTATAAGATTATTAAGTATAAATTTTTCGTCATCTTCTATAAATGCAACAACCTTTTTATCTTTTAAATTTTGCATCTCACCAAATACATCATAATCTTCCATTTATATTATGTCACCTTTTTCATATAAATCTTAAAGTTATTTTTTAATTATTCACTTGATTTAAGTATTCTTCAATAGCTGATATCATATCTGGAGAAATAATCTTATTTTTTTCGTTGTTTGGAATGTTTTCTTTTATTTTGGTAATAGCCTCATTCAATTTAAAAGTTTCTATTTGATAATTATTCTGTTTCTCATGTTCCGTATAATTAACTTTTGTTAAATCGGGCATTTTATTTGTTTTAATTATATAATAATATATTTCTGCTTTTCTATTTTTACCTTTTTCAGGCCAATCTTTATTCATAAAAGTTACTTTCATAAAAGGTCTTTCAATATCATCATCATTAATTTCAATACCAGTTTCTTCTAAAATTTCTCTTTTTAAGCATTCGTTAAATGTTTCATTTTGTTCAAGGTGTCCACCAGGGAATTGAAACAAACCATTTTCGTTTCCAATTAAAATTTTATCATTATTAATAATAAGTGCTTTAGTTCTAATTACTGTTTCAGTAATGTCAGATTCATTTAAGTAATCATAATTATAAATAATTTCTTTCATCTTACCTACTCTCCTTAATTTTAAAAAACTTCTAATATAAAATTCTAAAAGCTTTAATTTATATAAATAATTTTCCTTCGTTTAAATTATAACACACTTTTTTAGATGTCTTGTTATAATAAATAAATTATTTATTAATTTTTTTATTATTGTGTAATTTGAGAACTCTTTTCTATCTTTTTTTGTTTAATCAGCACTCAAAAATTGTTCAACTAATTCTTCTGGAGTAAATAATCCAGAATTCAACTCAATTGATCTTATGTTAAAATTATGAAATAAATCTTACCATATTTTTCTTTTCCATGTGCCTTGCAGTAAAAAAAGAAGAATTTTTATTCTTCCTAATCACTCACTCTAATATTTGTACCATCAACATTTTTATATACTCTTTTCTCATTTTTAGAAACTTTTTTCATAATTTCATCTTCTAAATCAAAACCTAACATTTCTGATAATCCCATTAAATAAATTGCAATGTCAGCAAGTTCTTCATTTAAATCATCTTTTTTCTTTCTATAGGCTTCAAAAGCTTCAGCTACTTCACCATATAAAAAGCAAAATTCTTTTTCTACATTTGTAGTATTAAAGCCTTTATTTATTTTGTTTTGCCAAATATTTTTTTGGACTTGTTTTAAATTCATTTTTTTACCCCATGATATTTTTTATATAAAAACTGATTTAATTAAACCAGTTAATTAACACAAAAATGGCGTCCCAGATTGGATTCGAACCAACGGCCTATTGCTTAGGAGGCAATCGCTCTATCCTACTGAGCTACTGGGACATAACATTATTATAGCATTACTTAAAGAAAAAGAAAAGGTTTAAAAACCTTTTCCAGCAACAAATGCTAAAATAAATAAAGCATTTTGAATTTTAAATAAGAATGTTTTGCTATATGATGTAGCAAATTCATAACTAGCGACACATTTATCAACAATACTTACTACCCAACTTTCCATATATTTAGGAACATGGTTAGGAATAAGCGGAAACATATGGGAATAGATAATATCTTTTTCTTTATCTGTTAAAATGAACATGGTATCGGCATTATCGACAGCTTTTTTAGGATGATAAAAGGCACTTAGGCGTTTTTCTTTTTTATTTAATTGTTCATCGATAAAAAAGTCGTGTAATAAGCCAGCACGTGCAGTCTGTCTAGCATCTAATTTTAAGAATTTACTTACTTTATATGAGTAGTATGATACTCTTAATGAATGCTCTAATCTGGTTATACCATGATGACGACAACTATCTATTTTTAAAAAGTCTTTATTGTTGATAATGTTATTTATTATATAATTGTATTCTTTATCTTTTAA
Source organism: uncultured Bacilli bacterium (assembly GCA_944358875.1). GTDB lineage: Bacteria > Bacillota_I > Bacilli_A > RF39 > UBA660 > CALVUN01. The sequence continues at coordinate 34,320 of CALVRZ010000010.1, forward strand.
TTGATAACTCATTATTCTTAACACCTCAAATTTTCTACCTAATATAGTATATCATATTTTTTGTTTTGTTAGAATAAGAAAAGCTTACTTTTTCAAGAAAAATAGATAATATGTAAAATTATCTTATTTTCCTAGCATATTTAATAAATTGATTTTAAACATATCTTTTTCAGCATGTGTCTTAGATACCATGACACCTTTATATGTTGATAATTCTTTTTGGTGTCCTTCATTTAAGATTTCTTCTGGTGTAATTGTATCAAGCATAACGATTCTTTGGTTTTCATAGACACTATAATGTAAGACAATCTCTCCATGAACTTTAGCAAACATACTATCTGTTGGTAACTTTAATTCATATTTAGTTATTTTTTCTTTAGTATTCTTGGATACTACTACACCATTAAAGATACCTTCACGAAATTCTGGATAATGATCAAACATTAATTTTTTATAAGCAAGCATATTATATTTTTTAACTGCTCTTTCTTTCTTTCTAAATTCATTTTCGTTCAAATACTCAATAACATAATTGTTTTTCATATTTATAACCCCCTTTATTTATACACCCAACCTAAGTGTATATAGATTATAGCATAATTTTTTCTTTTTGTCAAATTATTGCTTTTTATTGTTATATTTGGTACAATTGGTTTGGTGAAAGTATGGCAAAAAAGAAGAAAAAAGTTAAAAGAACTTTAAAATTATGGGTTTGGATTGTCCTTGCTTTAATATGTCTTATGGTAGTACTATTTTCTTTAGTTAATATCTTTTTTTGGAAGAAAGATAGTGATAAAGCAAATGAAATTCTTACGGATGTTACTGATACTACGGATGTTCAGGAGATTGAAGATAGTGATCAGACCGAACTAATTAATCAACCTGATGATAATGATAGTGATTATTGGTATTATATTAAGTTTCCTTTAATTAATGTTGATTTTGCAGAATTACTTAAGAAAAATAGTGATACGGCGGGATGGATTAATGTTAATAATACAAATATTAATTACCCTTATGTTTGGACAACCGATAATGAATATTATTTAAATCATTCATATGATAAGAGTTATAATGAGGCAGGATGGGTATTTCTTGATTATCGTAATAATAAAGATTTAACTAGTAAAAATAATATTTTGTATGCTCATAGTAGACTTGATAAGACAATGTTTGGTAGTTTGAGTAAAGTTCTTAAGGAAGATTGGTATACTAATAAGGATAATCATATTATTAGACTTTCAACAGAAAAAGAAAATACTCTATGGCAGATTTTTAGTGTATATAAGATTGTTGAGGAAAGTTATTATATTACGACTGATTTTGCAAGTGATAATGAATATCAGGAATTTCTTGATACGATTAAAGGAAGAAGTTTATATGATTTTAATACAACACTTACAACAGATGATAAAGTCTTAACACTTTCAACTTGTTATTCAGATACGGAAAGAACAGTAGTTCATGCAAAATTAATTAAACGGGAAGTAAGATAAAGAAGCAGTGATTGCTTCTTTTTATTTTGTTTCTTCTAATATTTTTAGGTAAAAGAAAACTCTATCATTTAAGATAAAGTTTTCAAACATTTTCAGCTGAGATCATTTATAACTCGCACTACTTTTAGTAATTATATAGGTTAAAATTTTTTGCTACTATGCCCTATTTGTTTTCATTTTGGCGTATAGCTGCTTGAGCAGCTGCAAGTCTTGCGATTGGTACTCTAAATGGAGAACATGATACATAATCTAAACCAACTTTATGACAGAATTCGATTGAACTTGGATCGCCTCCGTGTTCACCACAAATTCCTAAACTGATATCTGGTCTTGTTTTACGACCTTCATTAGCAGCCATAGTAATTAACTTACCTACGCCTTCCTCATCGATTTTAGCAAATGGATCACTTTCAAAGATTTGTTTTTGATAATAATCTTCTAAGAATTTGCCTGCATCATCACGAGAGAAACCATATGTCATTTGCGTTAAATCGTTAGTTCCAAAACTGAAGAATTCGGCAACATTAGCAATCTTATCAGCTAGAAGAGCCGCTCTTGGAATTTCAATCATGGTACCTACTTTATAACTTATTTCCATATTTTTTTCTTTCATTACTTCTTTGGCTGTTTCATCAACAATATTTTTAACATATTCTAATTCTTTAACATCCCCAACAAGAGGAATCATAATTTCAGGATGAACATCAATACCTTTTTCTTTAACATTAATAGCAGCTTCAATAACAGCTTTGGTTTGCATAACAGCTATTTCAGGATAAGTAACTGCTAGACGACAACCACGATGACCCATCATTGGATTAAATTCTTTTAGGGAATCAATTCTTGCTTTTAGTGTTTCAAAACTCATTGCTAATTCTTTGGCTAATGGTTTGATTTCTTCGTCAGTATGTGGTAAAAACTCATGTAGTGGTGGGTCTAAATAACGAATTGTCATTGGCTTACCATTTAATACTTCAAACATTTCTTCAAAATCTTGACGTTGCATTGGTAATATTTTGGCCAAGGCTTTTTCTCTTTGTTCTTTAGTTTCAGAAACGATCATTTGACGAACGGCAAAGATACGGTCTTTTTCAAAGAACATGTGCTCAGTACGACATAGACCAATTCCTTCTGCTCCGAATTTCATAGCTTGAAGGGCATCTTTAGGATTATCAGCATTAGTTTTAACACCTAATCTTTTTGTATTATCAGCCCAGTTCATAAATGTTTCAAAGTTACCACTGATTTCTGGTTCTACAGATGGGATAATACCGTCATATACTTTACCAGTACTTCCATCAAGTGAAATAGTATCTCCTTCGTGGTATACTTTTCCATCTTTAGTCGTTAGAGTTTTAGCTTCTTCATCGACAGTTAGTTCGCCACAGCCACAGACACAGCAACGACCCATACCACGGGCAACAACGGCAGCATGAGAAGTCATTCCTCCACGAACGGTTAAGACACCTTTGGCATCACTCATACCTTGAATATCTTCTGGTGATGTTTCTAGTCTTACTAAAATAGTATCCTGACCTTTTTTAGCCGCATTTGAAGCATCGATAGCATTGAAATAGATAGCTCCGGCGCCAGCTCCTGGTGATGCTGCTAAACCAGTGGCAATGACTTTGGCATCTTTCATAGCTTGAGAATCAAATGTTTTATGTAATAATTGATCTAATGATTTTGGTTCTACTTTTAGTAAAGCTTCTTCTTTGGTTATTTTACCCTCTTCAACCATATCAACAGCAATTTTCAAAGCAGCCTGAGCGGTTCTTTTACCATTTCTAGTTTGTAACATAAATAATTTGCCATTTTCAATAGTGAATTCCATATCTTGCATATCTTTATAGTGTTCTTCTAAGATTCTCGTCGTATTAACAAATTGTTCATATACTTCAGGCATCTTTTCTTCCAAACTAGAAATTGGTTCTGGTGTTCTGATACCAGCGACAACATCTTCACCTTGAGCATTGATAAGATATTCACCATATAATTTGTTTTCACCAGTAGCAGGATTTCTTGTGAAAGCGACACCAGTACCACAGTTATCGCCCATATTACCATAGACCATTTCTTGGACATTAACAGCAGTACCCCAAGATGATGGAATATCATTCATACGACGATAGATAATAGCTCTTTCGTTATTCCATGATCTAAAGACGGCCGTTACGGCTTCGATTAATTGAACTTTAGGATCTTGAGGAAATTCTTCACCTGATAATTCTTGGTAGATACTTTTGAATTTTTCAGTGATGGTGTACATATCTTCAGCATCTAGTTCGGTATCATAAGATACTTTTTTATTTTCTTTATATTCGTCTAGCATTCTTTCAAAGGAATTTTTATTATATCCTTTAACAACATCTGCGAACATCATGATGAAACGACGATAAGAGTCATAAGCGAATCTTTTGTTATTAGTTACTTTAGCTAAGTTTGTAGCAACTTCATCGTTTAGACCTAGATTTAGGACAGTGTCCATCATACCAGGCATACTGGCTCTAGCACCACTTCTGACTGATACTAAAAGGGGATTTTCTAAATCACCCATTTTTTTACCAGTAATAGTCTCTAAATCTTTTAATTTTTCAAAGATTTGTTCTTTTACTTCATCGCTGATTACTTGTTTGTCTTCATAATATTTATTACAAGCTTCAGTAGTAATTGTAAACCCTCTTGGTACAGGTAAACCAATATTAGTCATTTCGGCTAAGTTAGCTCCTTTACCACCAAGTAAGTTACGCATGTCTTTGTTTCCTTCTTTGAAGGCGTATACATATTTTGTCATATCAACATTCTCCTTTCATGATACACTTTAATCATAACAAATTATAGTTACTTTGACAAGAAAAAAGAACATAATTGACTTAAATTTGACTATGTTCTTTTTACTTAATTAATCTTTTTATTCTTTAGCACGGGGATGGGCCAATTCGTAGATTTTTTTTATTTGTTCATTACTTACATGGGTATAGATACTCGTTGTATTTAAGGATTCATGACCTAGTAAGTCTTTAACACTGATAAGATCCGCTCCATTATTTAGCATATCAGTAGCAAAGGTATGACGTAAAACGTGGGGTGAAATATGTAAATCGAGACTACTTTTAATGATGATATCATTTAATATATTTCTAATACTTCTTTCAGTAATGGGATTGCCATAGTGATTTAAAAATAGATAGTCACTATTTTTTTTGTTTAAAATTTGATAGCCATCTTTTAAGTAAATATTTAAAACGTCATTACAGATATGGCCAAAAACGACAATGCGTTCTTTACTACCTTTCCCTAATATTTTAATCGTCTGATTATGAAAATCGATATCTTTAACTTTAATGGTTACTAGTTCGTGGACACGAATACCGGTAGCATAGAGCATTTCTAAAATGAGCCTATTTCTTTGCCCTAAGGGGGTTTTCATATCTGGTACTTGAAACATTTTATCTAATTGGTCTTGTTTAACAAAGCGAGGAAGTTTTTTGTCTTTTTTAGGATTATTTATTTCAGCATAGGGATTACTAGTAATTATCTCTTCTCTCACTAAATATTGGTAGAAAGCTCTAATAGTTGTTAATTTTTTTGAAATCGTGTTTTTGTTTTGGTATTTTTGATTTAGGTAAACTAAGTAATCTTTGACGACTTGATGATCTATTTTTAAAAGATCACATTTATCTTGAATGAATGCTTGATATTGAGTTAATTCTTGTTCATAACTTCTAACTGTGTTATCGGAATATCTTTTAACGTGTTTTAAATAGTTAAGATATTTTTCAATCAACGACGACGACCTCTTATCTCTTCACCACGAAAACTATCACCAAAATTGATACCCATTTTTTCTAAGTCTTCGGAATCATAAAGAGCATAAATAGCGTCAAAGTCACCATCATTTAATAATTCTTGAATTGTTAAATCATCACTTTGCATATTAATGGGAGGATGTTCTTTACTTTGAGTGGAATTAGTGGTTTCGTGAGGCGCTTTTTTATGAGTTTGAACAGGAATATTTTTTTCTTTTAGCATAAAATAAGCTTGTCTTTGATTAGTGTAGGAATTTTTTAAGTAATTATAAACAATTTGCGAAATAGTACTATCGGACATTTTAGGAATTCTTCGATTTAAAAAGTTATGCATCTCTTCACTTTTACTTAGTTTAGAAAATGGTGAATGATATAATAAATCCTGATGTCTTGTTAAAAAAGTAAAAAATTTATGCCTTAGATCATCTAATTTATAGTTATCGATAGCAAATTTGACAGGATATTGATTTAACCAATCGTTATTTTTTTCAATATATGCTTTGACAAATTTATGATTATAACATTCACTCATGACATTTAAAAAGTCTTCTAAATCTTCAAAATTGATTGTTTCTTCATCTAATTCTTTTAGATTTGTCTTAGTAGAAATAACAATTTTTTGCATATATTCATCTTCTAATATTAAAGAAAAGTGTTTTTTTTCTTTGTCCATGTATATCACCTTCATTTAATTATAGAATAACAAATCTTGTTTGGCAAGTCAATAAAATTACATTTTACTTTACTTATTTTTATTTTTACTTTTTTCGACATATTTATACATAATTTTATAATTTGGTTTCATAATAATATTGGGTGATGAAAATGGGAAAGAATAAAAGTCAAAAAAAAGCTAATAAAGCTAATATGAGAACTAATAAGACTGAAAACAGCATGAACAAGAGTTGCTCATGTAATGAAAATAGCAACGCTTCTAGTGCTAGTGAAAAACAAAATAACCAAAACAATATGTTTTAGTTAAAAAACTCCTTCAAATTAAAGGAGTTTTTAAGTTGTCTCTTCGATAGTTTGGACTTTATCAAGACGTTCGATACTAACACGAAAACTTTGATAATCAATATTGATGGTTCCTAAGACTTCAAAGTTAGTTATTATTTTAGCATAGTAGGTATAAATTAGGACAATGGTTCCTATATCCATACGACCTACGGTAATTAAATAAATACCATATAGTATTAGAAGGTAACGACTTATTTCCATAATACTTAAAACAATATAGTTGATACCTAACGATAAAACATTAAATTTAGCATTAGCTTTTAAATAGTCATTATTTCTTCTAATATAACGTCTTTTAATAGCCATGACTTCACTAGCTTTTATTTTTATTTTTTCGTATAAATCATGGATAGTAATTATTTTTTTATCGAGAGATTCTTTACGAACAAGATTATTCTTACTTATTAATTTACTTTGGGATATAAGAAAAGCAATCATAAGAATAGAAACAATGATGGTTATTAAGAAAATATACTTATCTAGCGATAAGAAATAAGTATAGATGACAATGAATTCCAAGACTTGAATAGCTCTAGTGACAAGATTACCTAAAAAGGTACATATGACATTAATATCTTCATTGGAAATATTGGCATACTCGCCTAGAGTTAGACCTTTGACATTGTCTGTTTTGTCAATGAAATAATCAGTATATTCACCATATAAATGGTTATAGAACTCATACCAAGCTTTTTGATTTATGTACTCCCAAACGTAATATAAGACCGATAAAATAAGGGATACAATTACGAGGAAGTAGGCTTTATCAAAAGTATTTGATGTGATATGATCGATCGCCCTACTCCAAAAAATAGGGACGATTAACAAAAGAGCTCTTGTAAAGATTGATGTTATTATTTTTAAAATTAACCATTTTTTGCATCTTACTACAATATCTTTTGTTAAGTTCATAGAATCACCCTTTTATTTGATTATTTCTACTTCACTTCCATTTACTAATAGATTGGCATTAGCATCATCAGTATCGATATGCATTTCATAGTAAGATTTTTCGGCAATTTTGACGTGGACATGATCTAAAATGCCACCTTTTTCACCGTCTACTTTGACTTTGACTTCTTTAGTGTCCATTAAACCTTTATCTTGAGCTTCAAGAGGAGTTATATGAATGTGTCTTGTAGCAATTATACAACCTTCTTCTAAGTCTATGGTTCCTTTAGGACCAATGATTGTGATAGGACTACTTCCTTTTAGATCGCCAGAATCTCTAATAGGAGGATTTAATCCTAGTTTAATAGCATCAGTTTTGGATATTTCAACTTGATTGTATGGTCGTATTGGTCCTAAAATACGGACATTTTCAATTGTGGCTTTGGGTGTCTTGATTGTGACTTTTTCATTCGCCGCGAATTGACCTGGTTGGTTGACATCACGTAATTTGGTAAATTCATAATTGGGACCAAATAAAATGTCAGTTGTTTCTCTAGTTAAATGTACATGACGATTAGATACGCCGATTGTTACTTTCATTACTCATCATCTCCTTTTATATTGTACCATTTTTTATTTTTTTATACAATATTTCATAATTGTTTTTTTATTTCATATAGTTAGTTAATGAAAGGAGTGTTTTATGAACAATAGTAATTATTATCCTAATGCAGTTTTTCCAGGGCAAGGTATAAATACTTCAAGTTATGTACCTAATCAACAAAGTGTTCCTAGTTATGAACAATCACAAGTATCTAATATGTACAATGTGACAGCCGAACAATCTTATATTGAAAATATTTTAAGACTTAACCGTGGTAAAAAAGCTCGTTTTCATATAACGGTTCCAGGATCACAAGAATGGCAAGACCGTGTTTTTAATGGTATTATTGAACAAGCAGGACGCGATCATATTGTTGTTTCTAATCCTGATACTGGTGAATGGTATTTAATCTTGATGATTTACTTGGATTTTGTTACTTTTGAGGAACCAATTAATTATAGTAAAGATTTTGTTTTACCTAATTCTTGAAAGGCTTGATAATCTCTTAAATCTTTGATATAATTTAACCTAGGAAGTGATATTAGTGGACGTACTTATTTTAGTTATGTTTTTAGTAGTGTTGGTAATATGTAGTTGTATTGGTATATATTCTTATATTTACAATAAGTTTCAAGATGTTATTATTAGAATAAATGAGGTTGAAGCAACAATTGATACTAATTTAAGAAATAAATATGATCTTATTAACCGGGTTGTTTCAATTGTTAAAGGAAATATTGAAACAGAAGAAGAGGTTTTTGAAGATATTGTCAAGCTTAGATCAAGAAAAATTAGTAACTTTGAACTTGATAGAAAGTTAATTGATGCGAATAATGAGTTTCAAGCTTTAAAAGATAAATATGAGGAAATTAATAAAAGTGATGAAATTAAAAAAATATCAAAACAATTAAAAGAAATAGATGAAAAATTAACAACTTTTAGAGACTACTATAATGATAATATTAGTAAATATAATAGATTAGTTAGAAATTTTCCAACCAATATAGTAGCTCTAGCATGTAAGTATAAAGAAAAATTATTCTTCGATCGTAAAGATATGAGCGATGAAGATTACGAGGACTTTAAGTTATAGTTAAAGTCTTTTTTATTTTATTTAGCATTAAAAAAACAGTATAATTGCATTACTGTTATTAATTTATTTGATAGTCCAATCTATTGGTTTAATATGATTTTTGATTAAGAAGTTATTCGTTCTTGAAAAAGGTTTACTACCAAAGAAACCATAACTTGCAGAAAATGGACTGGGATGAGGTGATTCAATAACTAGATGTTTAGGATTGGTTATATATTTTTTCTTACTTCTAGCGAATGCTCCCCATAGGATAAAGACGATGGGTGTTTCTTTTTCATTTAGTTTTTGAATGATGGTATCAGTGAAAGTTCCCCAACCGACATTTTTATGGGATGCTGGTTTATCTTTTTCGACCGTTAAGACGGCGTTTAAAAGTAAAACACCTTCTTTAGCCCAGCATTCTAAGTTGCCCTTATTGGAAATAGGAATACCTAGATCATCATGTAGTTCTTTATAAATGTTTCTTAGAGATGGTGGTAATTTTATTCCATCAGATACGGAAAAAGCAAGGCCATTAGCTTCTCCTACGCCATGATAGGGATCTTGGCCTAAAATGACAACTTTAACATCATTATAATCGGTTGTTGTTAAGGCTTTTAAAATTTTGGTTTTAGGTGGAAAAACTATTTTTTCTTTATAAATCTGATTAACAAATTTAACAATATTAATAAAATATGGTTCATGATAAACGTCATTTAAAACAATATCCCAATTATTTCCTGTCATTAGTTAACACGTCCTAACTGGCCTTTAGGACATTTTTCATCAGATGTGGTACTATTTACTATATAGACATATTTTTGACCTTCTTTAGCCTTTGTAATACTAATACTACATGAACCGATATCTTCTTTAGTATTGGGGTCTTTAATTACTTTAGTAACGGTACCATCTTCGGCTGTTTCATTGGTACCGGTTAGGAAGCCGGTATTGACTAAATCGTTTAGGGTTAGATTGATGGTTCCTTCGTTAGAGCAAGATGTTCCATTATGAGTTAAGCCCCCAAATTGGCATTCTTCATAATAAGCTTTAGAACTGGTAACGATATTGTTTATCATGATATCATAAGAACTTTCTTTTCCTTGATTAAAACTTTCGATTACTCTTGGAGTTGTTATGGCAGCGATAATGGCTATAATAACGATAACAGCGATTAATTCTACTAGGGTAAATCCTTTATTATTTATTTTCATACTCTCACCTATTTAAATTATATAATAAAAAATAGGCTTTGACAAGTCTACCGGTTACGTGTATCGATAAGAATAATGTCATCACCTATTTTAATTATTTGGTGCCACGATAATTCAACTTCTTCACGACTTGATAAGAATTTTTTACTACCTCTTCTTTGTTCTAGAATGAGACTTTTGATTCTACCTTCATTATCGATGATAACATCAACGATAACCCCTATTCTGGTACCGGTTGTTATGTTTATAATTTCTTTGGTTTGTAAATCTGATAAATGCATGATATCACCTTAATTAAATATATTATTTGATATATTTTTTTATGCTATTGATGGCATTTTTTTCAATCCTAGAGATTTGAGCTTGAGATATTCCTAATTCGGAAGCTATTTCCATTTGGGTTTTTCCGACAATAAATCTTTCTTTGAGGATCTCTCTTTCTCTTTCTTTTAGTTGTCTTAAGGCTTTATCTAAGGCTAATTTGATATCAATATCGTATTCATCTTTTTTATCGGATAATTGATCAAAAAGATAGATGGTATCTCCCCCATCATTATAGATGGGTTCATACATACTCATGGGTTCTCTTAATGATTCTAGGCTTTGGGTTATTTCGTATTCGGTTACTCCTAAGATTTTGGCTATTTCTTCATTGGTTGGTTCTTTACCACTTGAATCCATTAATTGTTCTTTTAATCTTAATGTTTTATAGGCGATATCTTTGATACTACGTGATATTCTTAAAGTTGAGTTATCTCTTAGGTATCTTTTAATTTCCCCTGAAATCATAGGACAAGCATAGGTGGATAGCTTGACATCATAGGATGTGTCAAAGTTATCAATGGCTTTAACTAAACCTAAACAACCTACTTGGAATAAATCATCTAGGTTGTCTACTTTATTAGTGAATTTTTTAAGGATACTTAGAACTAGTTTTAAGTTACCATTGATTAAATCTTCCCTAGCAAAGGGATCGCCTTCTTTCATCTTTTTAAATAATTCTAACATTTCTTCATTACTTAATACTTTGATATTCGATGTATTCACGCCACTTATTTCAACTTTATGACGTGCCATTTTATCTCCTTTCGTTTTAATTATGGGGATAAAATATGGTTTTTATACAGAAAATTATGAGTTTTCCACAGGGGCGTATCCCACAGAAGTACCTTTCGGTACTTGCGTGGGAATGAAAATAGAAGACCTTACGGCCTTCTAGATTTCTTATTTGGTGATTATCATAAACTAAGTGTGAACGGATTATTTTGGCTGCCATCTCCCCCAGTAATCTGTACATCAGACTTTAGAAATAAGACCGGGCGAGAGGCGTAAGTGCGGTAGACGGGGTTGCTGACGACAGAACCCGTGCTATGCACGATAAACACGTAGCTAGAATAACTAGTATAAGGAGTAATAGTCCATTGATTAGTACTTGTATTTCTTAGCCATGATGTATCTCGACAATTTGTTTGGCCATCATTCCAGTTAGTTCCATCTAAACTACATTTAGATAAATCTCCTGCATACATATAATCAGATGAATACATTAAAGCTATTTTTCCTGTCCATGTAGTACTACGCCCTGAATATACGGTGGTGCTCCTTTCAAAGGTATAATAATCATTGGCATATAAACCAACTCCATTAGAACTTCCTCCTAGGTTCCATAGAGCATCGCCAATCATATTTTTTGCATCTGATGTTAAATTTGGAAGATATGTTCCATTTAAATAAGTATTAAGGGTAGCCGTTGACCACTCGTTTACATCATTTAAATCCCATGCATAATTACCTATGCTTTTATTTCTTGCTATCTTTATTCTTGTTTCTTTTGTTCCTGTTCCATCATCGATATCTTTAAATACCCCAATTATGCGCCATAATTCATTATTAAATGATACATAGTTATTAGGATCTGCTCCATAATATCTAATATTGCCTCCAATATCTTCCATCATTCCTACTTCTGTTGCATAATTATAATTTATACTATTATTAGATACTTGTGTTTTACTAGCAGTTGTATAAATATTAGTTATTATATCAGTAGCAACTGGTGTATATTCAACACTATTCTCTAAGCAATAACAATAAGTGTTTTTGTAACCATTTTCGATTCTTTCAACACATTCACTGGTACATGTTTTGGTTGATGTACAACTATCATTGCCGGCTTCTTCACTGGTTTGAAAACTTGTTATAGGTATTTCGCCTTCATTATAAATGATGTCATCTGGGCCTTGACTAGCTGTTGCATACCCTGTTCTTACACCTATTTCTACGATTATTTCACTATCACTGGTATTTTTTATCACCATTGGTACTGTCTTAGATATACCACTTTCTAGTTGTCCTTTTGCTAACATTGTTAAATCATCTGATACTTGGGCAATTATTACTCCACTTGGTAAGGTTGTAGGACTTATCATCTTATAATATAATCCATATGATATCTTACCATCCATACTATTCTTTACAATAGCATTAAATCTTAATTTAGACCCGGCACTTACTTTTAATTCTTGCGTTCCATTTATATCAAATGTATAATTCATATATGTATCCATATTGACCATATTTGTTTCAACACTTGATGTAAACATCGCATATGTTCCATATATCGTTGCACCTGCTAAAGTTATAATCAATAATAACAATAAATAATATTTCTTAATAAATTTCATCTAAATCTTCCTTTCCTTAAACGCAAAAGAGACTACAAAGAGATAAGTCTATTCTAAACTTATCTTTGTAGTCTTAAATTCTTTATTTTCAGTGATTTGGGTTAATTTACCCCCCCCCCCCTAGTATACAGTAAGTTAACAAACTAAAATTTAATTTTGGCATTGGGAGGCACCACCTTTCTTAAAATTTGCGAATTAAAATGTACTTGATAATTGCGAATTATTTTGTACTTTTTCTACAATATGAATATATCATAATGTTAATCATTTGACAAGTAGTTTATCTAATTTAGGGTGTAAAAATTTTTTCGGGGCAAAATTACAAAAATAGTGGTTATTACTCATAAATATAATCAACTACTATTTTT
>CALVRZ010000011.1 GCA_944358875.1 uncultured Bacilli bacterium
TTATTTTGTTAAGTTCCTATGGAATAAAAAATATTATAAGTACTATAGACAAGGTCAATTGGATGATATATTAGATTAACGTTAAAACGATATAAATATATGTTTAGCAAAGAAATATTTTGAGGGAAAGGGACCAGTTTTGTCTAAGAAAAAATAATTATAGTTAAAGTCATAGTATATGCCTACTTTATATGGGCAAACTATGACTTTTGTTTTATCATATTTATAATTTTATTCAATACAATTTAGACAAATATTACGAACTGGTTGATAAATTGGAATTTATATAACAGATTTTCTATTATAATCAGTTACATCACTGCCTATTTTACTATATAAAGTTTTTACATCTAATTCTTTATTTTTAAGTGCTAATAATTCATTATTTGTAACACCAATAAACTCAACAAAATCAACTCTACCATTTTTTGTATTTAATGTTTGGAATTTTGTATCTGGTATAGTAATGAATCCTGTTATATTTGAAATTTGTCTTGAATCAATACCTGTTGTTTGTCCTGTATATAGATATTCAAATGGATTGAATATTTCACCATTCTTAAAAGTTATTCGTGCAATTTGTTGTAATAATCCACAAACACATTTAATTTCTTTTTCTTCATCTTCATAGTTGTCTTTTTTTAATTTTAAAGTAAATTCCATTCCGTAACCACTCCACTCTTTATCTTCACTTTCTTTTTCATAAAGTTCTGATAATCCATAAGTTACGAAATGCCAATAATCTCCACCATCATATATACTAATACCATCAAGTGGATCTGGACCACCAAATTTCCATTTGATTAATGTTGCATAATGTTTTGGATTATCTTGACCAGGATATATTCTTTTTGCTTCCTCGTCAATTGCATCCCACCCAGGAGCATTTATTTCCTCATTTTCTATTTTTTCATTCTTGTTATTTTTATTAAACTTATCAAATAATCCCATAATTACATCTCCTCTAACTAAAAAATTACTATTTATCTTGCTAAGTAATTAATGTAATTATACCATGTATACTTTAAGATGTAAATTAATGAAAGACATTTTTATTAGTTTATGATAAATCAATAATTTTTTACTTTATTTAAGTATATTATTTAAAGGAACATAATAGGTAAAGCTAAAAAGGCAAAGAAAAAACCTTGATATACAAGGGATTATATACTATATGGAGGAGCCAGCAGGATTTGAACCAGCGATCAGGGAGTTGCAGTCCCATGCCTTACCACTTGGCTATGGCTCCATGTGTATTTATATTATAGCAAATTATTTTTGTTTGTACAATATATTTTATGAAAAAAGTCTTGATTTGTGCAAAAAAGAAAGCTATTTTTCTAGCTTTCTTTTAAGATATATTGGTACTGATTACTACGAATATTTAATTCAATCCAGATTTTTGATGCTGAAGTGATGTTCTTATCTACTTCAATATAATATTCTTTATTGTAATTACTTAGAGTTATATTATTTAAGATACTACTAGTATATTCTTTACCATTTAGTTCATATTTTATTTTACCATAGTTAGTAATTAAGTCGGTTAAGGATGATAATTGGCTATTTAAACTTGTATCTGTTGTGGTCAAGGATAGAACAGTAGCTTTATTAGTACTTGGAACTACTTGGCTAATTCTCTCACTACAATTACCTGTGCTAGTACAGTAATTAGTGGTTACTGCAAAGCGATCATTAATACTATAATTACTTATGGTAAATTTAGTATTACTATAGAAGGAATTAGTTAACTCTAATGATTGATTTAGATTAGAAGTGCTAATTAGGGTTGTTTCTTGATCTAATGATACAGGGTCTAAATTAACACGATACTGCTTGGTTCGCCAATTGCCTTCTTCTTTGACATATCCTTCTTCATAACGTAAAGTCATTTCTTTATTTAAATATTCATTATCAATATTATAAACTAGGATGTAGGTTTTTGTAGTAGTATTATCAATATTTTGGCTACGATAACCTGTAGCTATATCTTTTAGGTATTCATAATATCTTTTCGTAGGCGCTATTCTTTCGTCTTCTACCTCTAAAAGAAATTTATTGGTATCTAATTGATAGGTTCCTTCATTGATGGCATCGATATTGAATTTGACGATTACATATGAAGTGTTATTATAACCTATATCTTGCTGATTATAACTATACTTGGTTAAATAGCTATCGGTAAATGTTAAATTATATAGGGCTGTTTGAACTGTTTCATCTTCATTATATACTTTGTTAAAAAAGTTAATATTTAAAATAATAACTATTAAACCGACAACGGCGATGACTGATAAAATGATAGTTATAAAGAGTTTGTTTTCAACGAAATAATAACGTAGTTCTCTTAGTTGTTTTCTTCCTTTTCTTTTTAGATTATCAGTATTAACACCAATCATGAATTCAAATTCTTCATTATCAGTTACGTCAATTTGAAGTTCATTTATATCTTTGGCAAAGTCAAATTTTTTGATATCAAAACCTAAAGCTCTTATGGTAACGGCAGCGATAACTATGTATTGGCCAAAGACATCAATTCTTAATATATCTCTTACGAGACGTAAAGTACTGGATTCCAAAATGTCATTTTCAATAATATTTAAATTAACAGAACTATAGATTAGAACACCCGCAGTTATGATATAGAAAAGAATGATTAAAAGATAAAGTAATTTAGGTTTCTTTTTCTCTCTCATTAAATAATAAATAGCTATACATATACCAATGATGAGTACGATAACGGGATAAACCATGACTGATAAATAGCCAGTGGCATTAATACTACTTGTTCTATTAGCAATAAAGTCATTTAAAAAGCGTAGAACATCATTAGACATAAAGGCTAGATAAATGGTTAAACCTAATAAAACAAAGTGGATTATTTTAAAATATTTGATTAGTATAGCATATGGTTTTCTTAGTATCATTTTCACTCACCCTATTCTATTTTTATTATACAATAAAAAAAAAGAAAAATAAAGTTATTTTTTTCTCTTTATAATAATTTGATCGGCTTTTAATTGGATATTAGGATTGTCAGTTAATAAGGTAGGAATATCTACAGCTAGTTCTTGACTGATACTTTCGATAGTGTCTTCTTCACTAGTGACATACATTATCACATTACGATTAGGGACAATTATGATTTGACCAGGATAAATGTAATCATTGGGATTAAGGCCATTAATTTTGGCTAAAACATTATAATTGATATCATAATCTTTGGCAATTTGATAAAGATTATCGCCTTTTTTGATAGTATAATAGCTAAAGACATTGTTGCTTTTTGGTACGACGATATTTTCGCCGATTGATAAATTTATTCCCGCGGGTAAATCATTTAGTTGATATATTAATTCGGGTCCTATATTTAGCTTTTGTGCTATAGTGTCAATGGTATCACCTGGTTGAATGGTATATATTTCATACATAGTATCACTCCTTTACTAATATTATATGAAAAAAAAGAAATTGTTGTTAGTAATGATACTAGATAACAATTTCCTTTTTAATGCCTATGATCATGTGGGTGGTATTTCTTTTTTTCTTCCATCATATACTGAGTAATTTTTGTTTCTATTTCATCAAGAGCATTTTTACTTATATTAGAAAGTAATACTTCTTCTTTTACTGAATCGATGATGATTTTACCCCAGATTAATCCTTGCTTAACCGTTAAGTCATTAAACATATCAGGGGTAATAGCATAGAAGAAATAGCCAAAAACTAACCTTTTAGTTGCATATATTAATCTTTTATTTGTTAGAGCAAAGACATAGGTGTTGACAAAATCAAGTGAACTGGCATTCTTTTGACCTAAGAAAACGTATAATACTTTTTCATCAGGATTAATATGCTTGTCAATGATTTTACAATGTTGCTTGATACGCCAGGCAACCGTTAGTGGATATTTTCTTTTAAAGTTACGAGCCATTTGATATGTTATACTCATAATATCTTCCCTTTCTTTTACTCTACTCTTCTACAACGATATTTTCTTCAAAGAATTCTAATAATGCTTCTTCGTCTGTTTCACCCTCTAGTGAGTCAACAACGTTTTCTCCTACTAAGACTAATGTTGTTGGAGTTCCCCATTGATTTCGCTTTAAGTAACTGTTAGATTCTGATAATGAACTCATATCTTCATCACTAAATTCATTAAGATCAACATATTTGACTGGAATATTATGTTCTTTACTTACTGATTCAACAACAGGCATAAAGTTTTGACAATGTGAGCAAGTAGCACTACTTAGAACGACAATAAATGGTTCTTCACTATTAATTAGTTCCTCATATTCAGAGTAATTAATTTGTGTTAAGCCACCTTCTCCTGTAACTGTAACGGGTTTTTCTATTTTGGGTGCATTTCCTTGAATAGCAAAAAAGCTAATTACAACAATGGCAATGACACCGATAATTAATGCTATATCTGTTTTCTTTATTTTTTTCATTTTTGTACCTCCTGGTATAATTTTACACTCTTTTTAGGCTAAAATCAAGGTTTTGAAATTAATTGATACCAGTTTTTAATATTCAAGAAAAAAAGAGCTTACTTTTTGCGCTCTTGGATATGGGAATTAACGATTAAAACTAATTTTGATGGGGCTATTTTGGTTAATAGATGGCTGATTTTCATATTAGGTGGTACGATAACTAATTTGTTTTTGAACATGTTATCAATGGCATATTTGGCAGCATATTCACTAGTAATAGGCATCAAACTAAATTTGACATTTGCTACATTATTGAAATTGGTCTTGACTGGTCCTGGGCAAAAAACAGAAATTTTAACCTTAGAATGGTCATTTCTTAATTCTTGATCGATAGCAAGGGTTAAATTTAAAATATAGGCCTTAGTGGCATAGTATGTTGCCATATATGGACCAGGCATAAAGCCCGCCATGGAAGCAACGTTTAGAATACGGCCATGATCTTTTTTGACAAAATCTTGGAGAAATAATTTGGTTAAAATATGATAAGCTTTGATATTTAAATCAATCATATTTAACTCTTTATCTAATGATGTTTCGGTAAAATTACCAGCATCGCCAAAACCGGCATTGTTGATTAGAAGATCAATATTTTCTTTTTTGACCATTTGGTATAGTTTTAAACATTCTTCTTTTTTACTTAAATCAAGTCCAAAGGTTGTAACTTTTACTTTACTATCTTTATACATTTCATCTAGTTTACTTTTATCGCGTGAAACTAAAAAGAGATCATAACCAAAACTAGCTAGATAATGAGCCATGTCCCTTCCAATACCTGATGATGCCCCCGTGATTAATGCTTTCATATGTACCTCCTTATAGATATGCTTTTAAATCTTTGATTCCTTGTTCTTGAAATTCTTTAATTTCCTTAGCTATATTAAGAACTTTACGGTCGACTTCTTTTTTATATTTATCAATTCTTTTTTCGGCATCGATAATTCCCATCGTAAAGCCTTTAATGATCATGTCGGCAATACGAGCATCAGAATTATCTTTCATTAATTCCATTTTAATACCCATGAGAGAGCCTAGATCGGCTTTTAGGCCTTTACTCTTGGGTTCGGCTTGATAATCTTTTAGTAATTTTTTACTTTTCTTTAAGATTTCTTCATAACCTTTTAATTTCTCTTCAACGAGTTTTTTGATCTTATTGTCTTTATTATTAATAGCATTGATGAGGTTCGTTAAAGATTTTACACCCATATCAGCATCTTGATAAATATATTCTAATAATTCAACATTCTTATCCATTTTATCATCCTTTCATAGTTATTATGGAAAGAATGGAGATATCTATACTATTTTTTTATTCTTCGTTTGGGCTTATTTGGTTGATTGGTTAAGTAATTGTTGGTTTTTTCCTCTAAATATTTTTCATTTATTTTGGTTATGTTATGTTTTAGGCAATCAGTAAGGATTTCTTCAATAAAGGGATTAATAATTGCTCTTAGATTTTCATTAATGGAATTATTGATAAGGACAATATTACTACTTCTTCCTAAATTAAAGACGCTTGTAAAAATGATTTTTTGAGGTCTTTCTTTACTCTTTTTATGATAGATAATATGAATATGTCCTTCATAAACATCATCCCAAAATTGTGGTTCTTCTTTATTGAAACTTCTAGCTTTATTATTATATAGGATGCCAAAATATTCTTGATATGAAGAACGTGACCTTGGAATGGGAAAGATTAGTTCTTTATATTTATAATCACTATTATTAATTTGATTTATTAAGTTAGTTATAGTAGGGATAATTAAAGCAATATCAAATAGTGAATATTTATAGAGAAGATCTTTCTTTTGGCCTAAACTTTCTCTTAGTTTTCTTAAAGTTCTTTCTTCTTCTTGGATTTGGTCTTGAAGTAAAAGAATTTCTTGAATTTCGGTAAGATTTTCTAACATTTTATTTTCCCCCTTACATATATTATAGCACAAAATAATAATAAAAGAAAAAAGATAGCTATTAACTATCTTTATACTAATTCTAAGATAACCATTAAAGCGTTATCGCCTTTTCTTTCAGTAGTTTTGATAATTCTTGTATAACCACCGTTTCTCTCTTTGTAGCGTGGTGCTAATTCGTCAAATACTTTTTTTACACATTCATTATCATTATGTAAGAAAGCTAATGCTAGTCTTCTTGATACTAGAGTTCCTTTTTTACCATAAGTTACCATCTTATCGAATGCTTTTCTTACTTCTTTGGCTCTAGTTTCAGTAGTTACTATTTTTTCATTCATAATTAGTTGTTTTGTTAAAGTAGCTAACATACTACGACGATGTTTGTTATCTCTTCCTAGTTTTCTATATGCCATAATTGTCCTCCTTACTTAATTAGTCTTCATCTCTAAATTTTAAGCCCATATTCTTTACTTTATCCATAACTTCTTTAAGTGATTTCTTTCCTAAATTACGGATTTTCATCATTTCGTTTTCACTCTTATCAACTAAGTCATGTAAAGTAAGTATACCTGCACGTTTTAAGCAGTTGT
This sequence comes from uncultured Bacilli bacterium, assembly GCA_944358875.1. Taxonomy (GTDB): domain Bacteria; phylum Bacillota_I; class Bacilli_A; order RF39; family UBA660; genus CALVUN01. The sequence goes on from CALVRZ010000011.1 coordinate 6,994, forward strand.
ATGCTCTTACAGATAAATCTAAATCATCGATAGATGTTTCTAGGGCTTTTTGATTTGGATCTTCTGCTTTTGAAATCATTAATCCTGTTTCATCGGCAATTTCGTTTAGATCAGCAAGTATTTCGAAGTGTTCAATTAAGATTCTGCTTGCTAAAGCAATTGATTCTTCGGGAGTTATTGAACCGTTAGTCCATACTTCGAAAATTAATTTATCAAAGTTGTTGTTTTGACCAACACGAGCTGTTTCAACTTCATAGTTGATTCTTTCAATTGGTGAAAATAGGCTATCAATATAGATAACATTGGCTTTACTATTTTTTTCACCATATATTTTCTTGTTTTCTTCAGCACGATTGTAACCGCGACCACTGCCAATTGTCATTTCCATATTGATACTTCCACCTTCTGCTAAGGTACAAATTACTTGATCTTTATTGAAAATTTCAATGTCAGCATCGACTTCGATGTCACCAGCAGTTACAACACCTGGTTTATTAGCAAATAATCTAATGATTTTATTTTCATCTTTAGAATGATTCTTTAAAACAACACTTTTTAGATTTAAGACAATTGCTGTTACGTCTTCGATGACACCATCAATTTTTTGGAATTCATGAGCTACACCATCAATTTTAACACTAGTGATAGCATCTCCTGGTAATGATGATAGAATTACTCTTCTTAAAGCGTTTCCTAATGTTGTTCCGAAACCTCTTTCTAATGGTTCGATTTCGAATTTACCATAGTGATTATCTTTGATATATTCTTTTACTTTATAATCTGGTTTTTCAAATTTTAACAATTTAAAACACTCCCTTTCTTAATTATCCACGACGTCTTTTTGGTGGACGACATCCATTATGTGGAATAGGTGTTACATCGGTAATTGACTTTACTTCTAAGCCCGCTGCTTGTAATGAACGGATTGCTGTTTCACGTCCAGCACCTAAGCCTTTTACAAAGACATCAACAGTCTTCATTCCCATAGCGGCAGCTTCACGAGCAGCACTTTCAGCAGCTTGGCTTGCAGCATATGGAGTTGATTTTTTACTTCCTTTAATTCCAATTTTTCCTGATGAAGCCCAACTTATTACATTACCATCTTTATCAGTAATTGTTACAATAGTATTATTGAAAGATGAACGAATATGTGCTTCACCATTTGGAACATTCTTTTTTACTTTACGTTTTCTTGCTTTATAAGCCATAAAACTTGTCCTCCTTATTTACTATTTTTTCTTATTAGCTACTGTCTTACGTTTTCCACCACGAGCAGTAACTGCATTACGATTTGTTCTTTGTCCTCTTACTGGTAACTTTTTAGCATGACGAGTACCACGGTAACATTTGATTTCCATAAGATTTTTGATATTCATACTTACTTCTCTTCTTAAGTCACCTTCAACTAAGTATTTGTCAACTTCAGTTCTGATTCTAGTTAGTTCGTCGTCTGTTAAATCTTTTGCTTTTGTGTTGATATTAACATTTGCATCAGTAAGAATTTTCTTAGATAATTTTCTACCAATACCGTAGATATAAGTAAGTGCTATTTCAATACGTTTGTTATTTGGTAGATCAATACCTTTAATACGTGCCATATTATTTTTTCCCTCCTATATTAACCTTGTTTTTGTTTGTGTTTTGGATTTTCACAAATTACCATTAATTTACCTTTACGTTTAATTACTTTGCATTTGTCACAAATAGGCTTGACTGACGCTCTTACTTTCATTTTCTCATCCTCCTATTTTTTATTATAAATTATACGCCCATGTGTTAGATCATAAGGTGATAATTGAATAACCACGGTATCACCTGGTAGAATACGTATATTGTTTATGCGCATTTTACCAGAAACATGGGCTTCTACGATGTGGCCACCTTCGATTTCGACTTTGAATTTTCCTCCTGGTAGTATTTCTTGTACTTTACCTTCGGTTTCAATTACATCGTTTTTACTCACAATTATCATCTCCTGTCAATATTTGATAACCATCTTTGGTTACAACAATGCTATGTTCAAAATGGGCTGATGGTTTGCCATCTTGAGTGATGATCGTCCAATCATCATCTTCCATGAACACTTCACGCGTTCCTAAATTTAGCATTGGTTCGATAGCAATTGTCATACCTTCTTTTAAAACAGGTCCAGTTTTTTCTTTACCATAATTGGGTACATCTGGTTCTTCATGAAGATGACTACCTACTCCATGCCCGACTAATTCTCTGACAACACCTAATTTGTGTTTGTGAGCATATGTTTCAATGGCATGTGAGATATCACCTATATGAGCTCCAGGACGAACTTGTTTTAATCCTTCGTATAAAGCTTTTTCGGTATGCTCTAAAAGATATTTCTTTTTATCTGTTACATCACCAACGGGATAACTCCAAGCGGAATCACCATGATAGCCTTTGTAGCAAGCACCAATATCGATACTGATGATATCACCATTTTTTAATTTACGATTTCCTGGTATACCATGGACAACTTGATCATTAATTGAGGTACAAATTGATCCGGGAAAACCATTGTAATTAAGAAATGATGGCGTTGCTCCTTGACTTCTAATGAAGTCTTCGGCTATTTTATCTAAGTCTTTAGTTGTTATACCTGGTTTTATGTATGGTAATAAACATTGGTGTGTAAGATATACGATATGACCAGCTTTTTTCATTAATTCGATTTCATATTCACTTTTTATACTAATCATTTATGACGCCTCTTATCTTATTTAACATTATTTCATTTGTATCATTATTTTCTGATTTAATCTTTCTTAAAACGCCTTTTTCTTGATAATAATTGATTAGGGCACTTGTATTTTCTAAGTAGGTATCAAAACGTTTTAAAAATGTTTGTTCATTATCATCTTTTCTGGTTTCTAACTGATGATGGCAGATATCACATATGCCATCTTCTTTAGGCTTGAATGCATCAATTTTAGTATTGAATGATGCGCCACAGTTAGGACATACAACACGATATAGGGCTCTATTTAATGCTAAATCTTTATCTACTTCAAGATAGATAACAAGGCCTAAATCTTTATTTAAACTTGCTAACATTTCTTCATAGGTTTTAGCTTGAGCAATATTTCTAGGATAACCATCTAAGATATAACCATTATTACAATCTTCTTCTTTTAATCTGTTTTTTAGTAAATTAGTTATGATATCATCACTTATTAATTTACCAGTTTTCATGTCTTCAGCAATCTCTTGACCTAAGGATGTACCTTTATTTACTTCGTCTCTTAATAGATCGCCCGTTGAGATATGAGGAATATTATATTTATCTTGTAATAATTTGGAATAAGTTCCTTTACCTGCAGCAGGTGGTGCGATAAAAATAATATTCTTCATTAACGACGACCTCGATAGCTACGATTGATAAGACTACTTTCTAGTTGACGGTATGTTTCTAGGGCAACACCGACAACGATTAAGATTCCGGTTCCACCTATACTTACACTTGATGGTAAGTTGGTGTTGATAAAGCTACTAAAGATAATTGGTAAGCCCGCGATAATGGCGATAAAGATAGCTCCAATTAAAGTTATACGACTTAAAACGGTCTTAATATAGTCTTTGGTTTCTTTACCAGGACGAACACCTGGAATATAGCCACCTTGTTTATTTAAATTCTTTGATAATTCTTCAGGATTAATTGATAAGAAGACATAAAAGAATGCAAATAAGAAGATTAAAATTATATATATGACAAAGCCAATTGGTGTTGTATAGTTTAAGTATTTAGATACAAAGATTGAAAAGCCGTTTTCGCTTCCTAATAGTCCAGCGATAAAAGCCGGTACTGAGAATAAAACGGAAGCAAAGATAACAGGCATGACACCAGCTGAATTTAATTTAAAGGGAATATAGTTTTGTTTTTTACCATAAGCAGATGCTGTTTGGTTTGAATATTGAATTGGTATTCTTCGTTCTGATTTTTCAATAAAGACAACACCAACGATGATGGCAATATAGAATAGAACGAATAAAATGAAACTTACTATTCCTATAAATAATGATCCAGTTGTATCAAGGATTAGTGTATTAAATGTATCAATAAACATCTTTGGTATGGTTGATATAATACCTGCCATGATGATTAATGATATACCATTACCAATACCCCTTTGAGTTATTTGGTCTCCTAACCATAACAAGAATGCTGTACCAGCCGTTAGAATAGTTGCTATTTTGATATAATCTAAGGTTGTTCCATCTTGAATAAAGGCAAAAGCCATAGCTAAGCCTTGGAAGAAGGCAATGATTATACCTAGATAGCGATTTATTTTATTAATCTTACGACGTCCTTCTTGTCCTTGTTCTTTTAACTCAGAAAAATATGGTATGATGTCCATTTGTAATAAACTTGTTACAATTGATGCGGAGATGTATGGCATAACACCAATAGCAAAGATTGAGAATTGCTCTAGGGCTCCTCCACCAATTGCATTATATAATTCCCATAATCCTAAACTAGATATGGCTCCTTCTGTACCTGGTACAGGGATGGTTGTTCCGACAGCAAAGATTAATAAACCAAATAAGGTAAATAAAATTCTACCACGGATATCTTTGTTTTTGGGATTAAAGATAAGTTTTAAGGTTTTGAACATCTAAATCACCTCAGTTTTTCCACCATTTTTTTCTATCTTATCTTTAGCGACACTTGAAAATTTGTTGGCTTTAACGATTAGTTTTTTAGATAGTTCTCCATTTCCTAGAACTTTAATGCCATCTAATGTTTTCTTGATTAAACCAGTTTCAATTAATAATTCTGGTGTTACAACGGTTTCGTTGTCAAATCTTTCTAAATCAGAAACATTAATAGTTGCATATACAGTTCTAAAGTTATAGTTATTGAATCCTCTTTTAGCCACTCTTCTGAATAATGGTGTTTGACCACCTTCAAAACCTGGTCTTACACCGCCACCACTTCTTGCGTTTTGTCCTTTTTCACCTTTACCACTTGTTTTACCAGTTCCACTTCCTGGTCCACGTCCTACTCTTTTACGATCTTTGATTGAACCTTCATTTGGTCTTAATTCATGTAATTTCATTAGTTTAAGATCTCCTCGACAGTTTTTCCTCTTAATCTTGCAACGTGGGCTGGTGATTTTTGAGCTTTTAGGGCATTTAATGTTGCTCTTGCCATATTGATCTTGGTACTTGATCCAAGGCTTTTTGACAAGACATCTTTAACGCCTGCTAGTTCAAGGACATCACGAACTGGTCCGCCAGCTTTTACTCCGGTACCTTCAGTGGCAGGTTTTAACATTACTTTAGCAGCTCCTTCTTTAACTGTTATTTCATGAGAAATGGTACGGTTATCTATTAAGTCAATTTTAACGACATTTTTATTAGCAGCTAATGTGGCTTTTCTAACTGCATCAGGCATTTCTTTGGCTTTTCCTGTTCCTAAGCCAACTTTACCTTTACGATCTCCTACTACAACTGTAGCTGAGAAACGAAAGATACGTCCACCTTTAACAACTTTGGTTACACGATTGATATCGATAACTTTTTCTTCGTAAATTTTCGCTGGGCGATTGTTATTACGACGAGGTCTACGATTATTATTGCGTTCGTTGTTTTTGTGTGGTTCTTTAACGTTCTTAACGTCCGCTTTAACGTTTTCGTTCATAAGTTTTCCTCCTTATTAGAATTCTAATCCATTTTCACGGGCTGCTTCTGCTAATGCTTTAACACGGCCGTGATATAAGTATCCACCACGATCGAATACAACTTCTTTGATCTTGGCTTTCTTTGCTCTTTTGGCTATTTCAGCACCGATGATTTTAGCGGCTTCAATATTGCCACCATTTTTGATGTTAAGTTCTTTTTCTAAGCTTGAAGCACTTACTAAAGTTACGCCTTTTTCATCATCAATGATTTGTGCTGTTATATTAGCGTTTGATCTAAAGACATTTAGTCTTGGTCTTGCGGCTGTTCCAGATAAGTTTTTTCTTACCCTCTTATGTCTTTCAAGACGCATGTCATTACGCGATTGTTTTTTTATCATAAGCACTATCTCCTTTACTTATTATTTAGAAGCTTTCTTTCCTTCTTTACGACGAACTTGTTCACCTTTGTATCTGATACCTTTTCCTTTGTATGGTTCAGGTTCTCTTACTTTACGTACTTCGGCAGCAAATTTTCCTAAAGCTGCTTTATCGATACCTTCAAGTTCAATTTCGGTATTACTAATTGCTTTGGCTGTAATTCCTGTAGGAATTTCCATTTTAACAGGATGTGAATATCCAGCATTGATTGTTAGAGTGTTTCCTTGAACATTGAAACGATAACCAACACCGATGATTTCTAATCCTTTTTTATAGCCTTCACTAACACCAATAATCATATTATTGATATTTGAATTAGTAGTTCCATGCATAGCTTCGGTTTTTTTGTCGTTTTTTAATTTTTCAACAGTTACTTCACCATCTTTAACATTTACTTTAATATTGTTAACTAAGTTTAATGTTAATTCTCCTTTTGGTCCTTTAACTGTTACTATTTGATCTGTTACTTCAACATTAACATTTTCAGGTACTTTTAAAATTCTTTTTCCTATACGACTCATTTTAAGAGCTCCTTTCTACCAAACATAAGCGATTACTTCGCCACCAACTTTTTCTTTACGAGCTTGTTTATCAGTCATAATGCCTTTTGGTGTTGAAATAATTGCGATTCCTAAACCGTTTAATACTTTTGGTAAATCTTCATGTGAAGAGTATACTCTTAAACCTGGTTTAGAAATTCTCTTTAGTCCAGTAATTACTGTCTCTTTATTGTGACCATATTTTAATGTTAATGTTAGTGTAGCTTGAACACCATCTTTATTTATATTATAGTTTTCGATGAAACCTTCATTTTTTAGGATTTTAGCGATTTCTACTTTCATCTTTGATGATGGCATTGCTACTTCTTTATAATGCATTGCATTTGCATTACGAATTCTTGTTAGCATATCTGCGATTGGATCTGTTGTCATCTAAATCCCTCCTTCTTTTATTATTAGTTTAAAACTAATGTTTTTAGTTATTACCAACTTGATTTTTTAACGCCTGGTATTTGTCCTTTGTAAGCTAATTCTCTAAAACAAATACGACATAGTCCAAAATCACTCATAACAGCATGTGGTCTGCCACATCTTTGACAACGGGTATATTCACGAACTTTATACTTTGGTTTTTTGTGTGATTTTATCACCATTGATTTTCTTGCCATATTTTCCTCCTTATTTCCTAAAAGGAACTCCAAGTTCTTTTAATAGATCAAAAGCTTCGTCATTTGTCTTTGCAGTAGTGACAATTACGATATCCATTCCTCTTACTTTAACTACTTCATCGAAGTTAATTTCAGGGAAAATAATTTGTTCTTTAATACCAATAGTATAGTTTCCGCGTCCGTCAAAGCTCTTTTTAGATAGGCCATGGAAATCTCTTACACGTGGTAAGCTAATAGAAATTAATTTATCTAAGAATGTATACATTCTTTCGCCACGTAAAGTTACTTTACATCCAATTTTGTGACCTTCTCTTACTTTGAATGAGGCAATTGATTTCTTTGCTTTGGTTTCAATAGCTTTTTGACCTGTAATGGCTTCTAGATCCTTTACGGCAGCCTCTAACATTTTTGAGTTAGATACAGCATCACCAACACCAATATTAACGACGATCTTTTCTAATTTAGGAACCATCATTGGTGTTTTATAGCCATATTTTGCTGTTAAACTTGGAACAACTTCATTTTTATATTTTTCTTCTAGGCGGTTCATTTACTGCCACCCTCCTTCCAAATTAGTCAATCTTTTCATTAGATTTTTTTGAAATTCTAATTTTTTTACCATTTTTATCAAAATCATATTTGATTTTAGTTGGTTTCTTAGTTTTTGGATCCATTATTGCAACATTTGAGACATGAATAGGTGCTTCTACAGTGATGATTTCACCTGTTCCATTGTTATTTTTAGGTTTTAAATGTTTTTTTCTTAAATTTACACCTTCAACAACAACTTTGTCTTTTAAAGTTTTAATAATTTTTCCTTCTTTACCTTTATTTGCACCAGCAATTACTATTACTTTATCACCAGTTTTAAGTTTCATGTTTCTTTTCCTCCTTAAACTAATGGATTATAGTACATCTTTAGCTAAACTTATGATCTTTGAAAAATCATGATCACGTAGTTCACGAGCTACTGGTCCAAGTACACGAGTTCCGATTGGGCTTTTATCATCTTTGATAAGAACACATGCGTTATCATCAAATTTGATATAAGTTCCATCTTCTCTTTTTACTCCAAATTTACTTCTTACGATAACAGCTTTTACTACTTTACCTTTTTTGATGTTGCCATTTGGAGTTGCTTTTTTGACTGTACCAACGACTATATCTCCAATATTACCAGTTTTTACTTTACTACCACCAAGAACTCTTATAACTAAAAGTTCACGGGCACCACTGTTGTCCGCTACTTTTAAGCGGGTTTCTTGTTGTACCATTTATTATTCCTCCTTCCAACTAAAGAGATTATAGAACTACTGCTTTTTCAACTACTTCTACAAGTTCATATCTTTTAGTTTTAGATAATGGTCGAGTCGCAACTAAGCGTACTTTGTCTCCGACATGTGCCATATTTTTTTCATCATGAGCTGCGTATTTCTTTGTGTCTTTGTATCTTTTCTTGTATTTTTTATCAGTTTTATAAGTTTCAACTTTAACAATAATTGTTTTATCTGGCTTATCACTTACAACGACACCAATTACTTCACGTTTATCTTTCATAAGGACCTATTCCTCCTTTAACCTTCTATTTCTCTTTCTTTAAGAATTGTCTTTAAACGAGCAACTTCTTTTCTTAACTCTCTCATATGAGCTGGATTTTCAAGATTGCCCATTGCTTTTTTGAATCTTAAATTGAATAATTCTTCTTTAAGACTATCGATTTTTTTGTTTATTTCTTCAGTGGTTAAATTTCTTAAATCATTAGTTTTAGTTTTCATTAACCTCACCACTTTCTTTTTTTACAAATTTACATTTTATTGGTAATTTATGAGAAGCTAGACGTAATGCTTCACGAGCAGTTGCTTCATCAACGCCACCTACTTCGAACATTACTTTGCCTTCTTTAACTACTGCTACCCATACTTCGGGATTTCCTTTACCTTTACCTTGACGTGTTTCTAGAGGTTTCTTAGTTAGTGATAAATCTGGGAAAATATTGATCCAAACTTTACCACCACGTTTCATATAACGAGTCATAGCAATACGAGCGGCTTCAATTTGTTGTGATGTAATCCAAGCTCCTTCTTTGGCCATTAATCCATATTCACCAAAGTTTACTTTTGTATTTCCTCTGGCTTTGCCTTCGTATTTTCTTCTAAATGTTTTTCTGTGTTTAGTTCTTTTTGGCATTAACATTGGAATTACCTCCCTTTTTGTCCTCTAGAATTTCGCCTTTGTAAATCCAGACTTTAACACCGATTTTACCATAAGTTGTATCAGCTTCTGATGTAGCATAGTCAATGTCCGCTCTTAAGGTATGAAGTGGAATAGTTCCTTCTGAATATCCTTCACCACGAGCGATGTCTGCGCCTCCTAGACGACCTGATACTAAGGTCTTAATTCCTTTAGCACCAGCTTTCATTGTATTTCTAATAGCTTTCTTTTGAGCTACTCTAAATGAAACACGATTTTCAATTTGATGTGCAATGTTGTCCGCTACTAATTGGGCAACCATATCTGGGTTCTTGATTTCAACAACAGTAAGTCTTAATTCTTCTTTGATTAACTTAGATAGAGCTTTAGTTGTCTTTTCGATTTCAACACCACTTTGTCCCATAATGATGCCTGGTTTTGATGCGTAGATAAAGACTTCAGTTCTCTTGCTGTTTCTTTCAATAACGATTTTAGAAATACCAGCAGTTTTATACTTCTTGAACAAGTATTTACGGATTTGAACATCGTTATTTAAGAATTTAGTGAAATCTTTTTTACCTTCAGCATACCATTTTGCTTCCCAGTCTTTATTGATTCCGATTCTAAGTCCCACTGGACTAACTTTTTGTCCCATTGAGCTTCCTCCTTACTTATTTTTTTCACTTACGATTACTGTAATGTGACTTGTTTTATGATCGTTTCTTCCAACATGGCCACGTGAATCCATTTTTCCTCTTTTCATGACGATGCTTTCATCAACGAAACATTTACTTATATATAGTTTATCTTCATTCATATTGTTATTATTAACAGCGTTAGCTACTGCCGAATTTAAGACTTTTTCAATAACTCTGGCAGCCCTTTGTGGTTGATTGAACAGAATAGCTCTTGCTTCATTTACATCTTTACCACGAATTAAATCGATAATTAGACGAGTTTTACGAGGAGCTATTCTGACAGTCTTAGCTACTGCTTTAACTTCCATAGTTTCCATATTATCCTCCTTTTTGAGAAATTACTTCTTTTTATCTGCGCCGTGTCCGCCAAACTTACGAGTTGGTGCGAATTCGCCTAATTTATGTCCGACCATATCTTCTGTTACATAAACAGGAATGAATTCTTTTCCATTATGTACTGCAAAAGTGTGACCAATAAAATCAGGATAAATTGTTGAACGACGAGACCAAGTTTTAATAACTTCTTTTTTTCCAGATTCGTTTAGTCCTTGAACTTTTTTAAGTAATCTTTCAAAGACATAAGGTCCTTTCTTTAAACTTCTTGCCATCTTAATCAATCCTTTCTTTATTATTTCTTACGACGAGTCACGATATATTTATCTGATTCTTTTTTATTTTTTCTAGTCTTATATCCTAAAGCAGGTTTACCCCAAGGTGTCATTGGTCCACTGCGACCGATTGGTGCACGTCCTTCACCACCACCATGTGGGTGATCATTAGGGTTCATAACAGAACCACGAACGGTTGGTCTTATGCCTTTATAACGGGTACGACCAGCTTTACCGATTTTTACTAGTCCATAATCTTCATTACCAACTTCACCGATTGTTGCACGGCATGTTCCTAATATTTTTCTTGTTTCGCCACTTGCTAATCTTATTAGTACGTATTTATCTTCACGACCTAAGATTTGTGCAGAGTTACCAGCAGATCTTGCTAATTGGCCACCTTTTCCTGGCTTTAATTCGATATTGTGAATAACAGTACCAACAGGAATGTTCATAATTGGCATAGCATTACCTGTTTTGATATCGACTCTTTCACCTGATTCTACAACATCGCCAACTTTTAATCCTTTTGGTGCAATGATATATGCTTTAGTTCCATCTTTATAGTTTAATAAAGCAATGTTTGCACTTCTGTTTGGATCATATTCGATACTGGCTACACTAGCAGTAATTCCATCTTTAACTCTTTTGAAATCAATGATACGGTATTTTCTTTTTACACCGCCACCACGATGTCTTACGGTAATTTTTCCTTGGTTATTACGACCATTAGTTTTTTTCTTGGTTACTACAAGACTTTTTTCAGGAGTCTTTTTGGTAATTTCTTCATTGACCAAAGTACTTTTTTGTCTTTGACCATTTGTCATTGGTTTATATACTCTAATTGCCATTTTTTTATCCTCCTTTTATTAGTCGAAACTAATAGTACTTCCTTTTGCTAATTTTACATAAGCTTTTTTATAACTTTTTGTCATACCTTCATAACGTCCTACTCTTTTTTTCTTAGGGTGAACATTAACGGTATTAACGTTTTCTACTTTAACATTAAATATTTTTTCAATTGCTTGTTTGATTTGTGTTTTGTTAGCTTTTTTTGCTACTTTGAACACATATGTTCCTTCTTGTTCACATAAAGCTGCTTTTTCGGTAATAACAGGTGCAATGATAATATCGCGATAGTTATTCATTAGAAAGCACCTCCTCTAATTTTTGTAATGAACTTTCAGTCATTAACATGATATCGGCACTTACAACATCAAATGAATTTACATCTTTGTAAGTTATTACTTTAACGTTAGCTAAGTTTCTAGCTGCACGGCAGATGTTATCGTTTAATTCATCTAAAACAACAAGTACTTTTGCATTTGTAATATTTAGGTTGTTTAATACTTCTAACATGTTTTTTGTTTTTGGTTCATTAATTTCTAATTTATCTAAGACGATTAGTTCTTTATCTAATACTTTATAAGTTAAAGCTGATTTTAAAGCTAATCTTCTTTCTTTCTTGTTTTGTTTCTTTGAGTAATCTCTTGGTGTTGGTCCAAATACGACACCACCATGACGCCATTGTGGAGCACGAATGCTTCCTTGACGGGCATTACCAGTTCCTTTTTGTCTCCATGGTTTTCTTCCACCACCAGATACTTCACTTCTGTCTTTTGTCTTAGCTGTTCCTTGTCTTAATGATGCTTGATTTAATACGATTGCATTGTGTAAAACGCCATCGTTTGGTTCGATATTCCAAATGTTATCTTGTAATTTTATTTCTTTAACCTTTTCACCATTTTGGTAAAGCATATCAATTTTAGACATATTTTCCTCCTTTTTCATCACAATTTATTTTCCTTATTATATAGTAGCAATATTATTCTTCTGTTTTTGTTTCTTCTTGTGATGATGCTTCTTCAGTATTTTCTTCAATATTTTCAGTTGTTTCGGCAACTTCTTCAGTCGTTTGAGTTTTTGGTGTTTCTTCAACATAAGTTACTAATTCAACTTTGTCTTTAACAGTATCTTTATTTTTGATAGCTGTTTTGATTAATACTAAAGCTTTTTTAGGTCCTGGAACGTTTCCTTTAACTAAGATAACATTATTTTCTAAATCGACTTTAATTATTTCTAAGTTTTGAACCGTTACTTGTTCATGTCCCATATGTCCAGGCATTTTCTTTCCTGGTAAAACACGCATTGGTAACATTGTTCCTAATGACCCAACACCACGATGATATTGGCTACCGTGTCCCATTGGTCCACGTGATTGATTGTGACGTTTAATAACACCTTGCGTTCCTTTACCTTTAGAAGTTCCAGTTACGTCAACCATTTCTCCTTCAGTAAAAATATCCGCATTTAAAGTTTGTCCTAAAGTATAGTTACTAACGTCCACCCCTCTGATTTCTCTTAAGAAGCGCTTAGGTGTTGCGTTAGCTTTCTTTAGATGACCCATTTCTGGTTTATTTGAGTGTTTTTCTGACTTGTCAACAGTAGCTAATTGAATAGCATCATATCCATCTTTTTCTTTGGTTTTGATTTGACTTACGATATTTGGCTCTATTTCAATTACTGTTACAGGAATTAATTTTCCACTTTTAGCAAATACACCAGTCATTCCGATCTTACGACCTAAGATTCCTTTCATATTCTATTTCCTCCTATTTAATTTTTATATCAACACCACTTGGTAAATCTAAGTGAGCTAGAGCATCAACTGTTTCTTTACTTGGGTTATTGATGACAATTAATCTTTTGTGAGTTCTTCTTTCGAATTGCTCTCTTGCATCTTTGTCCTTATGTACAGCTCTTAGAATGGTATATTTTTTGATTTCAGTTGGAAGTGGGATTGGTCCACTTACTTCACCACCAGTTCTTTTAACTGTGTCCACAATTTTAGCAGCTGCATTATCAAGTATTTTGTGTTCATAAGCTTTTAGTTTAATGCTAACTTTTTGATTTGACATCTTGTGTCCTCCTTTCGCCTATATCTAAGTACAGACTTGCTCCGTACGAATTACCTGATGAACCAGTTATTTTTATTAGCAACTCAACCTGGTGTATCAGCAACTTCGCACATCTAAGCCAGTTATACGTTCAATATTGTATCAAATAATTTTATGCAATGCAAGTGTTTTTTAGTATTTTTTAAAGTTTTTTTAGAAAAATTAAGTATACATTAAAAAAGAAGATCATTTAGTTGACCTTTTCTTTATATAATTACAATTTGGATAGTTAGAACATCCGATAAAATGACCATACTTACCTTTTTTCTTAATTATTTTTCCACCACATTGTGGACAAATCATATTTGTATCTTGAGTTTGTTTTTCGATATTTTCTTGAATATTTTTTACATGTTGTTTTCTTATCCTTTTATCTTTTATATTTGTATTTATCAATTTTTGATATAACTTATCTAAATCTTCATTAATTATAACAGTATGATATTGTCTAATTACTTGATTTAAATTATCTAACTTAGTTACATTTGTTTTATATTTACTTACATCTATTTTGCATTGGTTAGAAAAACAGACAATTGAAATAAATTTATCTTCTGGTAATTCTAAGTATTCAGATAATGTTTTAATGTGTCCATAGTTTTGCCAAATAGGATTATGAAAATGATATTTATTCTTGCCTAAGTATTGTGACCATTGTTCTTTATATTCATTACCAATGATTTTACCAAAATAGTTTTTTGTTTCAATAACAAATATTCCGTATTTTGATAATATAATATGATCAATTTGATGGGTTTTACCTTCAATTTTAATCATAATATCTTTTAATATTTTATATTCTTTTAGATTTAATTTATGTAGTTCTCTATTGATCCAGAACTCACCGAAAAAACCTCTTACTTTTATATATATACAATTAAATATATAACTTAAAATAGATATTATAATTATTATTATCATTAATTCTAAAAATAATTTTAACGTTGAATACATAATAGTTAGACTCCTTACTTTATTTTACCTTTAATAAATATATATTTAAAGCAATAGTTATGGATTTTATATTGGGAATGACATTAATATTATTCATTAAGGGTGTCATATTAACTAAATATTTTAAGTTTTCTTTATTAATATGAAAAGTTGTTTTTATCTCTTCTTTTTGAATAATATTGTATTTTGTTGCAATATTTTTATCAATTAATTCTTCATTTTCATATTCTTTAATACCTAATGCATTTCGTAATTCATATAAATACTCTTTTTTAGGAGTTACTTTAATTATTATTCCATCCTTCTTTAAAACTCTGGCTATTTCTTTTTCATTCGATGGTGATAAGATATTTAAAATTAAATCAATTGATTTGTTTTTTATTGGTAGATTGTTTAAATCACCAACAATACTAATAAAATTATTGTCAATAAAATCATTAGCCATATCAATACCATTTTTAGCTAAATCGATTCCTATTAATGATATTTTTTTATTTAATAGGTTATTAATTATTTTTATGTCATGGCTTCCTTCTCCACATCCCATGTCCAGAATGGTTTTTGTGTTATATTCATTTATTATTTTACATATTTTTGTATGTAGTTCATCATAATATCCTAAATTTATAAAATTTCTTCGGTTAATAAATAGATTATCATTATATATTCTATCTTCTTTTACTTTGGAAGTTTTATAAAGAATTACCGTTCCTTTTTTTGAAATATTGAATGTATGATTGTTTTTACATATTAAGCTATTATTTTCAATCATAAAATCAGATTGACAAAAGGGACAGGTAATTATAGAATTCAATTGTTGTAAATGAAATTTTGCATAATCAATTTTTTTCACAATAACACCTTCTTTAATGTGATTATATCATAAAATTTATAATTTAAATTAAAAAAGAAGACTGATTGGTCTTCTATCTTCTATTTTGTAATTCTATAATCCACTATCAAGAGTTGTTGAAAGGTTGTTTATGGCTATTAATAATTTGCTATCTTGGAGTTTTTCCATTAAATTAAGTTGTATTTCTAATTGTTGTTCTTCGGTTAAGCTTTCAATATCAATAGCATTACTTGTATCAATTTCGGAAGTTAGACTATCTACCTTAGATGGTGCCACAGTAATTGTTAATGTACCTAAATCTACTTCTTCTAATAATCCCGCTATTTGTAATTCTTGATTTTCATTTTCTTTATTGTATTCAATTTGAATGTTTGATTTTTTGTCCATACTTTCAATACCAATTTTTTTATTTTGAGCATTTTCTTGATAAGTTATAGTGGCCATATCTTCTTCATTTTCAGTATAAGTTAAGTTAATCTGACCATCACTATTCTTTAGTCCTTCTAAAACGAAATTTTCATTAGTAGATGGTGTTTCATATTTAAAATAGTAATTATCTTTTATATTTAAATATTGAATAGTTAAATCATCATTAATATTTAACTCAATGCCAACAGGAGTTAATCCTCCTTGACCATAGAGAGATATGATAAGCTTATTTTGAGTAATATCATTTTTAGAACTTTCTAAACTAGTGATCAAATCTTGCATAGTTCCAAGATTATGTTTTGTTAAAATTTCATTTATACGATCATTTTCATTCATGCTATTAAAAATCTGTAAAAAAGTATTATATAAATCTTCTCCTTCTAGAGTGTATTTATTTTTAGTTACATTATAATTTACATTGTTAATGGTAACTGCTACATCTTCTTTAGTGATATATTTTTTATCGATTTGATCTTTAACAATTCCTCTTGTTATATCTAGTAATTCAAGCATATCTTTATTATAGTCTTTACTAGTTTGCATACTTTCAATCATTTCGTTATAGGTAACTTGATAGTCATCTGGCAATTTAGTCATAAGAATTTGACTAAAGATATCTTGTAAATCAATATACATAGCTTGGGTATCCATTTGAAGGGCTAAATCTAATAAACTACTATTATTTTCTTGATAAGAAATTTTGGCTAATGAATTTTGATTAGCATAATCAGTAGTGGCATCAATGGTTAATTTTAAATTTTCAAGATCATTTACACCCATTAGTGTTTTAATATCTTCAGATGGTTCATAAGTAAAATTACTTTGGACATTAACGATATCTTTTTCGTAGTCATATTCAGGGATGATTTGGTTAGATAATAGTTTGCTTGCATTATCATAGACGACGTCAACACCTCTTTTAAAGATGGCTTCAGTATTGAAGACTTTGTTGTATATAACAACTCCTAAGACCACAATTATCAAAATAGATAATATGGCTGTTAAAATTACGACAACAACATTTTTTTTCATTTTTTCACTCCTACTCCTTACTTCTATTTTAGTTAATTATAACACGGTTAATACTAAAAAGATACTTTTTTTTAAAATTTGTAAAAAAAAATTCACTGTTTTCGATATTGACGAGAATTTCTTTTGTAATTTATTAATTTTGGTTATAGTTTAGTTATAGTTTTTTAGATAATGATTTTTTTCTTTTTAATATTTTTAAGTCTGTTTTGATACTATCATCATCTAGAAGATCTCTTTTATGATATAGTTTTATATCTTGAATTGTTTCGTCATTTAAAATATTTAGAATGCCAATGGCATCAGTAGCATATTGACTTTTACAATTTTGGCATTCATAAATATGAAGGACACTATAGTACTTGAAATCTTTGCTATGACATGTGCGGCAGCCAAACCTAGTTATGCGTTTAAAGTCACCCTTAGTAGTTAGATATATAGGCATTTTAATTGGTTTGTTTAACGTATTCTAATCTTAGTTTATCAGCGATAGTAACGATGAATTCGCTGTTGGTTGGTTTGGCTTTTTCAATATCGACACTATGTCCAAAGATTTCTTCCATTAATTGCCAGTTGCCACGATTCCAACTTACTTCAATGGCATGACGTATAGCACGTTCGACACGAGATACAGTTGTATCAAATTTAGTTGCTATATCAGGATATAGCTCTTTGGTAATACCACCGATAATTTCGGGATTATTATATAGCATGGCTATTCCTTCTCTAATATACTGATAACCTTTAATATGGGATGGCATACCTAATTCATGCAACATTTTAGTTATTGATATTTGGAGATTATTATGATATAAATTTATACTTTGACTATCCATAACATTGAATACTTCTAATATACGATTTTCTAGTTCGGTTAAGTCAAATGGTTTTAAGATATAGTAATTAACTCCATATTCACTTACCTTTCTAATCATATCAGGAGTATTATATGATGTTAGAACAATGATGTTTTTACTGATATTTCTTTTCTTTAATTCTTTTAAAACATATAGTCCATCTTTCTTAGGCATAATTAAATCTAACAAGACGATACTATATTTATCTTCTTCATTTAAAATAAGATTTAAGCCTTCCTCACCATCACCAGCGAATAATGATAGTTCTATTTTTTGATGGTCATAGAAGTATTCATTAACCATTTTGATGAGCTCCTCATTATCATCGATCATTAGTATTTTTATTTTTTCCATTTCTATTCCTCTCTTTCTTTCTTTTTTATTATATTATTTTGACTTGTCGTTTTGTGTCGAAGATACGACAATAAAAGAAAAAAGTAGTATTTTTAAAATTACTACTTCTCTATTTGATCTATTAAATTAGTTACATACTGATAATTGCTTGATTTTTCTCCGATGAGAGTACCAGCGATAGTATCAATAGCTAGGATATCATTAATATTATCGTTAGTAACACTACCACCATAAAGGATGTTAGGCCTAGTATGATATTTGTTTTGTAGGTATTCAGATATGAATGTGCATGTTTCTTCGATTTGATCTATCTGTAAGGTTTTATTCTGGCCAATGGCATCGGTCGGTTCATAAGCAAAGATGATAAATTCGATATGATCGATATCTTCTAAGATGGTGTCTAGCTTGTTCGTTAGTGTTTTCTTATCGTCATTACTTTGAGCTTGAAGACAAACGATGGGGATGATGTTTCCTTCGAGACAAGCTTTTAGTTTTTGGTTGGTATCAACTTCACTTTCATGGAAATACTTGGTTCGCTCATAATGGCCAAGTAAACTATATTCGACCCCGATTGATCTTAGCTGGGTAGTCGATATTTCACCAGTGTAAGCACCATTTGCTTCATGATAAACATTTTGACTACCAATCCCCCAGTCGGAATGGTTAACAAAATCTGTTAGATAGATGTAGCTAGGACAGATAATAATGTTCATGTCGGTACTAATATTATTAAGTTGGTTGATATAGTCATAAACATCATCATATAACATATTCATTTTATGATTTAAAACAAGTATTTTATTCATCGGAATCACCTTCTTCGTCCTCTTTATCTTTGATAAAAACATGACGTATTTTTTCGACTAGAGGAATGTTAGTCTTAGGATAATTTTTAATAGCTATTTTATATACTTCTAAAATACTAGTGGCAAACTGATTAGCTGAATGTAATTCGGCGGATATTCGTGCTTGTTTACTTAGTTTTTTAGTTAATTTTGGATCATGGTATAGATCACTAATAGCTTTTTTATATTCTCTTTTGTTTTTAAATATTTTACCATTTAAATCATTGATAACTGTATCAATAAAGCTTTCATCATTAATGCAAACAACAGGTAAAGAGGCCGCCATGGCTTCAATAACGGTTAGGCCTTGGGTTTCACTAGTTGAGGCGGTTGTGAAAATATCAGCGATGAGATAATATTCGGGGATTTGATCCCATGGTACTTTACCAGTAAATTTGATATATTCATCTAAATTGTGTTTATTTACATAGTTTTTATATTTTTGTAAATCTGGTCCATCACCAATGATTAATAATTTAGCTTTAGGACAATCATCGACAATAGCTTTCATACTAGTTAATAATAATTCAACATTTTTTTCACTAGCAATACGGCCAACGAAAAGAATAACAAAATCATCTTTATTTAAACCTAGTTCTTGTCTTTTTTTCATGATATTTAATTTCTTATGATTTTCTAAATAAAAGCGTTCTACTTCAATTCCCGTTGGGACAATATAGACATTGCGGTCAACTTTATATTTATCTTTGAATAGTTCATAGGCTTTTTTGGTAGGTACTACTAATTCGGTAATGGTCTTATCACAATAGAATAAGGTTAGATATTCGACTAGTTTTTTACTGGATTTGTTGAAATAGCCTTTAGTTATATAATGGACATAATCTTCATACATGGTATGGTAGGTATGTACAAGAGGAATCTTAAATTGTTTAGAAATGATTCTGGCAAAGGTTCCTATACCAAATTCGGTTTGACAGTGAATGATATCTAAGTTCCATTTTTTTATAATGTTGATGGCTTTTAAGGGATAAATACCGGTAAGTCGGTAATCATAGATACCAATAGGAATACCAGGAATACGAATGACTTTACCGTTTTCTTCGGTTTGATAATGTAAATTTTCGGGATTAACAGTAACGATATAAACGGTATGTCCTTTTTTTTCAAGACCTTTTTTCAACATTAAAATACTTGTTGTTACACCATTTATATATGGTGTGTATGTATCAGTAAAAATTCCTATACGCATTTGTTTTCCTTCTTTCTATATAGTGCTAAGACAATGGCACCAATTATCATGGCTAAGTAATAGCTGACAAAACGCCATACTAACATGGATGATGTTAAGATACTACCTCCAATTAGGTAATTAAAGAAGTACATATAGCCATATTCTAAGCCCCCGGTTCCCCCTGGTATTGGTACAAAGGAACCCATAATCATGATATAACTAGTAGCAACAATGGTTTCAATGATATTAAGATTAGTAATATCCATGCCTGTTAAAACTAGATAGGGAATGCTATAGAGACATATTAGAGATAGGATATTGGCAAAAAGAGATAGTAAAGATGACTTTTTATGTTTAATGATAGTTGTAGCATTCTTATGAAGATTAGATAAGTAACGGGTTATTTTTTCTTTAAGAGCCGGTTTGTTAAACTTTTTTAAAATGAATAAAGTTATTTTTAGAATGACCTGATTGAACTTTTTACTTAAGCTTACTAAAAGAGTAAACAACCAAACGAGAAAGTTAATGATAAAACCAATGATTACTAATTGTTTGATTAAACTGTTTGCAGGAAATAAATCAAAGATGACATTATAGATAACCGCGATTAGGCTTATGATTATTAAAGCAGTTTGATAAACGATGAAGTTTTGTAAGACAATATTGGTCGACTTACCAAGAGGTATTTTTTCATTATGAAGATAATAGATTTCCATCGGTTGGCCACCACCGGCGAAGGGAGTTACCCCATGAAAAAAGGGAATGATTAAATTTATTTGAATAGCCCTCAGGAAACTAACATGATGATCGTTAGCTTTCGTCATTTTGTACGAGCTTACTGCGGAAAAGATACGACTTATAATTAGAATAATGATACTGATTATTAACCATATGATATTCATATTTTTGATGTTATCGATGATTTCTTGATAATTATCTTTGAGAGAAAAGTATAAGACAAGCGATAAGACAACAAAAATAATGATAAGGTTAATAATTATTTTGGATTTATTCTTCATTGTTAATGACACTGATGCCAGGGAGATCTTTTCCTTCTAAATATTCTAAAGTTGCTCCGCCTCCAGTTGAGATATGATAAAACTTGCCATCAAAACCTAGTTGTTTAACAGAAGCGGCACTGTCACCACCACCGATAAGAGTTTTGATGTTATGAGTAGTTAAATAGGAATAGATAGCTTTGGTTCCTTCTTGATAGAGAGGACTTTCAAAGACTCCCATTGGTCCATTGATGATAACACGTTTGGCGCCTTCTAAACAATCTTGGAACTTCTTAATGGTCTTTGTTCCAATATCAAAACCAATATCACTATCAGTAAATGTTCCAACTTCTTTGACAATATAAGTAGGACTATCTAATGACGAGCTTACTTTGGTATCGACAGGTAAAATGATTTTATTTGGATACTTGGCTACTAAATTTTTACAGTATGATAATGAATCTTCTTCGTAGATAGAGCCCCCAATGTTATTACCTAAGGCTTTTAAAAAAGTATAGGCCATGGCACCACCAATAATGAGTTTGTCACATTTGGGAATGATGTTTTCGATTAGTTTGATTTTATCACTTACCTTTTTACCACCCATGACAACAATATAGGGATGAGTATCTTCATTGATGATTTCATCTAGTTTGTTGATTTCTTCTTCAACTAGGAAGCCAATACCATTAGGTAGTAACTTAGCAACACCAACATTAGAGGCATGTGCACGATGACAAGTACCATAGGCATCATTGATGAAGATATCTCCTAAATTGGCCCAATATTTTGACAATTCAGGGTCACAACTACTCTCTTTTTTGTTATCTAAATCTTCAAAACGTGTATTTTCTACGAGTAAGACATCACCATCTTTTAGATTAGCAACTTTTGTTTCTAATTCAGGACCGTGAGTTTCTTTAGAAAAGATAACTTCTTGACCTAATAATTCAGATAATCTAACACTGACAGGATAAAGGCTATTGTTTTCTTTATCTTCTTCAGTTTTTATCTTACCTAAATGGGATAAAATAATTACTTTAGCTTTATGGTCTAAAGCGTAGTTAATAGTCTTTAAGCTTGCTTTAATTCTTGTTTCATCAGTGATTTTTCCATCTTGCATAGGTACATTTAAATCACATCTGATAATTACTTTTTTACTGCTTAAATCATAATCTTTAATTGTCTTTTTCATATATTTTCTCCTTATTTCTTACTACCTCTTCATTATAACATCATTATTTTGTTTTGACAATATCTGGATTTATTTTTTATTTGTGATGTTAAACTTGTCTTTTTACTATTTTTATTGTATAATTAATACAGCTTTGAAATCTCATTTTTTTGTTTTATATTATTTATTTTACTTTGTTTAACGGTTAATTAGAATTATTAGAAAGGATTGATTTATGAAACAAGAACTTACTACCAAAGTTTTTGCCTTGGGGGGACTAGGCGAAGTTGGTAAAAATATGTATTGTGTGATGTATCACAATGAGATTATTATCGTCGATGCTGGAGTTATGTTTCCGGAGGATGATTTACTAGGAATTGATTATGTTATTCCTGATTTTACTTTTTTAAAACAAAATGAAGATAAGATTAAGGCTTTATTTATTACGCATGGTCATGAGGATCATATTGGAGGGATTCCTTTTTTACTGCAAACGGTTAAGATTCCTAAGATTTATGCTCCTAATCAAGCGAAGGCTTTAATTGATAAGAAACTACAAGAAAGAAATATTAAATATAAGAACATTATTATATATGATGATAAAACAACTGTTAAGACAAAGCATTTTAATATAGAATTTTTTAGGACAACCCATTCGATACCGGATTCACATGGTATTGCGATTGGAACACCAAATGGGACGATTGTTATGACGGGAGATTTCAAATTTGATTTGACCCCAATTGGGCCTATGTCAGATATTCATAAGATGGCTAAGATTGGTCAACGAGGGGTTAAGCTTTTAATGAGTGATTCGACCAATGCTTTAGTACCTGGTAGTTCACTTAGTGAATCAAAGGTCGATGAAGCGTTAGGAGAAATTTTTGATAATTATCAAAATAATCGGATAATTATTGCAACTTTTGCTTCTAATATTTATCGTTTGAAACATATTATTGAGACTTGTAAAAAGCATAAGCGAAAGGTGGCTCTCTTTGGTCGAAGCATGGATACTTCAATTGAGATTGCGACGAAATATGGTTATATAAAGGATAAGGATATTATTATTACAGCGGAAGAAGCTAATCGTTTGAAACCAAAAGAAGTATGCCTTCTTTGTACGGGTAGTCAGGGGGAACCTCTAGCGGCATTATCTAGAATTGCGAATGGAACGCATAGACAGATTCATCTGATACCTAACGATATTGTTGTATTTTCATCTTCCCCTATCCCGGGAAATGCTGGTTCAGTATCGAAGACGATTAATAAATTAGCTTTAAAAGGTGTTAAGGTGTTTACGAATTCAATGACAGAAATTCATACTTCGGGTCATGCTAATCAAGAAGAACTTAAGTGGATGATTAGATTATTTAAACCGGAATATTTTGCTCCTTATCATGGGGAATATCGAATGCTTAAGACTCACTGTGACGTGGCTATTGAATGTGGTGTTCCTAAAAATAATACTTTTATCTTAGAAAATGGTGATGTACTTAGTGTTTCTAAGCATGTTATTAGAAAACAAGGTCATGTAAATGCTGGCGATATTTATGTCGATGGATCTCGAATTGGCGATGTTGGTAATGTTATTATCAAAGATCGTAAGCTTATGTCCAATAATGGTATTTTAGCGATTGTTGCTAATATTGATATTGGTAAGAAGAAATTACTAGGATTACCTTCGGTGACGACAAGAGGTTATATCTTGGTTAATGAAAATGAAGATCTTATTAGGGATATTCAGAAAAAAGCTGAGCAGATTATTATTAATAAACTTAAGGATCGTAATGTTAATTACAGTGATTTGAAGCAAGAAATTATTAACGACCTTATGCCTTTATTATCTGATCGAATTGGACGTGTTCCTATAATTCTACCAATTATTATGGATATAAAAATGTAAAATAAAAGAACTGTAATAGTTCTTTTATTTTACATCAATTCTTACTAGTGATGGAACCCAATATCTTGTTTTTAAATTTGCTGCTAATAACATAACTGCGGTATCTTCTGTTTCTGATAAAGCTATATCATTTCGATAAAAAACTAGATATAATTTATCACTTACTTCTTCTTTGGTGTAGGTTACAGTTATATTTCCTGTTGATTTAAAATCAAGACTATCGTAATCAGTTATACCTTTCTTGTTTAATACATCACTTATCTTTATGCCTGTCCATTTTTCACGATAAACTTCAGAGCTAGGATCTAGATCATATATTGGTACATCGACAATAAAATCATATACTGTTAAATCTTTAATATCTTCTTGTGTAAGAGTATCATCTTTTAGACCCATAATTGATATTGTGAAATCAGGTATCTCTTTTGTTGAAACTACTTGATCTTGAATTTCTCCTACTTTTGCTTCATATTCTTTATCAACCTCATTATTACCACAACCTGTTAATATAGTTAATGTCATTATGGATATAATTAATATTTTTTTCATTTTTTACCTTTTCCTTCCTAATATACTAGATATTGTTTTTGATATAGTACTAGCTATTTTGCCTGCAATTGAAGAGCTACTTGAACTTGATGATTTTTTTGATGAGCTACTTGAGCTTGACGATTTATTTGATGAACTGCTGGAACTTGATGATTTCTTTGATGAACTACTACTTGATGAGCTTGTTTTTTTGCTACTATTACTTATTTCATAAAGATCATTTCCTGAAGCATCTCTCCATATACCTGTACTTGATTCATAATAACTGCCTGGAATGAATTGAGATAATATTGTATTTGTAGCATGGAGGGCATTTTTTTCTGCTGTGCTGTCAGTTTGATGCCATGCTTCGGAGTTTTTTTGCATTTGACATATTACACCACAACTTGAGCTATTACTACTAGAACTACTGGAGTTACTTGAACCTCTGTTTGATCCTGAAGAACAACTATAATAATAGCTACCTAAACTTTTTACATCTGATATATTGCCGGCTTTATCGGTTGCTATAGCCCATGCATAATAAGTCGTATTGCATCCCATTGATATACTATTTGATGTTGTAAACGAAGAGTTATTTTTATCAGGAGTAGTGGATATTGTACTAATATAATATTTAATTTGGTTTATTCCTGACTCACTATCTTGGAATGTAGGGACAGGTATTGAATTTAGTCCCATTGAACCATTTTGACTAACAAAAATTGGTGCTGTCTTGTCAATATATACTTGGATATCACGTTTGGCTACATTTCCAGCTTCGTCTTTTACATAGAAATACCATTTACCATTAGTAGTAACTTTTTGCTTTTGACTTATTTCGTTTAAAGTTGTAGTTATTGTCTTCCACCCACTGGAATTTTTATTAATTTCAGCGTTTTGACTAAATTGATAGGCAACAATACCTGAGCCAGTGTCAATAGCTTTACCAGTTAATTCTACTTCATTTTTTTGCCAATTAGTAATACTACTATTAGGATTTTGTAATAGTGTATTAATTATTGGTAATTGAGTATCAACTATATTAACTGTACGAGCCGCTTCGGTTTCATTGTCCCCTTCATCTTTGATTTTGTAAATTATAATATACTGTCCTAAGGATAATTCTTTGGTGTTTGATATTTCTTTTCCATCTAGTTTAATACTTTGTTCGACAATATCACTTCCAGTGCCATCAAAGGTAACTCCTGTCATCAAATTATAATCATCTTTGATTTCAACATTAACAGGATTTTCATCAAAAGTTATTATTGGTGCTTTAGTATCTTTAATTTTACATTCGTTTGTTTTTAATAGTTGATATTTATTGACTTGTTCTTCTGATTTTATTACTTTTATTGAATAATCTTTGTAGTCATAACCAACTTCATCTTGTTTTAGAAAACCTTGATTTATTAATTCTTGAACGGTTATACAAGCCATTGTTTCTTCATCATTGCTGCGCCAATATAGATCCTTTTCAAATTCATTTGTAAAAATAGAGCCTGCGGTTAGAACACTGTTCTCATAAACAACTATACTTTCTTTTTTGACATCATCAACTGTTCCTTTTATCGATATAACAACAATACTAACAGTAAGACCTAGAATTACTAATGCCACCAATAATTCAAATAATGTTAACCCTTTTTTTGATTTTAACATCTTTAACATTTCCTAATCCTCCTATGATATTAGTATATCTTTTTTGGATTTGGATGTCAACGATATTTGTTAAATATTATATTTAAATTATACTAATTTTTTATTGCTACTAAAACTAGGTTATTTAAAAAGTTCTTCAAAAAAATGAAGAACTTTTTTTAACTTACATGTTCAAATTGAGAATTATATAGATTAGCATAGAAACCATTTTTAGCTAATAATTCTTCATGAGTTCCTTGTTCGACGATGTCACCTTTATCCATAACTAAGATTAAATCAGCATTTTTGATGGTCGATAAGCGATGGGCAATGATGAAACTGGTTCTTCCTTCTAGTAATCTGTCCATGGCTTTTTGGATTAAAATCTCCGTTCTTGTATCAACTGATGATGTTGCTTCATCTAAAATAAGGATTTTAGGATCGGCTAAAATGGCACGAGCTATTGTTAATAATTGTTTTTGACCACCAGATATATTTGATGTTTCTTCATTTAGTTGCATTTGATAGCCATCGGGTAAGGTTTGAATGAAGTGATGGACATATGCTGTTTTGGCTGCCTCGATAACTTCATCGTCGGTGGCATCTAATTTTCCATAACGGAGGTTTTCCATAACGGTACCACTGAAAAGCCATGTATCTTGAAGAACCATACCAAATATACCTCGTAAATCTTCACGATTGAAGTCATTGATATTATGACCATCAACAAGAATAGCACCCGAATTTACTTTATAGAAACGCATTAGGAGTTTAACCATTGTTGTTTTACCAGCGCCAGTAGGTCCGACGATGGCAATCTTTTGACCTGGTTTAACACTGGCATTGAAATCATTGATAATGATTTGATCAGGATTATAGCCAAAGTGAACGTTTTGGAATTCTACGGTTCCATCAACATGAGTTAGTTTAACTGGATTATCAACGACAATGGCTTCTTCCTCTTCATCTAAAAATTCAAAAATTCTTTCAGCAGCCGCTAACATTGATTGAAGCATATTTGAGACTTGAGCAAAGTTCATTATTGGTTGGGTAAAATTCTTGGTGTATGATATAAATGATTGAATATTACCAATGGTAATCTTACCTTGAATGGCGAAGGCCCCACCAATGATGGCTACTAAAACGTAACCTATATTACCAACAAAAGTCATGATTGGATGCATAAGACCAGAAAAGAATTGGCTTTTCATAGCACTTTTACATAATTTATCATTTTCTTTTCTAAAATCGTTTAAGACTTTTTCTTCAGCGTTGAAGACTTTAACGACAGTATGACTACCAAACATTTCTTCAACTTTACCGTTAACGCTGGCTAAATATTCTTGTTGTTCTTTAAAGAAATGTTGGCTGTATTTCATGACAAAACTAATTAAGAAAATAGATACAGGTAAGATAAGGATTGCAACAATGGTCATTGGAATATTGATACTAATCATCATAACAAGAATACCGATGATTGTTACAATCGAAGTTATTACTTCGGTAGCACTTTGGTTAAGACACATAGATAAGGTATCAACATCGTTGGTGATAATTGATAATACTTCACCATGTGTTTTTTTATCAAAATATGATACAGGTAATCTATTTAATTTTTCTGATATTTTCTTTCTTAATTGGTAAGTATATTTTTGGCTTACCTGGGTCATGATTAAGCCTTCAATATAGGAGAAAATGGCACTTACGATATATATGATTAGAACGGTTAGTAGGATTGAACCTATAGCTTGGAAATCAATGCCCCCTACTCCTGTTATTTTATTGATAAGACCATTAGATAACTCAGTTGTGGCATTACCTAAGATTTTTGGTCCAACGATGGAAAAGATCGTACTACCGATAGCAAAGGCAAAGGCGGCAATGAGAAGGATATGGTATGATGACATACTTTTGATAAGACGAATTAAGCTTCCTTTGAAATCCTTGGCTTTCTCAGTTGGCATACCACCGACTGGTCCATGTTTAGGGCGACTAGTTTTTCTATTTTCATTACTCATTTTCTAGTTCCTCCTTTGACAATTGTGATAGGGCTATTTCTTTATAGACATCACATGTTTTCATTAGTTCTTTATGGGTACCAATACCGGCGATGGTTCCACCATCTAAAACGATGATTTGATCAGCATTTAAGACAGTACTAATACGTTGAGCAACAATAAATTTGGTACTATCTTTAGTTTCTTTAGTTAGTGATGCACGCAATTTAGCATCGGTTTTGTAGTCTAAAGCTGAAAAACTATCATCGAAAATGTATATTTCAGGATCAATAGCAATGGCTCTAGCTATAGCTAAACGTTGACGTTGACCACCACTGACATTGGTTCCTCCTTGTGATATTTCACTATCATATTTTTTTTCTTTAGTTTTGATAAATTCTTCGGCTTGGGCAATAGAAGCTGCTTTGGTTATTTGTTTATCACTAATCTGACCGGCATAATCTTCACCAAAGGCAATATTGGACTTAATGGTACCAGTGAAAAGATTACCTTTTTGAGGTACATAACCTATTTTTTCACGTAGATCATGTAACTTAGCATCTTTAATGTTAACACCATCGATAAGGATTTTACCACCGGTTACATCATATAATCTTGGAATTAAGTTTATTAAGGTAGATTTTCCACTTCCGGTAGAACCAATAAAGGCTGTGGTTGTTCCTGGTAAGGCCGTAAAACTAATATTTTTGAGAACATCTTCTTCAGCACCAGGATAACGGAAGTAAACATCTTTGAATTCAACAAGACCTTTTTTCTTTGGATCGAATGGAACAATTTCTTCTTTATCTTTAACAGATATATCTTTGTTAAAGATTTCACCTATACGTCTTACAGATACAAAGGCTCTTGGAATCATAATACTCATCATTGAAAGCATTAGGAAAGCCATGATGATTTGCATTGTGTAAGTGATAAAGGCAATTAATGTTCCTACTTGCATACTTCCGGTATCAACTTGTTTTGATCCAACCCAGATGATTAGAACGCTTACGCCATTCATGATAAACATCATAGTTGGCATCATGACACTCATAAGTCGATTAACAAACAAGTGGGTTTTAGTTAAGTTAACATTAGTCTTATCAAAACGTTCTTCTTCATGTTTTTCATTACCAAAGGCTCTAACAACAGGTATACCAGTGATTATTTCACGGGCAACAAGATTTAGTTTATCAATTAATTGTTGAACTTTCTTGAATTTTGGTAGAGCAATGGTAAATAAAACTGTTACTAAGCCCATGATTAGTACGACTGCTAGAGCGATGACCCAAGCCATTGAACTCTTATTTACATGAGTGTAGGCACCAATACCCATGATTGGGGCATAAATGACAAGACGAAGGAGCATAACGACAAACATTTGCACTTGTTGGATATCGTTAGTACTTCTAGTTATCAACGATGCTGTGGAAAAATCTTCAAATTCTTTATTAGAAAAAATCATTACTTTAGTAGCTATTTTATTTCGTAAATCTCTACTGAAACTTGTTGCTATTTTACTTGATAGCAATGTACTTACAATTGTTATTAACATCGCTAAGAGTGATAGACCTAACATTTTTAAGCCAGCGATGATGATGTAATTAATTTGTTTGGCTTCTAGATCGACACCGATAGTGGTATATTCGTTTTTGACATAGTTGATAGCTACTTGTTCTAACATACTTGGTTCAATACTATCAAGAGTATCATTAATGGTTGTTTTTAAACCTTCTAATTGTTCGGGAGTTAGACTTTGTAAATATTGAGTAGGATCAATTTCTGATGTTTCAGGATTAGTTGGTAATTTATCACTACCAATCATGTTTTTCACAGTTTCATTATCTGACTCCATACCATAAACAATAATGATAGGTTTTAATAATTCATCTGAAATTTCTTCTTTGGTATCATTAGATACATCTTTTAAAATATAAAGATTTTCATTTCCTAAAGCAGGATATTCATCTAAATATTCTGTGTCTTCTTTAGTTATTTTTTCATAATTTTGATTAATTAGTTCAGGATCTTCAGTGAACATAATTAGTTTTTGATATTCGCTTTCACGAATTACTTCAATAGCATTATTTTCAATTCCGCCCCCACTGATACCTGTATCGACAATCCTTGAGGTATAATCAGGTAATGATAAATTGCAGTAAGCTTGGAAAAATAGTAAGACAATAACAATAATAATCCATAAGGTATATTTTTTTAATATTTTAAATATTTCTTTCATCTTTTTTCCTCTTTCTATTATTCGGTCCTTAAAGCAATAACAGGATCTCTTTTACTTGCCATATTGGCAGGAATAGCTCCTCCTATTACGGTTAGGATAACACTGATCATTACAAGAATAATGGCATGAATGATGTTTAATTTGGCAACATTGGCTAAGCCTGATAGATTTTCAATGATAATATTGGTTGGTATTGTAAGGATATAGGCAATAACAATACCTAGAACCCCGGAGAAGATACCTATTATCATAGTTTCAGCGTTGAAAACACGTTTGATATCTTTCTTACGGGCTCCTAAAGCTCTTAAGATACCTATTTCTTTGGTTCTTTCAAGAACAGATATGTATGTTATTATACCAATCATTATTGATGATACTACTAGTGATATTGATGAGAAAGCTATTAAGACAATCGTAATGGCATCCATAATGTTTTGGCTTAATGATGATAGCATAGCAGCCATATCCGTATATTGAATAGTATCGGCTTCTTCTTTATCTTCATTGTAATTATCAAGATATGATAAGATTTGGTCTTTAGATTTGAAATCTTTAGGATAGATAGAGATGGCAACGGGTGTACTTTCGGCACCTAAATAAGATAAGACTGACTCTTTGGTAGTTGTTGCATCGAATGGTTGATTGGTTAAAACATTGTAATCACTTTCGTTTTGGGCTTTGACAATGTCTGAATCTTTATTTTTTGATATTACTAGTTTAGTTAAGGCATTGGTATAAGCAAGACCAGTACCACTTGTTAAGATTTCTTTATCCTCTTTTCCTCTAATAATAGCCTGAACTTTTAGGGTTATATTATTCTCATTATTGTATAATTCTTCTAAGTTTTGATTGGGGATAAAGTAATTACCAACCTTAGTGTAGTAATCATTATTTAGAACAACTTTTAATTCTTTACTCATGATGTCTTCAAAACTTACTTCTTCTTCAGCGTCAAAACCTAGTTGTTCTAAAGTTGAAGCATAAATTTGATTTTTACTATTTACTTGAAGAATGAGTCCTGGTTCATCATTGTTAATGGAACCCGCTAGGATATCATAGTTAGTTTCAATAATAGTATCTTCGTCATCATTTTCTTTGCTTGGTAAAAGAGTCCATGGTTGAATTTGCATATTAGTTGCGCTTACCATTTGATAACCATCACTGCTTTTGTTGATAATGTTAAAATTAGTACCATATTGATATGAAATACCTGATATGTCATCTTGATCTAAACCATCTAGATAATCCATATAGTCTTGTGTTATGACATTAGTATGAGTCATTGTCTCGGTAATGTCTTTAGCGACATATACTTTTTCTTCATCAGGATATTTTTCTAGATCATTACCTTGGAGTTCTTCAATTGTTTCTTCGTCCATACTCATTGCTTGTTCAGTAATCATGATAGGGGCTTGAGATAGGGAATCTTGTTCAAATTCATCTATTTCAATTTTAAAGCCATTAGATAGAGATAGGATTAAAGCAATACCGATGATACCGATACTAGATGCAAAGGCGGTTAAAGCAGTTCTGCCTTTTTTGGTTTTGATGTTATTATATGATAGTTTTAATGCTGTTAGAAAACTCATAGATGTTTTTTTGATGCTTATGGTATCTTCGTTTTTCTCCTCTTTAGTTATGGGATTGGAATCACTAATTAGTTTACCATCTTTGAATTCAATAATACGAGTTGAGTATTCATGAGCTAATTCAGCATTATGAGTTACCATGATGACTAATTTGTCTTTGGCTATTTCTTTAATCAAATTCATTATTTGCTTACTAGTTTTGGAATCAAGGGCTCCGGTTGGTTCATCCGCTAGAATGATATCAGGATTATTGACGAGACTTCTAGCGATGGCAACTCTTTGCATTTGGCCACCAGATAATTGGTTGGGCTTTTTATGGGCATGTTCTTTCAAACCTACTCGATCTAAGGCCTCTAGGGCTCTTTCTTTTTTCTCTTTAGCTCCAACACCACTTAGGGTAAGTGACATTTCAACATTATCTAAAATGGAAATGTGACCAATTAGATTATAACTTTGAAAGATAAAGCCAACACAATTGTTACGATATGAGTCCCAATCTTTGTCAGTAAACTTTTTGGTAGATTTGTTATTAATGATTAAGTCTCCTTTATCGTAGCGATCAAGACCACCTATAATATTTAAAAGAGTTGTTTTTCCACTTCCTGATGGTCCTAGAATAGAAACGAATTCACTTTTACGAAATTCTAGAGATACATCTTTTAAAGCATGTTGTACAAAATCGCCAGTTTTATAGCTTTTATTTATTTTTTTTAACTCTAACATAAAAATGGACCTCCTTTATATTTTATTGTTTTCCTTCTAAATTATTTTTGATTTTTTGAAGAACATTATGAATAGTTGTTAGTTCCTCATCAGTAATATCCTTTAAAATGATGCACATTTCTTCCTTTTTCTGAGTTTTAATTTGTTTTAAAATTTTTTCACCTTTTGTTGTTAGAAAAAGGCGAGTTGCTCTTTTATCTTTCTCGTCTACTTTCTTAGAAATGTAGCCATTATTTTCCATGTGAGATAACATAGTGGTAATGGTTGCTGGTGTACGAATGGATAATTTGGCTAATTGGGCTTGGCTTATACCTTGATTCTTATGAATTAATTCAATAAGAATTTGTTGACCAGGATAAATACCGATTTGTTCTAACTTTTTATAGGATCTTTGATAATTTAAAGAACCAATTTCTTTGGCTAATTGACATATTGTTTCAACTTGATTATTCATATGATCCCACCTTTTAAAATATTAGACGTCTAACATTATATATCTTTTACATTTATTAGTCAAGTATTAACCATAATTTCCCATAATTGCCTTGGAGGGAATTAAATATAACTTAAAATATGAAAAAGTAATCTATTATGTAAATGATAATATAAAACCCATTTCTTATGTCAAAGAAATGAGGTTCAAGTCTTGATAATTTGCTTTATATTTTACTGTACATTGAATGGTGATTCTAACGTACCATTTCCTTGTAATTGAACTGATGATTTAAGTGATATGACAGGTCTGATACCATTGGTAGCGTTCGTATAGTTATTGTCAACATATCCATCATATCTTAATCTCCACATGTATACATGATTATTCACAAAGCTGGCAGGACTCATCGTCCAAAAGGAATTACCAGTAGATAAATAAAAACTAGAATTATTAATAGTATATACTCCTCCTGCCATGGATATTTCATCGGTTGTTATTAAACCAACAGGATATGTTAATGCTCTGTTGCCATCTGTTATGTCATTTACAGTGAAGGAATCATTTTTTTGATTGCATTTTAAATCTGGAGCATAGTTTCTTACAATTCTCTCATATACTTTGTAATATACTACATTATTGCCATAACCTTCATTATTATTCACACTTCGATCATTACAATAGATCACATCTGCAATTTTGTCACTATATCCTGCATCTTGAATATTTGTTTTATACCAATTATCTACAGCTATCTTTATTATACTACTATATGTATTAGTTGTAGCCTGACTATATGACGTTGTCCTTGTGTTTCCCGGACAAATTGTCGTTGATTCACATTCATTATCTATTCCCATCATATAGCCTACATAGGCATTATCTCCATATGTTGAATTATATGCACTTATTCCAATTTGTCGATCTTCGCTGCTTTCTCCATTGGCATGGGCACTTGTTCCATCATAGATTAATCGAATAGATCCATCACCATTTATTCTAATGATGCGCCAATAATAGCCTGCAAACTTGACATAGTTATTTTCTACTGCTCCTCTAAAATAATATGTCGTTCCATAGTCATCTTCAGTTGCATATATTCCTTCATCAGTTGTGGCTGTTTGGGTAAAATCTGGTGTACCTTCATTTGCTGTTAAACCTAATTTCTGTAATGTCTCATATGCAGGGTTTATATTTTCACCAGTATTACATACACAAAAAACTTTCCATTCGCCGTTGATTCGTCTGTTTTCACATTCATTGGTACATTCTATAGTGGAAACACAGCTATCATTTCCTGCTTCTTCACTGGTTTGAAAACTTGTTATTGGTACTTCTCCTTCATTATAGATTATATCATCTGGACCTTGTGTTTCTGTAGCATAACCTGTTCTTACGCCTATTTCTACGGTTATATCACTATCGGATGTATTCTTTATGACCATTGGGACTGTTTTAGATGTGCCACTTTCTAGTTGTCCTTTTGCTAACATTGTTAAATCATCTGATACTTGGGCTATTATGACACCACTTGGTAATGTTGTTGGACTTATCATCTTATAATACATTCCATATGATATCATACCATCCATATCATTTTCAACTACGGCATTAAATCTAAGTTTAGAATTTGCGCTTACTTTTAATTCTTGAGTTCCATTAATCTTAAATTTATATACCATATTAGTATCCATATTAACCATATTTGTTTCAACACTTGATGTAAACATTGCATATGTTCCATATATCGTTGCACCTGCCAAAGTAATAATTAATAATAACAATAGATAATATTTCTTAATAAACTTCATTTTTATCAACCTCTCTTTTTATACACAAAAAACTACAAAGAAATCAGTCTAGTATCTACTAAACTTATCTTTGTAGTTTGCGATTTTTTATTTTTAGTGGCTTGGGTTAATTTATACCCCCCCCCCTAGTATACAATAAGTTAACAATTTAAAATTCAATTTTTGCATAGGGTGGCACCACCTTTCAGTTCATTTTTGGATTATTTTACTTTAGACCTGTTCAATTAACTGTGTCAATTGTCTTATTGTAAATAGTCTTTCTTTTTCCATATTTCTATTTACAATATAAGTATAACAAATTTTTTATTTAACAGCAAGATTATTTTTTTAAATTTATTTAGAATTATGATTTTATTAGATTAATATTTCTGATGTATTAACTTCTTAGACTTGTATGTCAAAAAGAATGAAAGTTAGAATAAACTTTACCTCTCCTTTATAATAATTACAACATAGTATTTAACAATTATATTTTTTTGTGACATCTCTAGGTAGTTAATATATCTTGAAAAAAAATTTTTATTAAGTTACTATTGTTTAAAAAAAACTAGGAAATATGATATGAAAATATTTCTTTTGTTTGGGAAATATGTTTCATATTTGTTCCTAGTCTAATTCTTATGTGGCGCCCTTTTTAGGCATAGAATTATGTAGAATTCTACATAATTTAATTTATGTAGAAAATTTAGTTATGTAGAAAGTTAATGGAAAAAGCCTTAAAAATAAGACTTTACCATTCAAAACTTT
>CALVRZ010000012.1 GCA_944358875.1 uncultured Bacilli bacterium
TCAATTAGTTATGAAGATGGGGAGAATATTACTAATAATAATTTGATACCAACTAGTACTAAAGAAAAAGGTATTAGTAAACAAATTACGATGAGTAGTACATCACTAGTATATCTAAATTTAGATATGACGATTGTAAGTTTAGATACTGGCTTAAAAGATGAGTCATTTAAGTATGGCTTATATGATAAT
The DNA here is from genome assembly GCA_944358875.1 of uncultured Bacilli bacterium. GTDB lineage: Bacteria > Bacillota_I > Bacilli_A > RF39 > UBA660 > CALVUN01. The sequence goes on from CALVRZ010000012.1 coordinate 193, forward strand.
GAAGGTACTCCAGTAGTAGAAGGTAATTTTGCAAGTAGCAATCAAGATGATGTAATTAATTTACTTAAAAATGTTGAAGTAAGTAGTGCAGAACAAACATATATACTATATATATGGATAGATGGAAACATGCCAAATCCAAGTACAATGTATAATCAAAATTTTGAATTTAGAATAAAAGCTAGTGCAACAGATGAAATTCCCCCAATTAGTGGTGTTGAATTAGGAAATCAAATTAAAGCAATGTCTAATGGAGCAAAAAATAGTGTTACTGCAGTGGCAACCACAGATGAAGGGATATATGAAACGACAGATGATTATGGAACAAGTTATTATTTTAGAGGAGCAGTAGAAAATAACTATGTAAAATTTGCAAACAAATATTGGAGAATAATTCGAATAAATGGAGATGGAACAATAAGATTAATCTATGATGGAACAAGTGCTCATGCTAATGGCGAAAATAGTGAAGATAGACAAATAGGAGAAAGTAGATTTAATGCAACATATGGTGATAATGCCTATGTAGGCTATATGACGGGAATAGATAATCAATGTGCATCAACAACAAGTTGTTCAGGAAGTACAAAAACAACGTCATATAGTCAAGCACACTCAAATACGTTTGATAGTCATATAAAAACATATGTAGATAATTGGTATAAAACAAATATCGAAGATAAAGGTTATAGTGATAAAATAGCAGATGTAATCTATTGTAATGATAGAGAAGTTGATGAAGATTTCTCGCAAACCATGGGTGGTAATGGTATATATGGTTTTGGAAATAATCCTACGGTTTATTAGCCTGCAGGTCGAGTAATTGCTGAAGATGGTTCTGGAGCACAAACAAATCAAATCAAAATGATATGTAGTCAAAAAAATGATTCCTTTACGGTAGATGATACAACAAAAGGCAATGGAGCATTAACATATCCAGTAGGCTTAATAACATTAGATGAAGTAATTGCTGCAGGGGGTTATACTTATAATTTTCCATCGAATTATAATTATTATTTGTACACAGGTAGTAGTTATTGGACCATGAGCCCGTCTTCCTTCGATGTTGGTTACGCGGGCGGGTGGTTCGTGGGCGACGCTGGTGACGTCTACAGCGGCACTGTGCACAACACTTTCGGTGTGCGGCCCGTAGTTTCCCTCGAATCTGACGTACAGTTGTCTGGGTCAGGAACGATAAATGATCCTTGGATCGTAAGTTAATATACATAAGATGTTCTTTCTTCTTGTTAAGTAGCCCGAAAACCTTTTCGGGCTACAAAGTAAATGATAAATAGAGAAATCTAGAAGGCCGTAAGGTCTTCTATTTCTCATTCCCACGTAAGTACCGATAGGTACTTCTGTGGGTGGATAAATAAAACAATGTATTTTTCTAAATTATGTAAAAATATGTAAATTTTAAAAAATACTTGACTTTTTTCTTTAATAATATATATAATGTTACAGAAAGGAAAGGGATATAATGAGCAAGAAGTTGGTTATTGTTGAGTCCCCAAGTAAAAGTAAAACAATAGAAAAATATTTAGGAAATGACTATAAGGTTGTTTCTTCAGTTGGACATATAAGAGATTTATCTACTTCAGGTAAGTTTGGGTTAGGAGTAGATTTAGAAAATAATTTTAAACCTGATTATAAGATTATTAAAGGAAAAAGTAAGATAGTTAAGGAATTAAAAAAAGATGTTAATGATGCTTCTTTTGTTTATCTTGCTACTGACCCTGATCGGGAGGGAGAAGCTATTTCATGGCATTTATATGATACTTTAGGACTTAATAAAGATAATTATAAGAGAATTGTTTTTAATGAGATTACTAAAGATGTTATTCTTAAATCTTTTGATAACGCAAGAATGATCGATGATGATTTAGTTAAATCACAAGAAGCTAGAAGAATACTTGATAGAATTATTGGTTTTAGATTAAGTAAACTTATGCAATCTAAAACAGGTGGTAAATCAGCAGGTAGAGTTCAAAGTGTAGCTTTAAAATTAATTGTTGATCGTGAAAGAGAAATTCAGGCTTTTATTCCAGAAGAGTATTTTGAGGTTGATGCTTATTTTAAAGATTTTGATGCTAAGTTAGATACTTATAAGGATAAAAAGATTGAAATTAAGACCGAAGAAGATGCTAAGAAGATTGTTGATAGTTTAGATAAAGAGTTTGTTATTCGGGATATTGAAGAGAAGGAAAAGGCTAAAAATGCACCATATCCTTTTACAACATCAACATTACAACAAGCTGCTTCTAATAAACTTAATTTTACTTCGAAAAAGACAATGAGTATTGCTCAGAAGTTATATGAAGGTATTACTTTAAAAGATGAGACAGTGGGTTTAATTTCATATATGAGAACAGATTCAGTTAGATTATCTGATGAGTTTGTTAAGAGTACTTATGCTTTTATTGATAGTAACTATGGTAAAGATTATGTTGGTTATGTTAAGAAGAGTAAGAAGACAGAAAATGTTCAAGATGCGCATGAAGCTATTAGACCTACTTCAATAAATAGAACACCAGAGAATGTTAAACCTTATTTATCTAATGATGAATATAAACTTTATTCGATTATCTATTATAGAGCTCTTGCTTCTTTAATGAAGAATGCTAAGGTTAAAGCAACAAAGATTATTTTAGATAATAATGATTATCAATTTAAAGCAACTGGTCAAGTATTAGTCTTTGATGGGTATTTGAAAGTTTATCAAAAATATGAAAATTCAGAGGATAAGATATTACCTACGTTAGTTAAAGATAACAAGATAATGAGTGAAAAGATTGAATACTCTAGTCATAGTACTAAACCTCCTAGTAGATATACAGAAAGTAGTTTAATTAAAGAAATGGAAGAGTTAGGTATTGGTAGACCTTCTACTTATGCTAAGACAATTGATACTTTAAAGGAAAGAGCCTATGTACAAATTGTCGAAAAGAAATTTGTTCCAACCGAAGTAGGTATTGAAACAACGGATAAGTTACAAGAGTTCTTTAAAGATATTATTAATGTTAAATATACGAAAGAAATGGAAGATGACTTGGATAAAATTGCCGATGGTGATCTTGTTTGGTATAAGTTACTTGATCGTTTTTATAAAGATTTTGAACCTAAAGTAGAAGAAGCTTTTTCTAAGATGGAAAAGAAAGCACCCGTAGAAACGGGTGAGATGTGTCCACAGTGTGGTAATCCATTGGTTATTAAACAAAGTAAATATGGAAAATTTGTAGCTTGTAGTAACTATCCAGAATGTAAGTATATTAAAAATGAAAAAGAGGATAAAGAAGAAGTTATTATTATGGATTGTCCTAAGTGTGATGGTAAAATTGTCGAAAAGAAAACAAGACGTGGTAAAATATTTTATGGATGTAATAATTATCCTAAATGTGATTTTGCTACTTGGGATAAACCAACAGGAGAATTATGTCCTAACTGTAAGAGTATTTTAGTAGAGAAAAAAGATAAGATTAAATGTGTTAATTGTGAATATGAAAAAGAAAAGACAGATATTTAAGATGGAATATCTGTCTTTACTAATCTATAAAAGTTAATAGAGGGGCTATTAAATAATCTAAAGTTTAATTCAGAATAACCTAAACCACTTGATATATATAAGTCAGTGTTATTAACTTTGTAATAATTATCATAATATTTTTTAGCACTTTCTGGTGTGTAGATAGCACCAATAAATGGTACTCTTACTTGACCATTATGGGAATGACCTGATAATATTAAGTTAATATTATCATATGAACCTACAATAGTATCAGCATAATCTGGTTCGTGGACAAGAATTATTTTATAACTGATATCTTCATGATCATTAAAGTAAGACATTGTTGTATCAATATTAGCATTACCAGTGATAACACTATCTAAGCCCCCGATGAAAAGGGGAACATTTTTTTCATTATAAATAATATCATAGCTATTATTTAAAAGAGTAAAATTACTGTTTTGATAGATATTTTCTAATAGAGTTGTGTTGTGATCATGGTTACCTAAAACACTATATTTACCATATTTGGCATTAATGCTTTTTAATTTATCGGTTAGATAGTTGATATCTTCATCAGTAGGAGTAAAATCTTCATCGATTAAATCACCAGTAAAAACAACAAGATCAGGATTAATTAAATTAATTTCATCAATTATTTTATCTAATTTATTTTCATTTAAATTTCTTAGATAGTGTAAATCAGAGAAATGAATGATTTTTAAGCCATTATAACTTTCATCTAGAGTGGGAGTGTCAACACGATATTCATGGGTTTCTAATTTATTGGTGACAATAAATAAACTATAGAACATAACAACGATAACAAAGATTAGAAAAAAAAGAAGGATTTTTAATATTCTTTTCATATTAGACGCCTCCAATGAAATATAAAATAATAGCAAGGGAATTATGTAACATATGCATACTTATAGTAGAAAAGATATTATTGGTTTTATAGTATGAATAAGCAAAAGCAATACCTAAACTACAATAAGGAATTAAATATAATAGGGCACTTGCACTTGTTAGAGAACTTAGGACATGGAGAGTACCAAAAGTTAAACCACTAGCTATAATAAAGACCCATTTGTTTTTAAAAATATCACGGAAACCTTTTCGAAAGATTAGTTCTTCAGTGAAAGGAGCATAAATTGCAACATCAAAAAACATATATAAAGGAGCAATACCAATTAGTGTTCTTACTTGTTCTTCATTTGTAGCCATACCACCTTGCATAATGACAGTTATAATTAAATTACTAACGATCATAATACAAAAACCGGCAAACCAATATTTAAAAGATATTTCAATATTATTTAGAAAATCACTAAAGAAATCTTTAAAATCTTTAATTAAGGTTTTACGATAGGCAGAAATAATTAAAATAAGGAACGTTATATCACATACTAATGAGTAGATAACTCTGCCTGTTATATCTAATTTATTTAAATCAAAAAAGATAATGGGAATATAACTCCATAAAAAAAGTAAGATAAAGAAAATTCCTGTTTTAGTAATAGCTTTAATTCTAGGTTTCATTTCTTTTATCACCTCTTACTTTAGTATATCAAAAAAAACTTAAATAATCTACTATTAAGAATTAATTTGACATTTTTAATTATAATATATTTAAAAAAGACTTGAAACTTAGTTTAAGGTATTATATAATTAAATAAGAATAGGAGTGCTAAGATGAAAGATAAGAAAATGATATTTAGGATTTCTTTTTTAGTTATATTAGCTTTATTAGTAATCGGTGTTACTTATGCTTGGTTTGTATGGAGAGCACCGGAAGATAAAAGTGTTAGTGTTTCGATTGGACAAATAACAGTTAATTATGATGATGGTCCTGATATTACAAATAATAATTTGATTCCAGTTTCAACAAAGGAAAAAGGAATTGTTAAGGATATTATTGTTAGTTCTAGCAGTCCTACAACTTTATATTTGAATTTATATTTAAATGTTAAATCTATCTCTGATTATCTTAAAGAAGATTCTTTTAAATGGGCTATTTATAATGGAGATAGTGTTATTACAGAGGGTAATTTTAGCAGTGTGATTAATGGTAATGATATTACTTTATTGGATGGTGTTGCGATTAGTAGTACACCAACAACATATACATTATATATTTGGATAGATGGTAATATGAGTAATCCTAATGATATGTTTAATCAAAGTTTCGATTATTATTTGCATGCAGATGCATCGAATGAAGGAGAAGGTAGTAGTAGTTCTAGTCGTACTTCTTCGGAGATGTTAGAATATTTAGGATTAAGTGCTAATGAGGGAACACCAGATTTTAGCCAGACTGCTACGACAGATGAAGGAATATATAGTGCGCAAGATGATTATGGAACAAGTTATTATTTTAGAGGAGCATCAACAAATAACTATGTAAAATTTGCAAACAAATATTGGCGTATTATAAGAATAAATGGTGATGGAACAATAAGATTAATATATGATGGAACAAGTGCGCATGCAAATGGCGAAAGTAGTACAGACAGACGAATAGGAACGAGTGTGTTTAATGATGCCGGCAATGATAATGCTTATGTAGGATATATGTTTGGGCAAGCAGGAGCAAGTAGTTATAGTAATACTCATGCAAATATTAATAATAGTACTATCAAAACAGTTGTAGATAATTGGTATAAAACAAATATTTTAGATGCAGGCTATAGTGATAAAGTAGCAGATGTAATTTATTGTAATGATAGAAGCATGAAAAGTGGAATAGGTTATGGAACGATTGTAACATATTATGGAGCAAATTATAGATTGTATACAAATAAAAGCCCAATATTAACATGTAGTCAGAAAAATGATGCATTTACTGTAGATGATACAAGCAAAGGGAATGGAGCATTAACATATCCAGTAGGCTTAATCACAGCAGATGAAGTAGCGATGGGTGGAGCAGTTCATAATACTAGCAATAGTAGTTACTATTTGTATACAGGTTATCGTTATTGGACAATGAGCCCGTATTACTTCGAATACGGGAGCGCGTATGTGTTTAGCGTGCGCGAAAAAGGTATCATCAACAACGCCTATATGCTTAACGATTACTGTGTGCGGCCCGTGCTTTCTCTCAAATCTGACATCAGTGTGACGGGAAGCGGAACCCAGACAGATCCATGGATTGTTCAATAGATTTATAGTATAAAAGTAACCAATATTGGTTGCTTTTTATGTAGATATTGAAAGTGATATCTATTTTTTTTGTAAATATATGTAAAGTTATGGAGAAAGTATTTACAAATAAAGATTTTGATAGTAGAATAGTGGTATAGAGTGGCAGAGAATGGAAGAAGGTGGGGAATATGTTGATTGGTGAATTTCATCACAATATTGATGATAAAGGTAGACTTACGATTCCTTCTAAATTTAGAGAAGAAATTGGAGAGAAATTTATTGTTACCCGCGGTTTAGATAATTGTTTATTTGTCTACTCTTTGGTTGAATGGGAAAAGATTGTATCTAAACTTAAAACGCTTCCTTTTACGAAAAAAGATGCTCGTACTTTTACGAGGTTCTTCTTATCAGGTGCTACTTTATGCGAATTTGATAAACAAGGTAGAATTAACTTAGCAAACTCTTTAATTAGTTATGCGGGAATTCAAAAAGAATGTGCAATTATTGGGGTAAACGATCGTCTTGAAATTTGGGCATTAGATAAGTTTAATAATCTAATGGAAGAAAATACTGATAGTTTAAGCGATATTGCGGAAAACTTATTTGAGGGGGAATTTGATGCATAAGAGTGTTTTACTTGAAGAAAGTATAGATGGTTTGAATATTAAAGAAGATGGAGTTTATGTTGATTGTACTTTGGGTTTCGGGGGGCATAGTAGTGAAATTCTAAAAAGACTTAAAAAGGGGTTACTTATTGCTATTGATCAGGATGATATGGCAATTAAGGCTAGCAAGGAAAGACTTAGTAAGATTAGTGATAATTATGAAATTATTAAGTGTAACTTTGTTAGAATGAAAGAAGAGCTTCTTAAAAGAGGGATTAGTAAAGTTGATGGTATTTTATTTGATTTAGGTGTTTCTTCACCACAGCTAGATATTGATGAAAGAGGGTTTAGTTATCATCATGATGCTAAACTGGATATGAGAATGGATCAAAGTAAAGAGTTTAGTGCTTATGATGTGATTAATACTTATAATTATAATAGATTAGTTAAGATATTTAGAGAATATGGTGAAGAAAAGTATGCTACTAGTATTGCTAAGCAAATTATTAAATATAGAGAGAATAAACCAATTGAAACGACTTTGGAACTAGTAGATATTATTAAGTCAGGAATGCCATATAAAGCAATGAGGGATAGTCATCCAGCACGTAAAGTATTCCAAGCTATTAGAATTGAAGTTAACGATGAACTTAATGTTTTAGAAAGAGCTTTAGAAGATGCAATATCATTACTTAATGTTAATGGTAGGATATGTGTTATTACTTTTCATTCACTAGAAGATCGAATAGTTAAAAATATCTTTCGTAAATATAGTGAAGTACCTAATGAGATTAAGAAGTTGCCTTTTGTACCAGAAGAATATCAACCTGTATTAAAGATAATTAGTAAAGGAACTGTTCCTAGTAAGAAGGAACTAGAAGAAAATAATAGAGCTCGTAGTTCTAGACTTAGAATTGTAGAAAAAATAAAAGAATAAAGGGTGATACAAGATGCCAAAGAAGAAAAAAAAGAGAATGTTTACTAAATTAGAACGTTTTTTATATAAGACTTGTATGTGTTTATCAGTTTTCTTAGTTGTGGGTATTGTCTGTGGTAGTGTTAGTTTATCACAAATTAATCTAGAAGTTCAGAAATTAAGGATGGAAGTTGATACACAAGAAGATACTAATCAGAGTTTAGCTATGAAGATAAATGAGATGGCTTCTTTAGATAATATTAAAACAGTATCTGATTCTTTGGGTCTTGCTTATAATAATGATAATATTAAAACGATAACAGAATAGAAGAGTGATAGATATGAATAGAAAAAAGATTAATACAGATAAGATTAAAATTAATAAGTTTTTGTTTGTAATGGTCTTTTTTTTGTTTGCTATTTTTATAGGTAGGCTTTCTTATTTATGTCTTGTTGATTATAGAGTTGAAGATAGTACTCTTAGTGCTTTTATTAAGGATAGAAATATTAATGAAGAGGTATTAATGCCTATTAGGGGTTCTATTCTTGATAAAAGTGGTAATGTTTTAGCACAATCAGTATCTAGTTATACGGTTATTGCTTATTTATCAGAAACAAGAAGTGAGGGTTCGGATACACCTTTACATGTTGTCGATAAGGAAATGACCGCGGAAAAGTTAGCACCTTTGATTAATATGAGTGAAAGTGAAATATTAGAACTTCTGAATAAAGATGCTTATCAAGTGGAACTTGGTCCAGGGGGACGTAATCTTAGTCAAATTCAGATGGAAGAGATTAAAGAACTTAATTTACCAGGAATTGATTTTACAGAGAGTACGAAGAGATATTATCCTAATGGGGATTTTGCTTCATATATGTTAGGTTATACGGTCAATAAAGATGGGGATGATGGTAACGAGTATATTACAGGAGAAATGGGAATTGAAGAGTATTTTAATGATTTATTAACAGGTAAGGCTGGTTATGTTACTTATGAGAAAGATAGGTATGGTTATAAGATTGCTAATGGTAGAGAGTATCGTGAGGAAGCTGATGATGGGGATGATATTTATTTAACAATCGATAATAATATTGAGTTATTTATTGAAAATGCGGTTAAGAAAGCTAGTAGTGATTCGGAAGCTGAATGGACTCTTATGATTGTTGCAGATGCTAAGACAGGGGCTATTTTGGGGTATTCTTCGACACCTAGTTATGATCCTAATTTAAGAAATATGACTAGTTATGTTGATCCTATTGTTGGTAATCCTTATGAACCTGGTAGTACGATGAAAATATTTAGTTATATGTGTGCGATTGACAGTGGTAATTATGATGGTAGTACGAAATATACTTCAGGTAGTAAAACATATGAATCAGCGAATGAAGGAGAAGATGTTACCATTAATGACTGGTTAAAAGAAGGATGGGGAGATATTACTTACGATCAAGGTTTTGCTCTATCTTCTAATATTGCGGTTGCTAATATTGTCGAAACTGTTATTAATGGGGACGAGCTTAAGGCTTGTTATGATAAATATGGTTTTGGCTCTAAGACTGGTTTTACAGTACCTAGAGAACAGACAGGAAGTGTTTCTTTTAAGTATCAGGTAGAGGTGGCAACAGCAGGATATGGACAAGGTATTACGACAACGCCTATTCAACATATTCAAGCTTTAACGGCGATTGCTAATGATGGAATGATGTTAAAACCTTATATTGTTTCTAAAATTATTGATCCTGATACGGGAAAAGAAACATATACAGGAGAAAAAGAAGAAGTAAGAAATATTGCTAGTAGTTCAACGATTAGTAAATTAAAAGATCTTATGCGAAGTGTTATTCAACCGGATAGTGAGACCACTACGGGGTATCCATATTATATGGAAGGATATGATTTAATTGGTAAGACAGGTACTGCTCAAATATTTGATTATAGTAGTAATCAGTATTTAACAGGAGAGTCTGATTATATTTATTCATTCAGTGGACTTTATCCGGGAGAGGATCCTGAAATTATTATATATACGGCAATGAAGAAGCCTAAAGATAAAACTAATTATTTAGCAACGGCGGTTAAAGATGTGGTTACTAATATTAGTAATTATCTTAATATTAAAGAAGATACGACAGATGAAACAAAATATGAAATGGGTGAGTATCTTAATAAGAATATTAATACAGTAAGAGATGATCTTACTAGTAAGGGACTTCAGGTTATTGTCTTAGGCGATGGTAATAAGATTACTAATCAGTATCCAGCGAAAAGGACAACTTTGATTAAGGGTGATTTAGTGGTACTTCTTACAAATAATTATGATAAGAAGATGATTGATTTAGTGGGAATGTCATATAAAGATGCTAAGAATATTTTAGAACTTATGGATGTTAATTATGAATTAAGTGGTAATGGTTATGTTACTAGTCAAAGTATTCCTAAAGATATGATCGTTAAAGATAGTGATAAGGTAACTGTTACTTTACAGGAGAAATATAAAGATGATGTTAGTACTTAATATTTCTCTTTTTTTATGGTATAATGGTTATGATAAGGAGAGGTGATTTAAGGAGTGGTACGTTTTATTATTTATGAAGATAATGTTACGATGCTAGAACAAGAACAGTTAATTGTTAATAAAGTTTGTATGGGGGAAGATTTTGATTATAAAGTAGATAAGTTTGCTACTTATGATCCTAGTATTGAAAAAATTATAAATAGTAATACTGATCAAAAAATATATATATTGGATGTGGAGGTTCCTAAAGTATCTGGTTTAGAAATTGCTTCTAAAATACGTGATAGGGATTGGGATAGTATGATTATTTTTGTAACTTCACATCCAGAGTGTAAAGATGATATTTTCTATTCGAGATTGATGGTTTTGGACTTTATTTCTAAGACAATGAATTTTAGAGAGAGATTAGAAAAATCGATAAGAGTAGCACTTGATTCTTTTAATAAGAATAAGTTTTTGGTATTTAAGTTTAATCAGATTACATATCGGTTATTACTTGATTCGATTATTTATATTGAAAAGATACCAAGAGGGGTTAATTCGTTAATTGTTACAGATAGTGAACAGTACGAAATACCATCAAGTTTGAGTAAAGTAAAAGAGTTATTAGATGATAGATTTTTTCAAACCCATAAGTCATGTATTGTCAATGTTGATCATGTTAGGAGTGTCAATAGTTCAATTAATGAGATTAGATTTGATACGGGTGATGTTATTAATTGGCTTTCAGAGCGAAATAAAAAAGATTTTGTTGAGTATGTAAGAAATTATAGGCGATAATTTAAATTTGTGTTATAATAGATTAGAAGAGTAGGAAAAGGTGGTTAAAAAAGTGAAAAAAATGATTTTGAGTATCATACTTGTTATATTAATTGCCATGGTTGTTATTCTTAGTGTTTTGAAATTCAGTGGAATAGGTGAAAGAATGCTTAGTGATAATCAAGCTAATAATACAGGTATTGATACTGATGATACGTCTTATGAAAATCTAGAGAATTTATTTGATAATCTCGATGAGTCATATTTTTATGCTATATATAATAGTGCTAGGAGTTCTGCTGTTTGGTATGATGAAGCAGTTGAGGCTGATAAATTGGTACAAAATCCTAATGAGCAAAAATTAAGTGGTATTACAATTAGTAATAATTGGGTTTGTATAGGGGGATTATTTAATAATCAAAGTCCAACGGAAAATCCAGAGTATGGTGGTAAGACTTTAGGAGAAATGATTGGTTTAAATTCAGATGATGTTAATTTGAGTACAACAAATGTTTATAATGGGGTTGAAAGTTCAATTGCTTCTGATACTTGTTCTTCAATTAGAATAACAGACAATGGTACGGAAGTATTACTAGTGGCTATAAAAGGTGGAATATACAATCCTGAAAATGCAAGTGTTGTGTATGCCTTAAGTAGTTCAGAAAATGGAATTATGAGATAAAGGAAAAGAGGTAGATTATGGATAAAGATAAAAGACAGACAATAATTGCCGTTATTTTGTTAGTTATATTAATTGGCGCGGTAATTGTAATTACTTATATTGTTAAATTTAGTGGACTAGCTAATGAAGTTGGTAATGATAATAATGAGGTTATTAATAATAGTAATCCGGCAGATCAATATGTAACGGTTACACCTTATCAGTATACGGATGCAGAAGGAGTATTTACAACCTTTAATGTAAGCACGATATCTTTTAAGAATTTAGATGAAAGTTTAACTAGTGAATTTTTACAGAAACAACAAGAATTTATTGATAGAGTTGATATTCTGCATCAACAAGTACTTGATTTAGGGGTAACGGATTATGGTACTAATTCAATTATGAGCGTTATTAATTATACCGTAAGTGATAGTATTCTTAGTGTTGTTTATCAGTTTAAGGTTAATATTCCTTTACTTAGTATTAATACGACAGAAGCGATATCTTTAAATATTGATTTAGCTAATCAAAGAATAATGACAAATGATCTTATGCTTAGTTATTTAGAGAAGGATATTAATAATGTGGCAAATAGAGTATTTGAAGAAACAATTATGACATTAAACTTTGAAGATAATAATTATGTTGATATTGATACGGAAACAAAAGTGGATGCTACTAACGTAGAAAGCTTTAGAGAAGTTTATGTTACAAAGATAGCGGATTATCTTCAAAATAATGGTATTGGTTATATTGTTAATGATCAATATAATATAATGTATCATAATAGTGATATTTTAGCTTTATTATTCAATGTTGATATAGTTGCTGATGCGGAATATACAATTCAATCAGTACAATAAATGAAGAAATTTTAAATTTAGTATTGTCAAAACCAAGGAAATATGATATTATTATATTGCTTGGTTTTATGGCGAGATAGCTCAGTTGGCTAGAGCGTTCGGTTCATACCCGAAAGGTCGTGGGTTCGACCCCCTCTCTCGCTACCAATTTTGTTTATTTAACTAGATAGAAATATCTAGTTTTATTTTGCAATAAATGTTATTTATTTAAATAATAACTCAAATAAAACAAGTTTTTTTCTTAAAACACTACAAAACTAGTCACTTTATGGTGGCTTTTTAACCTTTTATAATAATTATATCTTGTTAATTAGATTTTAAGTATTCTGGAATTTCTTTGTTTTGATATAATATAAAATAGTTCAACATTTCTCTACCGCTCTCGGTAATATAATATTTTAAGGCACTCCCCACTTTTTTTATAATTCCATATTTTCTTAATTTATCTATTAATCTAGTTGTTTTATTTCTTATTTTTTGGCTATTAAAATCTTCTTCATCTTTAAAATATCTACTTCTTAATATTTTATTATCAAATCCATTAATGATTAGACTTGCATCAGCTAAAATATTAAATAATTTAATATCATCCTTGTTAAACAAATTAAAGCCAGTATATATTCTATTATTTACTTCTTTTCTATTAGATACTGCTTCCAATTTTTTTATTGCTTTTTCTTTCTCGGCCGGTATAGGTAAAGCATTAATATATCTCATATTAATTGCTTTACATACTTCGGCATATCTATATAGATTAGCTATAGACTTTCCCATTGGCAACCATTTTTTCTCTGTTACTAATTCTTTGTGATTTATAATTTTTTCAACATCTTTTAATATTTTAAATTCACGTGGATCATTGATAGTTGTTTCAATACGAATAGAGAAACCTTTGTCATACATTTTAATTTGATTAGATTTCATTTTATGTTTTAATCTAAATCCTTGATTTCTTTTTCTCAAATCACTTGTAATTTCTCCTTCGAATTGAAATCCTGTTTCTTTTAACTTCCTTCCAAAGAAAGACATTACATCATTGCATTTAAAAGTATAAAATGCTTTTTCAACTAAATCTTTAAAGTATTCATCAATTGATTGTCTACTATCATGAATTATATCAGTTGAATATTCACATTCAGCAAGGCACCAATAATAACCATGGGAAAAAGTTTCTTCGATTACTGGAAGAAAGTTATTGATTTCTTTTATCATTGCATCAAATTTATCAGATATTTTTAAATTAACAATCTTATCAGCTAATTCTTGTGCTTTTTCTATATCTTCAATATATGAAAATGAATTGTTATACATTTCAAACTTGATACTTTCTTTTAATAATTGTTGTTTTAGCCATTCATGACCATTAATATATACTTGAATCATAAACGGAAACCATGATTGAATTTTAATATGCATCCATCCAAAATCTTTATCTAAATAATATAGATAATAATATTTACATTTTCTAGGTCCCCATTTTAATTCTATTTTTTTTGTTTTTCCATTTTTTATAATATTCATAGTTGAACATACTTCTATATCAGATAAAATGCAAACTAATCCTTCTTGTATAGGATTCTCTTCAAGTAATTGTCTGGCAATAGTTCCTTTATCTTCATCATTGCCATAAATAAATTTATATGGTCTATTGTTATTAGAGGCAATACTTTCTATATTAGCATAGAATGATTTAGTTACTTCTTCAGCATATTTACCAAAATCCTTTAAAAGAATATTATTATGTGATAGAAAATATCCCATTTGTTTAGTATTTGATAGTTGAAGAGAATAACCTTTAATTATAATTCTATCAAAAGTTGATAAAACCCCCTTGATTTTTTGTTGTTTCCAATCTATAATATTCATTACAAAACACACCTGACTTTCTTCTGATAGCTCGGGAGCAAAGATAATATCTGAGGCTCCGATTAATCTTTTTTTTGATAGTTATTATAACTAATTAGCCAGTTGAAAGCAATGTGTTTTGTAATAAAAAATTCAGAAAATATTTCTGAATTTTTTATTTTAGGTTGCGGACAAAGTCCGCGGTATGTTATAATTAAATAAACAGAATGATATATAATAATTCATGGAGTTGATTTTTTTGAAAAAATATGTTCAAGCAATAGGAATATGGTTTTTAATGATTCCGTTAGCAATTATAAATGGTGGATTAAGAGAAAATGTACTAATTAAATTGGGAAATATAGCATTACCATTAAGTGGAATTATTTTAAGTATATGTATATTTGTGGTAGCATACTTGCTAATACCTAAAATTAAAAATTGTAAAAAAACGGATTATATTATTTTTGGAATTATTTGGTTTATTTTAATAAATTTATTTGATTTATTTATGTATATTAGTGAAGGGGGAGGAATTAAAGAATTATTAAATTCATATAACTTTTTAAATGGTAATTTATGGATTTTAGTTGTAATAACTACACTTGCGTCTCCAATAGTAGTATTAAAAATAAAAGAGAAAAAAGGAAAAATAAAAAATGTATAAAACTATTGTTATACAATATTTGTCTAGATTAGATAAGTAACTTAAAATGTAGAAGAAAAAGTAAATGGAATGCTATATGTATGTTACTAGTTTATCTGAAATGCTGTGGGTTTAAATATATCTCACACTATTAATTTGTCTATTTAACTGGATAGAAATATCTAGTTTTTTCTTGCAATAGATGTTATAATTAGAATTGATTTGATAAGAGGAGGGTAAGTATGTCATTATTAAAAGTAAAAGAATATTTAAAAAAGTATAATTCAGAAGAAAGAATTATGGAATTTCCAGTAACATCGGCGACAGTTAAGGATGCAGCTTTAGCATTAAAGTGTAGTGAGGAAGAAATTGTTAAAACGTTATCTTTTATGGTTGATGATAAACCAATTTTGATTGCAGTTGCGGGTGATTATAAAATAGATAATAGTAAATTTAAAGCTGAATTTCATACGAAAGCTAAAATGATTCCATCTGATTTAGTTGAGGATTTGATTGGTCATGCAGTGGGTGGAGTATGTCCTTTGGGTGTGAAAGAAGATGTTGATATTTATTTAGATATTTCTTTAAAAAAACTTAAAACAGTCTATCCGGCTGCTGGAACATCTAACAGTGCAGTTAAGCTTACTTTGGAGGAATTAGAAAAAGTATCTAATTATAAAAAATGGGTCGATGTTTGTAAGAAAATAGGTGAATAGTTTGAAGACAATATTAGTTATTGAGGATGATAAAGATATAAATGAAATGTTACAAGAACTTTTAAAAAAGAATGGTTATGAAGTAAGAACTGCCTATTCTGGAACGGAAGGATTATTAGTTCACGATGATAAAGTGGATTTAATAATTCTTGATTTGATGTTACCAGGAAAAAAGGGAGAAGAAATTATTACAGAATTAAAAGAAATAAAAAATGTGCCAATAATCATTACTAGTGCCATTAGTGATATAGATAAGAAACTAGATTTATTTACTTTAGGAGCAAGTGACTATGTTACAAAGCCATTTAATAACGATGAATTATTAGCAAGAATAAAGGTTCATTTGCAAAAGGTAATTGGTAATTCGTTTGAAGTGATAAAAATTGCTGAAATAGAATTAAATCCTAAAACTTATGAGGTTACTTGTCAAGGAGTAGATATTAATTTATCCAAGACAGAATTTGAAATATTGAAATTATTAATGCAAAATAGTAACCAAGTAGTGACCAAGAGTATGATTTTTGATACCGTTTGGAATACAATGGATTCCGCAGATGAAAATACTTTAAATGTTCATATTAGCAAAATCAGAAATAAGTTAAAAAAAGTTAATGCAAATAAAGAATATATTGAGACAATTTGGAGTATTGGATATAAATTTAAAAATTAAGGAAAATTTAAGGATTGTGTTAAGAGTTTTTTAACACTTTTTTTGTATAATTTTTAAAGAAAGGGATGAAATATATGCAAGAAATAGTGTTACAGACAAATAATTTAACCAAAAAATATAAAGGTTTTATGGCATTAGATAATGCTACTATAACTATTCATAAAGGGGATATTTATGGCCTTATTGGAAGAAATGGTGCTGGTAAAACGACTTTAATGAAGACGATTACTACTTTAACTAATAAATCTGGGGGAAGTTTTTCTTTATTTGATAGTGAAGAAGAACTAACAGAATCGAAAAGAAGGATTGGCTGTTTAATTGAAAGTCCGGCTTTCTTTGGGAATCTTACGGCTTATCAAAACTTAAAATATTATTCCATTCAAAAAGGAATGGTTAACGATAAGCATATTGATAAAGTTTTAAAATTAGTTGATTTATTTAAGGAAAAAGATAAAAAATTTAAAAATTTTTCTTTAGGTATGAAACAGAGATTAGGGATTGCTTTTGCTATATTAGATAATCCAGATTTTATTATTTTAGATGAACCTATTAATGGACTTGATCCTATTGGTATTAAAGAAATAAGAGATACATTAAAGAAATTAAATGAAGAAGAAAAAATAACTATTTTAATATCTAGTCATATTTTATCAGAATTATATTTAATTGCTAATCATTTTTGCTTTATAGATAAAGGGAGAATAATTAAAGATTTAACAAAAGAAGAACTTGATTTAGAATGTAGTAAATGTATTGTAATTAAAACTAAAGATGTAAAAAAAGCAACGGTTATATTAGAAAAAGGACTTGCCACGACTAATTATAAAGTAATTGATAATACGGAAATAAGACTTTATGATTATTTAGACAATTTGGCAAAAGTAAATAAAATATTATTAAATAATGATATTGAGATAATGGGAATTTATGAATCAGGAATTTCACTAGAAGATTATTTTAATTCTTTAATAAAGGATGGTGCTAAATAATGTTAAATATAATTAAATCAGATTTATATAGAGTTTTTAGAGGTAAAGCTATTTATGTTGCTATTATTTTAATACTTGTTTTAGCATTTGTAAGTTGTTTTTCGATGAGTCCGGGTCATATTGGTATAACAACTTCATCAGAAGAACAACCATTAATACAAGATAATGAAATATTAGAACAAGTATATGAAACAGATTCGATATTAGAAACAAGAGAACTTATGAAAAAATATGGAGCATATCCATTAGATAAAGCTCAATTAGGGGCAAATGCAAACCTTTATTACTTCTTTATCATTATTGTTGTAATTGTATTAGTTACGGATTTATCTAATGCAACGGCTAAAAATACATTATTTTCGGCAATTTCAAGAAAAAAATATTATTTGGCTAAATTAATTACTTGTATAGGACTTGGAACGTTTTTGATTTTAATCAATAATTATGGTAGTTATATTATTAACCTAATAATGAATGGCAAAGAATTTTCGGCAGGATTTATAGAAATAACGAAACTTACAATGCTACAATTACCAATTTTATATGGTATAATAAGTGTGTTAGTGTGTATTGGTTTTTGTTTTAGAAAAATAGGAACATTTAATAGTATTACAATACCATTAATTGTAGTTGTACAGTTAATTATTATGGGTGTTTCAACATTATTTCATTTGGATACAACGGAGATTTTAAATTATGAATTTCAATATATTATTGGTAATTTAATATCTAATCCAAGTAATATATACATACTTAAAACTTTGCTTTTAGCTATATTCTATATTATTGGATTTAATGTGATTGGCTATCAAGTATTTAGAAAAACAGAAATAAAGTAGAAAGGTAGTGATCTTATGGAAATAATATTAGTAATTTTAATTATTATTATTTTATTTCTAGTTTGCTATCTTTTTATTATGAAAAAAGAATTAAGAAGAATTAAGAAAGAATTGGATTTAGTTTTATCTAGGAAAACGAATGGTTTAGTTCATACAGAAGTTATTTCCAAAGAGATTAGTGATTTGGTAAAATGTATTAATATGCATTTAACAGAGATTAAAAGTAAAGAGAGTCAGTTAGAAAGAAAAAATACTAATTTTGTTAAAATGATAAGAAATATCTCTCATGATTTAAGAACACCTTTAACTTCTTCTTTAGGTTATGTAAGTTTAATGTTAGAATCTGATATGACAGAAGAGGAAAAAAGAAAGAATTTGAAAGTAGTCGAAGAAAGATTAAAACGATTATCAGAATTAATTGATGCTTTTTTTGAATTTTCTAAGATACTTTCTGATAATAAAAAGATCGAATTAGAAGAAATTAATTTAGTTTACGTAATTGAAAAAGCTATTTCTAATCATTATGAAGATTTTTCTAAAGATAAGAGAAGGATAGATTTTAAAGCAAATAAAAGGAAAGTGATTATTAAATCTAATTGTTTAATGTTACTTAGAATTTTGGATAATTTAATTAGAAATGCTTATAAACATAGTGATGGTGATTTAAGGATAGAAGTACATCAGGATGGAGATAAAATTAAAATATATTTTGTTAATAATTTATTATATAATGATTTGAATGTTGATAGAATGTTTGATGAATTTTATACAGTTGATATATCTAGAACAAAAGGTAATACAGGTTTAGGTTTAGCAATTGCTAAAGAATTTGTCATGCAACTTAAAGGTAATATTAAGGCTGAAAAAAGAAAAAAGGAAATTAATATTGTAATTGAATTTCCTTTAGATAATTAAGAATTGTTAAAGTAATTATGAAATAATGCTTAAGTTGATGATGAATGGTAATAATGTTGATATTTCATTAGTGAATGCTATTGCTTTTGATTCATATACACATGAATATTATAAAGTAACTAAAAGAGTAGGAAATGCTTTTAAAGATGGTATGCAACTTAAAAAATAGTTGTTAATTTAACAAGGTAAACTGAAATGTTTATCTTTTTTTGGGTGAGAAGATAGTAAATGATAATAAATTGTGATACAATTTAATATAGTGAAGGAAAGTGAGGTAAAAAAATGAAAAAGGTATTAGTAATGTTATTATTAGTTGTTATGGTATTGGGAGTAAGTGCTTGTGGTAAGAAAGATGATGATAATAGTAATGATAATAATAATGTTTTACTTAATGATGAGTTAAATGGTGTTTATGGTTTTGCACAAGAAGTTAGTGATAATCAATATAAGATTGTGGCTTTAAAAGATGATGGTACTAGTTTTGATATTACTGATTATAGCGGTATGGAATATGAAACTTTGGATTATGCAAGTGGTAAATTATATATGCAAAAGGAAAATAATTTTTATGAAATTGATTTAACTAAAGGAAATGGATTATATGATGTTAATAATATTTTAACTTATGATTTAGAAACACCTTATTATTATAAGAGTATGGGAGTATATAATGGTAAGATTTATTTTAATGCTGATCAGGAAAAGTTGATGGCATATGATGTTATTAATGATAGTACACATGAGGTTGTTAGTGAAGAAGAGATTGTTAGTTTTTATGTTAATAAGGAAAATGGTAAGATTTATTATATTGAAAGATCTGATAAATGTTATTTAAAAGTATATGATATTAAAACAGGAGAAGTTAATACAATTGATAGTGCTCATAGTGAAGTATTAAATGGTTATACTTATCAATATAATTTAAGTATTGTTAAAGGTGGTGAAGATGCTCTTATATATACGAAAGAAGAACAGAGTGATGATGGAAGAATAACTAGATATTACCGATATGATTATGAAAACGATGAGAAGATATTAATCGATGATAGTTTTATGGCCGGAATATATAGTGATGGTAAACTTTATTATGTAGCATCAGTTAGTGAAGAAATGTATCCTGATTATGAATTAAAAGTTAATAATGGTAATGATACAACAGTACTTATGGAAGAACAACCTAATAATTTTATTGATTTCTTTGATTTAGGTAATGGAAAGATTCAAGCTGTAATGAATTGGGGACAAGATATTTCAACGTATGGTGAACAAGCATATTTGATAGATAAGGAAACTTTAGAAGTAGAAGAAACTAATCAAAGATATAATTTAGTATATTTGATACAAGAAGTAGATAATAAATTATTAGAAAGTAGTAGCAATATTTCAAGTAATACGGATACTATTTCTTTGGATGAAGCTAAAGAAATAATTAAAGATAAATGGGGAAATTTACCAGTAGATAAAGATAATCCAATTACAGAAGATGGAATTACTGTTATGGGTGGATATATTAATATGAAAATAAAAGATACAGAAGGACTTGAATATTATGTGTTTTCTTATGATTCTAGACCAGAAGGTGGGACTTTAAGTCATGTTCAAACTATTTTTATTGCCATTGATGGATCTAAATATAAAATAAGGTATGCTCCTGATGATTTTAGTAATGGTGATGTTGTTAGTGATTTTGATGAAGAAAGTGATTTATAAAATGTAATAATTAAAATTTGATTGACAGTTTGCTTTATTTTGCTTTAATTTTACGAAAATAATCTTGCAGTTAAAATAAAAATATGATAAGATTGATATGTAAGAAAAATACAAAATAATTCGCAAATCAACATATTATACGAGGAGGTAATAAATTATGATTAAAAGAGTTGTCAAACTTATGTTCGCCAGGGGGGGGGGGCATAAGTTATCTCTTAGATAATATTGATTATAATTATATTAAAAATAACTACAAAGATAAGTTTAGTAAGTGGCTAAACTATTTTGTAGTTTTTATTTTTACTATAAATATGTTTAAGAATAGAAATTGTTTGATATAATTAGATTATAAATAAAATATGACAAATTTCTTGTCATAAATTATATATAATGGTTGGATAGAAAAGGAGTTAAGAAGATGCAAAAGAAACATATTATTATAGGGAGTATTTTGGTAATAGGCGCCATAATGGTGGGAAGTACATTAGCATGGTGGACATGGAGTACTAGCACTAACGAACAAACTAATGTTGTAGTAACAGTTGGAGGTATTACTATTGATTATGAAGATGGAGAGAATATTGCTAATAATAATTTAATACCTACTAGTACTAAAGAAAAGGGTATTAGTAAGAATATTACGGTTAGTAGTACAGGACAGGTATATTTAGATTTAAATATGGCTGTAGTAACTTTAGACGATGGGTTAAAAGATGCATCATTTAAATATGGGCTATATAATAGTGATGATAGTCCCGTCGTAGAAGGAAATTTTGCAAGTAGTAGTGCTAATGATGTAATTAACTTATTAGATGATGTAACAATAACAAGTAGTCCCGTAACATATACATTGTATATTTGGATCGATGGAACAATGAGTAATCCAAATACAATGTATAATCAAAACTTTGAATTTAGATTAAATGCTAATGCAACAGATGAAATGCCAATTCAAACAATCACAGGAGTTGAATTAACAGAACAAATAGCTTCAGAAGTAAATGAAGGAACACCAGATTTTGGAAATGTAGCCACAACGAATGAGGGAGTATATGCGGCGCAAGATGATTATGGAACAAGTTATTATTTTAGAGGAGCAGTAACAAATAATTATGTAAAATTTGCAAACAAATATTGGAGAATAATTCGAATAAATGGCGATGGAACAATAAGATTAATATATGATGGAACAAGTGCCCATGCCAATGGAGAAAGTAGTAGTGATCGCCAAATAGGAGAAAGTGCGTTTAATGGTAGCTATAATGATAATGCGTATGTAGGATATATGTATGGAAGTACAGGAGCAAGTAGTTATAGTGCTACGCATGCAAATACAAATAGTAGTACAATAAAGACGACAGTAGATAATTGGTATAAAACAAATATAGTAGATGCAGGCTATAGTGATAAAGTAGCGGATGTAATCTACTGTAATGATAGACAAAAAGATCCAACAAGTTCAGGAACAGCTTATGGAACCAGTGAAACAGATTATGCGGCAGATTATAGATTATATGATAATAAGAGTCCAGTATTAACATGTACAAATAAAAATGACAGATTCACGGTAGATGATACAACAAATGGAAATGGAGCGTTAACATATCCAGTAGGATTAATCACAGCAGATGAAGTAGCGATGGGTGGAGGAGTGTATTATACAAGCAATAGTAGTTATTATTTATACACAGGTAGCCATTATTGGACAATGAGCCCGTGTTACTTCTTTTCTGGTGACGCGCGCGAGTTTTACGTGGACTTCTATGGTTTCATCAACGGCAGCGCTGTGAGCGCCAGTCTCGGTGTGCGGCCCGTGCTTTCTCTCAAATCTGACATCAGTGTGACGGGAAGCGGAACGCAAAGTGATCCATGGGTAGTACAATAGAATTGTAGTAAAAACGAGGGTAAAAACTAAAGTAACTACGTCGTCCCACACCTAAGGAAATAGAAAGGAAGGAGTAACAAGGGACGACCTTTTTTTTACTACAAATATGTAGTATATTAATGTTAAAAGGCAACCAAAGTGAAATTAGTTGCTTTTAATAAGGACTCAATACTGAGGGACGCTATCTAGGTTAACACATAATATACATAATATTTAGTTGATAAAAAGTAAAAATAAAAAAAAAGAGATAAAAAAGTATTTCTTTTTGTTATTTTTTGTAGTAGAATAAATGTAAGAAAGGAGAATAATGATAATGAAAAGAATTTCTAAAAGAAAAAGTGTTTTAAGTAGAGCAAAGAAAAGTTTATTTGGATTTTTATTTGCAATTATGTGTTTTGTTCCAACAATGTATTATATTTTAGCGGATACTAATCCAATTATTAAACTTAGTACTATTAGTGATGCTAGCAAGGGCGATGAAGTAAAATTAGATCTTACTTTGGAAACAGATAAGGAATACTCGGTAATTGCTTTTACTTTGCATTATGATGCTGATGATTTAACTTTTGATTATGAAAGTACTAATAGTAGTTTAAGTACTAGTTATGGTTTTCCGATTGTAGAAAATACAGAACCAGGAGAGGCTTTTATATCATTTGTTAATATCAGTGGTAGTAAATCAGGGAATGCTGATTTAGGTGATATTGTTTTTGATGTTAATAATAGTGCTAGTGGGGACTATGATATTACAATTGAAAATCAATCTGTAATTTATCGTGATCCTGTTACAACTGATGAGACACCTTATGAGGTAAGTAAAGTTGATGGTAGTATTTTTGTTGAAGTTCCACTTATTGAAAGGCCTACTTTGGTAACAAATAGTTATGAAATTGATTTGGCTGATAAGGATAATTTAACAAGAAATATTACTATTACACCTAATCCTACGGATACGACAGTTGCTAAAAATTATTCATTTACAAGTAATAAGAATGAAGTAGCAACAGTTGATGAAAATGGTGTTATTACAGCCGTTGGTATTGGGCAAGCAACTATTACAGGTAGTGCTTATGGCTATGATAATTATGTTATTAATGTAAATGTTGTAAATCACATTACCGATATTACAATTGATGAGTATAGTGGTAAATCATTTGATTTAAATTTAACTACTAGTGAGACAAAACAGCTTAGTGCGACAATTACACCAAGTGCTAGTGAAGTTACAGATGATACGACTATTAAATGGGAAAGTAGTAATCCTTTAGTAGCAGAAGTTAGTGAAGATGGAACGGTTAAAGCCGTTGGTGTCGGTAAGGCCACAATTAAAGCAACTACTTCTAATGGATTAGTTGATACTTGTGAAGTTAATGTAGTGATTCCGGTAACGGGAGTAGTATTTACTGAAAATAGCTCTAATGAAATTAATATTGAGTTAGGTAGAAATGAAAAAGATACTTTGGATGTAACATTGACACCTAGTAATACTACTGATAAGATTTCTTGGGTAAGTAATGATCCTAGTAAGGTTATAGTTGATGATGATGGAACAATTACTGGTGTTTCTGGTGGTACGACAACAGTAGTAGGTACAATTGGTGATTTTACACTTACAGCAACGGTTAATGTTATTATCAAAGCGGAAAGTATAAGTTTTAATAAAAATAGTATTAATGATATGCTTCCAGGCCAAGAAAATAATACTTTAGAAGTTACTATTGTTCCAGGTGATGTTGGTAGAAAACCTACTTGGGATAGTACTAATAAAGATGTTGCAACAGTTGATGAAAATGGTGTTATTACAGCGATTAAGCCTGGTACAACGACGATTACAGCAACTTTAGATGGAGTTAGTGCAAGTTGCGAAGTAAAGGTATTAATTCCAATTACAGATTTTATTGTCGATAAGAGTGAAGTAACATTGTATCGAAATGATAGTAGTAATAATACAACTAAATTAAATGTTACAATTACAGAGGATGCCGAAGAAGATAAGACTGTTACTTGGGTTAGCTCTAATAGTAAAGTTGCAACAGTTGATAATAATGGCAATGTAACAGCGGTTGGTGTTGGAGAAACAACGATAACGGGTACTTTAAAAAATGGCATGGAAGTTACAACTAAAGTTTATGTTAAAGCTAAAACAGAAAGTATTAGTTATCAAGATGAAGTAACAATAAATATTGGTGAGTCTAAGAAGGTTGAAGCAATTTTAACACCAACAGACTCTACGGATGGTATTGTTTATTCATCAGGTGATAATGATATTGCAACAGTCGATGCTGATGGTACAATTCACGCTCATAAAAAAGGTACTGTAGTTATTACCGCTACTTCAGGAAGTGTATCAAAAGATTGCGTTGTTACAGTATATGTTCCTGTTAATAGTGTTAATATTAATCAAGAAAATGTAACTATTAACAGAGGTAGTGATATTACTTTAAATCCGACAATTAATCCAACGGATGCGAGTAATCAAGAACTAACTTATGAAAGTTCTAATACAAAAGTAGCAACAGTTAGTAGTACAGGAGTAGTAACAGCAATAGGTAAAGGTAGTGCTACTATTACGGTTAAAGCTGCTGATGGTCAATCTGATTCATTTGTAGTAACTGTTTTAGTTCCTATTACAAGTTTTGAACTTGATCCTCAACAAGTTAATTTAGAAATTGTTAAGGGTAGTACTAATGCTATTCAATTAAATACTTCTATTAGTCCATCTGCTAGTGAGGTTACTGATGATCCTACAATTGAATGGAAGAGCAGTGATCCAGAAATTGCTATAGTGGATGATAATGGTATTGTTACAGGTCTTAAAGCTGGTAATGTTACGATTACTGGTACCTTAAAGAATGGCCTATCTGTAACTAGTAATATTACAGTTAAAATTATTCCTCTTGATTCCATTTCATTTGAAAGTGATAAAGTTGAAATTCTAAGAAATGAAACACAAAAATTAAATCTTATAATTGATCCAATCAATTCGACGGAAGTTACAAATATTACTTGGAGTAGTACTGATGAAAAAGTTGTAAAAGTAGATGAAAATGGTAATATTAGAGGTATTGGAGCAGGTGAAGCTACAATTAAAGCAGTAATGATTAATGATGCTGGTACTTACGAAGCGGAAATTAAGATTAGTGTGAAAGAAATTCATCTTGAATCTATTAAAGTTCTTAATACTAATAATAAAATTAGTGTTGGACAAAAGTTAAGTTTAGATATTGAATTAAATCCTATTGATACAACAGATGATATTAAATATACTTATATATCTAGTGATGAGTCTGTTGCTATAGTTGATGAAAATGGTGTAGTAACGGCGCTTAAAGCTGGTAAAGTAACAATTACGGTTATTGCTAATGATGAATTTGAAACTAGTTTTGATCTTGAAGTTTTAAGTGAAGTAAGTCCACAGACGGGTACTAATTCTATTATAGGATATATTATTTTAGGAATAGTTTCATTAATAGGAATAATGATTATAGTTGTTAAGAGACGTCAATTTTCAAGATAATATTTAAGAAGTTATTATGATTTTATAAATCTAGTAACTTCTTTTGCTTTTTTACGTTTTTTTTCAAAAGGACTTTTCTTTTTGCATTAATTAGTTTATAATTAGATTAGAAAGAAGGTATATGGATTATGAAATTTAAAAAATTATTTTTCTTTGTTTGTACTTTGATTTTAATGTTTAGTACAACGACAGAAGTAAATGCGGTAATTTATGTTGGTAATTCGGCAATGAATCATTCTAAAGTAGATATTATTGAAAAATATAATGGTTCTCTACCAACATTTAATTACTCTAATAGTGTCTATGTTAGAAATCCTGTGATGACATCTCCTTATTTTGAAGGAGAATTACAACAGGGAGTAATCGATGATACATTAAAACAAATTAATTTTTATCGTTGGTTATATGGTGTAAATGATGTAAGTATTAATGAAAGTAAGATGCAAAGATCACAAAGAGGGGCATTTATTAATGCTGTAAATGGGGAATTGACTCATTATCCATCTAAAAAACCTGATGGTATGAGTGATGAATTTTATGCAGATGCAGTGGCTGGTGTTGGTGCTGGTTATAATGGATCTGATGATAATTATTCGGGTAATGTTTCATGGGGAAGTAGAATTGATCAATCAATCGCCGGATATATTGATGATACAAATAATGTAGAACCTAATGTTGGTCATAGATTAAGCTTGTTAGATCCTTATGCTTATGCTACTAGTTTTGGTTATATTCATGGTAGTAGTTATATGGATCGATATGGGGCTTTATCAATGTACTATAATAATACTAGTGAAGATACTGATGTATTTTATGCATGGCCAAGTGCGGGTTACTTTCCAGTTGAAGTTTTTCCATCTAAAAGTAATACATTATGGTCTGTTTGGTTAGGAGATAATTTTAGAATTAATTATAGTATGGATTATATGACTTTTATTGTTGTTACATATAACAATAAAGATTATTTAGTCGAAAATGCTCAGTATGATTCATACTATTCAACAATATATTTCTCTTTACCTGATGAGGTTGCTAAGGCAATTACGGATGGTGATCAATATAAACCAGGAGAAGTTGTTTATGTATCGGTATGTAATCTTTATGACAGTGATTATAATGAATATTCACATCTTGCTTATATGACAGAATTTATTGATACTGAGGTTCATGATTTAGATGCAATTGATCTTTATGTTATGAAAGATGGGGATAGTGAGTACGAAAAGGTAGAGGATGGTTTTATCTTTGAAAAGGGTGCAAGTTATTCTTATATGTTAGATGTTGTACCAAGCAATGCTACTTTTGATGCTTATAGACTTGATTCTGATTCTGACAATATTATTTATGATAGTGAAAGTGATAAATTAATTGCCGTAGAAAGTGGTGAAGTTAATTTTACGATCTCTGAGGACTATAATAGTTATAGTAATGTGATTACAGTTAAAGTGTCTTCACCTATTAGTGGTATTGAACTTAATAAATCTACTTTATCTTTGCTAGTAGGTAATAGTGAAAAATTAATTGTTAGTAACTTGCCTGAAGATACTACGGATACGACGACTTATACATGGAAGAGTAGTAATCCTTCAGTTGCATCAGTTGATAAAGATGGTAATGTATTAGCGCTTACTAAGGGGACGACAACAATAACAGTAACATCAGAAGAAGGCTTTACTTATGATTGTGTTGTTACAGTTAGTGATTTTGCTAAAGGTGATGTTGATAAAAGTGGTAATATAAATCTTACTGATGTCATTATATCTTTAAAAACATATTTAAACATAAATGAAATGAATGATGATGATTTCGTTCTTTATGATATGAACGATGATGAGGTATTTAATCTTACTGATGTTATACTTTTACTTAAAACTTATTTAGGAATAAATTAAGAAATAGTATTGTAGATGGAATAAAGGAGTATAGCTCTTTTATTCTTTCATTTTACCGAGGTGTTTGAGGATGAAAAAGGTATTTATTATTTTTATATTTTTATTGTTAGTTCATGTAAAGACAGTTTATGCTTCTGAAATAACTAATTTTTCAATTGATGATTATAAAGCAAATATTGGTGATGAAGTTACTGTTAAGCTTAATATTAATAATAATCCAGGTTTTGGTTTATTGACACTTAAAGTGCACTACAACATGGATGATTTAGAATATGTTTCTTCTTCAATTAAGGGACTTGATGAGGCAATAATAAAGGATAGTGAAGATGATGGTAAGGGAAATGTTGTTCTTTATGCAATATTAATTAATACTAATAAACTTATAGAGGACAATGGCCAGATATTAAATATTACTTATAAGGTTAAGAATACAAAAGTTAGACAAAGTAGACTTAAAATTGAAGTGTTTGACTATGGTATCGATGAAAATAGGACTTTAGAATATAAAGTAGATAATGGTTATATTTATATTAATGATAATATGACAACTGATGATACTAATAATATTGGAATAAGTGGAAGTAATACTTGGAATTTTGATGGAAAATTAAATAATGAATTAGATGATGAAAAGGGTATTGCTACTGATACTATGGATGATGGTGCTATTATTACTAATGATGATAATAATGAGGAAAATGAGGGATTGGTAATAACAGATGAAGAAGATAATAGTGATAATGATGATAATAAAGATGATAATGTTTTAGTTAGTAAGAATAAAGATAGTAATTATATAATTATAATGATTTTAGTTTTAATGGGAATAGGAATAGTAACTTATATTGTTATTAGAAAATTAAGGAAGAAAAATGAAAAATAAAAGAATGATATTGACTATTATTTTATCTTTGTTTGTTTTATTACTTATTTATTCATTTTATCATATTTATAATATTGTAAATGACGAAGAAGTCACAGAAAAAATTATTAATGAAGTTAAAGATAACATAGTTATTGATTATAGTACTATTTCTGATGATGAAGATATTTTAGAGAATGAGGAAAATGAATATTTAGAGAGGAATTTTGAAAAGTTGAAAGATATTAATGATGATACTATTGGTTGGATATATGTCGATGGGACTAATATTGATTATCCTATAGTACAAGGAGAAGATAATGATTATTATTTAAATCATTCTTTCTATAGGGAAAGTAATAGTAATGGTTGGATTTATATGAATTATAAAAACAGCAGTGATTTTAGCGATCAAAATACTATTATATATGGACATAATACTAATGGTAGGACAATGTTTAGTGATTTAAAGAAAATATATGATAGAGAATTGGATAGTAAAAATATTAAAATTTATTTGGAAGATGATATTTTAACTTATCAAATTTTTTCCATATATTTGGTTGATTCTAATGATAGTTTATCTATTAGTAAATATGTATCAGATATTTCAATTAATGAGTTTATAAAGAGATCTAAGATTGATTTTAATATTGATGTGAATGATGATGATAAAATTCTTACGCTATCTACATGTCACAATGTTACGGATAAGAGAATTATTGTTCAT
This sequence comes from uncultured Bacilli bacterium, assembly GCA_944358875.1. Classification (GTDB taxonomy): domain Bacteria; phylum Bacillota_I; class Bacilli_A; order RF39; family UBA660; genus CALVUN01. Next base: position 30,384 of record CALVRZ010000012.1, read on the forward strand.
GCTAAGTTAATTAGATAGAAAAATGTTTCAAAATTTAAAATTTGTGTTAGAATTATAATTAAAGGAGGAATAGAGAATGAGAAAAAATATTAAAACGACGGAAGCTATTTTTCCCATGCCAGTGTTAATGATTGCTACTTATAATGAAGATGGTAGTGTCGATGTTATGAATGCTGCTTGGGGGATGATGTTAGATAGAGATAAAGTAATATTAAATTTAACTGAGACACATAAGACAGTTAAAAATATTAAAGAAAGAAAAGCATTTACCATTAGTATTGCCGATGCTAAACATGTAATTGAAGCTGATTATTTTGGTGTTGTATCAGGAAATAATACTAAGGATAAATTTGAAGTGAGTGGTTTAACAGCAATTAAATCAGAAAATGTCGATGCCCCTATTATCGAAGAGTTTCCGATTTGTATGGAATGTGAGTTTATTGAATATCAAGATGATGAATATGGATGTGGAGTTGTTGGTAAGATTGTTAATGTTAGTGCTTTAGAAGAAGTAATGAATGGTGATAATGTTGATATTTCATTAGTGAATGCTATTGCTTTTGATCCATATACACATGGATATTATAAAGTAACTGAAAGAGTAGGAAATGCTTTTAAAGATGGTATGCAACTTAAAAAATAATAAGTAGGTTTAAATAATTTTCTTTTATTGTTAATGGTAGTGAAAGCTATTAATTGACATGAATTTAAAAGATGAAATTTGGCATCTTTGGCATGGCTGTCAAAGGTGTTTTAAGTTTTATTTAAATTATTGTAGTAATTAGTTTTTTTTTGGTACTTGTATTATGTAGTTAAAGATGTTATAATTCTTTTAAAGAAAAGGAGAGAACAATGAAAAAGAAAATTTTAATTGGTTTAGGGATTGTTGTTTTGGTTGTAATCGGGGTTATTGGTTATATGGTTATAACAGATTTACAACAGGAAGATAAGTTATTACAAGAAGTTGATGAAATCACGGCATTAACTAATGAAGATCCTATTGATGTCGATAAATTAAGGGATAAACTTGATAATACAATTACAAGAGGTGATTATGGCACAACAGAAAGAGCTCTTAAAGACTATGTGTCAGATTTAGTGGATAATTATGAAATAATATATAATGCATTAAATGATGATACAATGATTAATATTTTGTCAATTGATAATTATAAAGAAGATGGAAAGGAATTTACAGAATCAAGAGAATATCTTAGTACAACGCAAGATAATTTAAAAAGCGCTATGGATAATTATGTAGAGCTTTTGACGGAAGAAGGAGCTATGAAATACATTAATGATAAAGGGTTAGATAGTTATTATGTTGACCTTTACCGTGATGAGTTAGTAGGGGAGATACCTGCTGATGATGTATCAGAATTAGAGACGGCGATTAATGATGTAATTAGTTTGTTAGATAAAGAAGAAGCTGTTATTGAATTCTTAGTTCAAAATAAAGATAACTGGGAGATTCAAGGTGACAATATTGTCTTTGATGGTAATGATTTAACTAATGAATATTTAGGATTAGTCGATGAAATAGCAAATTAATTAAATTTGCTATTTTGTTTGTTATAGATGTAATTAGTTTGTTAGATAAAGAAGAAGCTGTTATTGAATTCTTAGTTCAAAATAAAGATAACTGGGAGATTCAAGGTGACAATATTGTCTTTGATGGTAATGATTTAACTAATGAATATTTAGGATTAGTCGATGAAATAGCAAATTAATTAAATTTGCTATTTTGTTTGTTATATAGGAGGGAAGGAAATGATACTAAATGTAAGTGGTAGAACAGATATTGTGACTTTTTATACACCATGGTTTATGAAAAGATATCATGAGGGCTTTGTCGATGTGAGAAATCCTTTTAATCCTAAGTTAGTTAGTCGGATTTATTTTGATGATGTTGATTTAATTGTTTTTTGTACCAAAAATCCTCTTCCTATAATAGATTATTTACAAGAGATTGATAAACCTATTTTATTTCATGTTACCCTTACACCTTATAAAAAAGATATTGAACCTAATGTATATAGGAAAGATAAAATTATTGAAGGTATTAAGAAAGTATCTAGTATTGTAGGAATAGATAATTTATATGTTAGGTATGATCCTATTTTTTTAAGTGATAAGTATGATTTAGATTATCATAAGAAAACTTTTGAAAGAATGTGTTCTTTACTTTCGGGGTATGTTAAATATATTATTATCTCTTTTATCGATGATTATAAAAATGTAAGAAATAATAGACAGATTTTAAAAAAAAGAGATATAACTCATGATGATTTTAAAGAAATGGGGATATCTTTTAGTGCTATTTCGAAAAAATATGGTATGAGTGTTCAAACGTGTTTTGAGGATGAGAATTTAGTTTCTTATGGTTTTAAGAATGATGTTTGTTTATCACATACACTGGCATTTAAATTAACAGGAAAAGCATTTAAAAATTGGAAGGCTAGAAAGTGTGGTTGTGTCCAAATGGTCGATATTGGTGCTTATAATTCATGTAAACATCTTTGTAAATATTGTTATGCTAATTATGATGAGAAAATGATTGAAAATAATGTTAGAAAGCATGATGTTAATTCATCATTACTTATTGGAAAGTTAGAAGAAAACGATGTAATAAAGGTGAGAAAAGGTTGATTTTCTAAGGTAAGTAATTTATAATTATGTTAGTAAGGTGATACGTGATGGTCTATATGACAAAAGATAAAATTCCTCTTGGTGATATTTATCTAGCTAGTGATGGAGTTAACTTAGTAGGTTTATGGTTTGAGGGGCAAAAGTATTTTGGTTATGGGATAGATAAGGATGTTGTCTTTAAAGATGACCTAGTTATTTTTGCCAAAACAAAGTTATGGCTTGAACGTTATTTTAAGGGAGATAAACCTAAGATAAAAGAACTTCCTTTAGCTTTTATGAAAAGTAGTGATTTTCAAAAATTAGTTTGGTTAGAATTAATTAATATTCCTTATGGCGAGGTTATCAGTTATAAAGAATTAGCGATGAGGATAGCTAGAAAAATGGGAAGAGAAACCATGAGTCCTCAGGCGATTGGTAATGCTGTTTCTCATAATCCGATAAGTATTATTGTTCCTTGTCACCGAGTGGTAGGTAAGCATGGAGAAATAACGGGATATGCTTCCGGAATAGAAAATAAAATTAAATTATTAGAATTAGAGAAAGTTAATCTTAAGGAAATGAAAGAGGTGTAGAAAATGAAAGAAGAAAAGAATGCATATCGTAAAATATGGTGGAAAAATAAGGAAAAGGGTTATCTTTGGATATTATGGGGGGTTATTGTAGCTTGTTTAGGTTTAATAGGAGTAATTATTGTTTATATTTTAGATCAGAAAATGGAAATTTTTGAATATCCTATACAACTTGTTTTTTATGGTTTGATGTTAGTTTTAACTTTAATTGGTGGTGGTTTGGATTTGATTGGAGAAATACAGTTTAATAAAGCTTTTCACAATCATATTAATAAAAAGGATAAGAAATGATGAAGAAATTATTACCTATTTTTCTTGTGGCTTTTTCTTATCTTTTTCTTTTTTTGATTTTTTTCTTTTGTTATTTGATATTGGGTTTAATAAGTGATGATAATTATTTACTTTTACTAGTAATATTATTTTTAGGATTAATAACTTTAATCTTTATTCCTAATATGATATATGCTTGGTTATTACCTAAATTGGGATATAATGAAGAAAAAATATTATTTTTAAATATGGTGTTAAAATTATGCTTTATACCTTTTAATTTACTCATTTTCTTGTTACCAATTTATGCTTTGGTTTTACCAATTGGCTTTTTAGTGTTAATCATGGTTCTTGGGACACCACTTGGCATTTTTTTAATTGTTTTTGTTTCTTTATGTTTAATAACGACATCGATGTATGGGATAAGGGGACTATGGCAAGCTTATAAGGAAAAGAAAATAACTAAAGTTTTTATGATTGTTAATATGGTTATGCAATTATTTTTAATTTTAGATGTAATAAGTAGTGTTATCATTTATACTACTGTTAAGATGAGGAGTGAAGAAAAATGTATATAGCAGTTGTTTTGATTAGTTAGACGAAATGATGGGTGATACTTTATGGAAATAGATATGATATTAAATAAATTAAGTTATTCTAAGTTTAGAAGTGGTTTTAAACTTAAAGATAAAGAAATTGATTATATTAATAATAAGGGGCTTGATGTTATTAGAAACCATGCTTATGATTTTATTACAAAGAGACTTTCACCAGCCGTAATTGTTAATGATGGTAAGCAAACACCAATGAGAGGACATCCTGTTTTTATTGCTCAGCATGCGACGGCGACTTGTTGTAGGGGGTGTTTAGAAAAATGGCATCATATTAGTAAGAATAGGAAACTTGCCAAAGATGAAATTACTTATATTGTGAATGTTATTATGGAATGGATTAAGAGACAATTAAATGATAATTCTAAAAAGAAAAATACTAATTAAACCAGCGATGATAGCATGAAAGAAACGACCTAAAATGAATGGTTTATAAGAAATATCAGTGTCAGATAATTCGGATATGACTTGCATATGAACGGATAAGCCTCCAAAGGATAAAAACATACTAGATATAACAATTTTGTAGATATCATTAATATTTAATAGACTTAGATCTTTTAGACCCATAGTTATTTCTAAAATACCTTTAATAAGAGTGGAATTATAGTTATTTAGATTTAAATTATGAATGATTAGGGTAGATATAATAAGAAAACAAGTTAGGGTACCTAGGATCATTAAAAGAGTGTCAATAGAACTTTTGATGCTTTTACTTAAGACAATACCAAAATTTTGACGATTAGGAGAAAAAGTATTATAATGATTACTAGGGGAGTAAGAACTTTTATTTCTTAAAATAATACCTAGAATAATATTGCTTAAATAATGACTGATAAGGATGATTAGACCATAAGTTTTATTATTTAGAAAGAAGATAGCAACCGTTCCTAGAATAAAAAGGGGATTAGAGAAATGAGTGAATATTAGAATATGTTCAGCTTCTTCTTTGGTTATAATACCTTTTTGATACATGTTTTTGGTATTTCTGGCATTTGAGGGGAAACCAGATAACATACTTAATAAAAAGATAACTAAACAATCTTCTTTGATATTAAATAATTTGCTAAAGGTTTTTTTTATGCAATTTGGAACATACTTAATGATTCCATAATTGATGAGAATATCAGATAGAACAAAGAAGGGAAAAAGAGAGGGAATGATATTTTTAACCCATATATTAAGAGAAAAGGATATGGTATTAAAAATTAATTCTCTGTTTAGAAGAACATTTATTAAAATAATGCTAGTTATTAAGATAATAATGGTATTTAAAGATATTTTTTTCATATTAAATAATATGAAGTTTTAAAAATATTATAATATGGGAGGGATTAAATGTTAAAATTTTTGAAGAAGCATCGTTTTTATATTATTACTTTGATTGTAGCTATTGTGGTTTTAAATCTTCATGTTCCTTATTATGTGGTAGCACCAGGGGGAACAATCGATATTGGTAGTAGAATTAAGATTGATGATGAAGAAAAAATTAATGGTAGTTTGAATTTGTTATATGTTTCTGAGTATGATGGCACGGTCGCTACGCTTTTGGTGGGATTTATAATGCCTAATTGGGATATTCATGAAATTGAAGATATTCAGGTAGCTGATGAAGATTATAATGATATTTATGAAAGAAATAGGATTATGCTAGACAATGCTAATGATAATGCAATATATGTTGCTTATACGAAAGCAGGAAAAGAGATTGAAGTTACTGATAGAAAAACAGTAGTACTTGTTACAACTAGCTCTCATGATGGATCACTTAAGGTGGGAGATGAGATTTTAAAAGCTTCAGGTATTGAAATTGAAAATGTTAATCAGTTAAAAGAAATAATTAGAAGTAAAGAGACAGGAGATAATATTAAGCTTGAAATTATAAGAGATGATGAGACAATGAATGTTTCAACGACAATTAAAGAAGATAATGGGCAAAAGGTAATTGGAGCAGTAATTATAACGGATTATGATTATGAATTTAGTCCTTCAATTCAACTTGAGTTTAAGAGTAGTGAAAGTGGTTCATCAGGTGGTTTAATGACGGCGATTGGTATTTATGATTCACTAGTTTCAGAAGATATTGTTAATGGTAGAAAAATTGCTGGGACAGGAACAATTGAAGTCGATGGTACAGTTGGCGAAATAGATGGTATTAAATATAAAATTATGGGGGCTCATAAAAATAAAGTTGACTTAGTTTTGGTTCCTGCTTCAAATTATGAAGAGGCGATGAAAGTTAATGATGAATATAATTATGGATTAAAGATTGTCAGTGTTAAAACTTTCGATGACGCCATTGCTTATCTTACTAGTAATTAGTCTAATTTGTGTCAAGTAAATTGACTTTTGAGATAAAAAGAGTATAATTTAAGTATATCTTTTATGGGAGGTTATGAAAATGAAAAAGATAGAACAAAATGAAAGTGAAAAAACAATTGAAGAAACATTACAAGCATATGTTGATGAATTATATGCTAAAGGATATAAAGGTGAAGATATTATAAAAGCTTTAGATAAACTAAGAAAAAGTTTAAATGATGAAGATATGAAAGTCGCAGGTAGTGATATTCAAGCTAAGTTTGATACTAGTGATGAATATCATTATAAAGTTATTAGAGCGAGTGAAGTTGGGGAATTAAATTACCCTAAATATATAATGTCTAATGGATATTTAAGCATATTCCCACTTGTATGGAAAGGTTATGATTTACAAGATTTACTTAGCAAGACATATTATTTGTTTGATGATTTAAATAAAAGAGAACAAGAAGAATATGCTAGTTATGTTGAGACAATTGCATTAAAATATCCGATTATTAAGAGTGATTTCTTTGGTTTAGTAAAATTTCCTTTAAACAGTGGATTTTCTTTAAAAAGAAAGCCAAAGGATTCTAAGAATTCTAAGTAATTTAGAATTCTTTTTTTTTTGTCTATTTCATATATTTTAATAGGTGATCAAAATGAACGATATTTATACTAGTAAATATTTAAATAAGAAAAATAAAGATAATAGTAAGAATAATAATATACGTAGTTTTATTAAGAAAGGATTAATTAAATGTTTGATTTGTGTGGTTCTTTTTTTAGGAGGCGCGATTTATTGCAAGTATAATAGTTCATTTAAGGATTGGATATTAGATAATGTTTATACTAAGAATTTATCTTTTGCTAGTATAAATAATTTTTATAATAAGTATCTGGGAGGAATAATGCCATTTGATAATATTGTTCAAGATACGACACCGGTATTTAATGAGGAGTTGGTTTATAAAGAAAAATCTAAATATTTGGATGGGGTTAAATTAACAGTTGATTATGAATATTTAGTTCCAGTTTTAGATACAGGAATAGTTGTGTATATTGGTGAAAAAGAGGGGTATGGGAATGTTATTATTATTCAAAATATGCAGGGAATAGATACTTGGTATGGTAATATTGAAAGTAGTTCGGTTGCTTTATATGATTATATTGAAAAAGGTGATTTGTTAGGTAAAGTTAAAGATAATACTTTATATTTGGTATATTCAGAGAATAATGAGATTTTGAATTATGAAGACTATATTGAATAAATGGGAATTTCATTATACTTTTTTGATTTTAGCTTTTTCTCTTATTTTAACGGGGTATTTTGCTAATTTACTTGTATTTACATCTTTAATTGTTATTCATGAATTAGGCCATTTGTGTTCGTCTTTGATTTTAGGATTTAAAGTACAAAAGATTATTATTTATCCTTATGGAGGAATGATTAAGTATAATGATTTAATTAATAAGAATATTAATGATGAGTTAGTACTGGCAATCTCGGGGATTATTTTTCAAAGTTTTTATTATGTTATCATAGGGTATTTATATCAGTTAGGATATATTAGAGAGTATATTTTTAATTTGTTTACTTTATATCATTATTCAATGTTATTTTTTAATTTGCTTCCTATCTATCCTTTGGATGGATCAAAGATAGTTAATTTAGTTATGTGTAAATATCTTTCTTTTTATAAGGCCAATTTAGTAATGGTAATTATTTCTCTACTTACTATTATAGGGATAATTATTTTTAATATTTATCATTTTAATTATAGTTATATTATGATGATAGGAGTAATTATGCAAAATTTGTATACTTATTATAAGAATTTGCGTTATTTATTTTATAAGTTTATGTTAGAGAAATATTTATATTTCTTTAATTATAAAAGAGTTAGAGTAATCGATGATAAAAAGAAAATGTATAGGGATAGTAATCATTTTTTTAAAATTGGTAATAAATTATATCCGGAAAAGAAATATCTTAAGAGGTTTGTTGTTAGAAAATAATTTTTGGAAAATTGAATAATGGTAAAAAGGACGAAAAAAGTTTGACAAACGGTAATAAAGATGGTAAAATTGTATATGTTTGAAGACCTTTTAGTTGTTTTTACAACCGCATTGAAGAGGTAAAAAGTGATTAGTCCACCTCAAAAGCGAGTCTTTTTAACAATATTAGAAGGAGGTATGTATTAATGAAAGCTATAATTGAAACTGGTGGAAAACAATATGGTGTTAATGTTGGAGATGTTATTTTTGTTGAAAAATTAGATCTTGATGTTGATAAGGAAGTTGTTTTTGATAAAGTACTAATGGCTAATGGTATTATTGGTAATCCTTATGTTAAAGGTGCTAAAGTAGTAGGTAAGGTTCTTAAAAATGGTAAGAGTAAGAAAATTAAGATTTTTAAGTATACTCCTAATAAGAAATCAACAAGAAGAACACAAGGTCATCGTCAACCATATACTAAGATTGAAATTACTGCAATTAAATAGGTGAATTCATGATTAAAGTAGAAGTGGTAAGAGAGAATGACGTAATTAAAGAGATTCTTTTGAAAGGTCATGCTCTATATGATGATATGGGAAAGGATATTGTTTGTGCTTATGTAAGTGGAACAGTTATATGTTCAATTAATGGAATTAATAGTATTGATATTAATTATTTAGATATTGATAAGCAAAAAGATTTGATTAGAATTATAGTGCTTAAAAATGATGAGATAGTTGATACTTTACTTATAAATATGCTTAACTGTTTAAAAAATATGGAAAAAAAATATCCTAGTAATATTAAAATATATGATAAGGAGGAAGGGACATGTTAAAGTTTTTAGAATTTGATATACAATTATTTGCTCATAAAAAAGGTCAAAGTTCTACTAGTAACGGTCGTGATTCTGCCGGAAGAAGATTAGGTGCTAAAGCTAGTGATGGTGAATATATTAGTGCAGGATCTATTATCTATCGTCAAAGAGGAACAAAGATTCATCCAGGTAATAATGTTGGACGTGGTAGTGATGATACATTATACGCAACTATTTCTGGATATGTTAAGTATGAACAAAAAGGAAGAAATAAGAAACAAGTTAGTGTTTATACAGAAAGATAATTATTGGTTGGTAAAAGTGAATTATTCTTTCTTATAAAGAGTAATTTGCTTTTACATAATCATAAAAAAATATTTTTTTAAAGATATTTGTCTTGATTATTTATCTAGAATATGGTATTATTATTAAGCAAGTACATGAATGGACCCTTAGCTCAGTTGGTTAGAGCATCCGGCTCATAACCGGGCGGTCGCAGGTTCGAGTCCTGCAGGGTCCACCACTAAAATATGCGGGTGTGGCGGAATTGGCAGACGCACTAGACTTAGGATCTAGCGGTTTATCCGTGCAGGTTCAACTCCTGTCACCCGCACCAGAAAGTATATATCCGAACCCCTACGGTTCGGTTTAACTTTGCCCTCGCTAGAGTGTATACTTGAGATGGGACTAAAAATCTTAGTAAAAGTTTTGAAAACATCGAGACTTTTTAAATTTAAAATGATATAATTTAAGCGACTGTGGGGTTATAAGAATGGCAAAACTGTCAAATATGTTAGTAATGATAAATCTATTAAAATCTGGTAGAAAATATAGTGTAAAAGAATTAGCAGAGCGTCTTGAAGTTTCTGAAAGGGTTGTTCGAGAATATAAATTGTTTTTAGAAGAGGCCGGCATTTACTTAGAAACTATCAGAGGACCTTACGGTGGTTATGTATTAAATAGAGATGTCGTTATACCTAATTTAAAATATAGTCAACGAGATATAGATTTGATTGATGCTTGTATTTCAAAAATTCGAGAAAATCAATTAACAGAAGAATTAAAAGGATTGAAAGATAAAATAAATTATTCTATTATTGATAATCAAAATAAAAATGAAAAAATACTTACTGATGATGAAATTATTAAAAAATATAATATATTTAGTAAAGCCATTAAATATAACCAAAAAATTAAAATAAAATACCAGAACTTACAACACGGGATTTCTACAAGGACAGTTTACCCATTATCATTATATTTGTTTCAAGGAGAGTGGTGGAGTTCTTGTTATTGGGAAGAGCAGGAAGATATGAGACAATTTCATTTGACAAGAATTTTAGAAGCCGAAATATTAGAAGAATATTTTAATCCAAATTTAATTAATGTAAAATTTTAAATAGACCATATACCGCCTATATACCTATTATAATGACAAATAGGAGGTGAAATTTTATGTTAATAAATGATTCATTAGATAATAATCGAATCATAAATTATGATATCAGTTTCGATAACGAAAGTAAGAAAACTGTTTTAGAAATATTGGAAGAATGTTTTAGTAAAAGAAAAATCAGCTTACCAATTAAAGAAACGATTCTTTTACAAAAAGGACATGATTTATCAGATTTAAAACGAAAACTAGAAACTCCAACAAAAACTTTAATGAATGGTGTTAAAGATTTATCAATGTACTATTATACATATAGCGAATTGAAACCAAAGCGAAGTATATTAGGTGACATGTTTTTAGGCGAAGAGACATTAGTTTCTAGAACAGAAATCTCATGTTCACTATCTTCTATTGTCAAGTTTATTTTGCACCATGTAAGTGAAAAAGAATGTCAGTTGTTTATGTCTAAGCTTACTTCAGTGGAAAAAGCTTATGTAGATGCACTTTTAAATTATGGTGGCTTTGAAAGAATGAGCGTTTTATTAGGATCTATCAAAGATATTGAAACTTTTTTAGAAAAATGCCGAAATTTTGAAGAATTAGTAATACCAGAAAATGTAAAATTACTCGAAAGAATTCGATACTTTAAGTTGGTATATAGTTTAGCAACTTTAACTGCTAGCAATTGGTACGATAGAGCAAATTTGATTTCTTGGAGTAATGAGGGAGATGAGATGGAACGTGAGAGAATTCAAGATATTCAAGACGCTTCAATAGAGAATACTACAATGATAAAAGTGCTAAAACTTGAACCAAAGCGCATAATATATAACCTTTAAAAAATTGTTATAAAAAAGTTATAGTTTTGTTATAAATCGGTTCCAATATTAAAAACAATGTAGTATAATCTATTTGTACTTGAGGTGGAGTAATTTGTCTTTTAGAGTTTCGGTATCTAACTCCTCACTACACCAGAGAAGAGTTAGCTCGAACTAATGAGCTTTGTTATATATTTTAAAATGTAGAATTAAAAGGTTCTACATTTTTATTTATATATTTTGA
>CALVRZ010000013.1 GCA_944358875.1 uncultured Bacilli bacterium
CTAGTTTCAAGATGCCACACAAATACATATAAACATACAAGTCCAAGTGGTGTAGCCATGGGAGGTTATATCATTAGTGAAGTAAAAAATAATCTAGATGTCATTCTAATAGCAACAGGAAGTGAAGTAGATGTTGCTATGAAAGTCAAAGATGAACTAATAAAAAACTATATTGAAGCAAGAGTTGTAAGTATGCCTAACATGGAGAATTTCTTAAAACAAAGTGAGGACTACCGCAATGAAGTCTTACCACCAAAATATAAACGCATTGTCATTGAATACTCTAATGACGCAAATTGGTACCAATTTGTTGGTTCCAAAGATGACATTATTGCTCTTAATCATTTTGCTAAAAGTGCCAGTTACGATGACTTAACTCGTGATTTTGAAATAGATATAGCAAGTATTGTTATAAAAATTAAAAATAGTCTTTAATAATAACAAAAATCGACAAAAATAGCTGTTTACTTTTAATATAATAAATGTGGTGATTAAAATGAAAACCTATTATATATTTAAAATTAACAGCTATTTTGCTTATGTATACCAAAACAAACCTTACAAAATGTACAAAATGTTAGAAGAGTTATACCATACTAAAGAATATGATATTGTTTTAACCTATCGTATGTATGAACAATTAGCTATCCCTTTCTCTAAGTCAAAACTAAACGATTTTATTAACGAAGTTTACAAAGGGTGTAGTAGTTATTATCGTAATAATAATACCCATATTCTAAACACAACAACATCATCATCCAAACTAGTGATTGGTGGAGCAAATTTAAAAATTAAGTCAACCGTTAATTACCCAACTTTTTTTGATGTTATTATGTCGTATTCCGATAATCTCTTTGTTTGTGATTTTATCAATAAAGACTATTTTTGGCTAGATAAAATTAGAAAAAACAATTGCCAAAAAGAGTTTAATATTGTACAATATCAATAGGAGGAAAATATTATGTTACAAGATATATTATATTTAGTTATTGGCTTTGTTGTGGGAGCCATCTTAGGCTTTGTTATTGCAAGAATGTATATGAAAAAGTACCTAAAGAAAAACCCACCAATTAATGAACAAATGATTAAAACAATGATGAGTCAAATGGGAAGAACGCCATCCCAAAAGCAAGTTAATCAAATGATGAAACAAATGAATAAATTTATGTAAAAACAAAGAAAAAGTTTCATAATAAAATATTGCTCATATTTAAAAATGTAGAGTTTCCTGAGTCATATTCTTAAGGCATCAGGATCATCTACATTTTTTTAATGAAAGGTAAAATATTATGCCTTCCTGTTCATAATAAAAAATCTATACACCTAAAATGTATAGATTTTTATTATTATATACATTCAACAAAAGTGTCATCTAAACATCTAAGTGAACATACACAATTTAGATTGATTGTAAAAAATGAATTTGTTGCCATGAATGGGAAAGTTGTTGTAGGATCAGTATTTGGTGTTAAAACACGGCATGTAGCACAGCAACCATCCAATTTTTCTAATCTGAATACTGAAGATGTAACTGTTTCTGTAGGACTTTTACTAATTGGCATTGTTACTGGTGTGTTACCACCACCACATGTATAAAGAACAATTGGTCTTGTATTACAGAAGAAAGTACAACTTTGCCCTAAGAATCCTTTGTCACAAGTTTCTAAGCAACTATCATTTGGACAAACACTTTGTTGTAATAATAGTATTACTTTTAGTATATCAGCAATACAGTTTTCACAAGAAGTATTGTCAATGTTATTACACATATAATCCACCCCTTTTTTATATTCAATATAACATATGTAAAATGTTTATAAAAAAACACAACTATAACCTAATTTACCAAAAAATACGACATTTTTTGCTTATAAAATATACTAGAATATAATCGGTGATATAATGAAAGAGAAAAAAATAATCAATTCTTTAATAACTACCATCTTTGTCATAACAATTATAATTAGCCTCTTTTTTACCAATCTATCCAAATATAGTAATAGTTTTATCTGGGGCTTAGCAACAATCATGATTTTAATTTCTGCTTGCTATTTTACAATAAAATTAAAATTTAGCCAACTAAACATTCCCAAAATATTATTATCGTTAAAAAGTAGCTCCCAAACAAAAGAAACAATCAACACCTTAGAATCATTATCGATGTCTCTTGCCGCCAAAATAGGTGTAGGTTCTTTAGCGGGTGTAGCATTAGCCATCTACATCGGCGGTCCTGGTAGTATTTTTTGGATGTGGGTAAGTTCTTTATTATGTGCCATCAATACTTTTTCCGAATCAATCTTAGGCGTTATCTATAAAGAAAAAGATTATGGCAAAATTTACAAAGGAGGACCATCGTATTACATTAAGAAAGGATTAGATAATAAATATTTAGCGCTCTTATATGCTATAATTATTATCATTGCCTATATTGCTGGTTTTCTATCCATTCAATCAAATACCATCGTAACAATTGTAAATACAATAACTCCCATTAATCCGCTTATCATCGTCATTATTATTGGTGTTCTAACAGCTTTGGTAATTCTAAAAGGAGTAAAGCAAATTGCTACTTTTTCTTCTAAAATTGTTCCTATCATGGGGCTCCTTTATCTTGCTTTAGGCCTTTTCATAATCATTAATAATTTAGAAGGTATTTTGGAAATCTTAAAAAAAATTATCACTGATGCCTTTAGCTTAAAAAGTGTTCAAGCAGGTATCATCGGAACTATTATCATCGGTATCCAACGAGGAATTTTTGCCACTGAATCAGGACTTGGAACGAGTGCTATTAGTTCTTCCGCCACTAATGAAGATCCCATCAAGCAAGGCTATTCTCAAGTATTAGGTATTCATTTCACAACTTTTATTATCTGCACCATTACAGCCTTCATAATTTTAACATCAAACTACCAAACCTTAATTTTAGATGATATAAATGGTATCGAAATCACATCTTTTGCTTTTCAAAATCATTTAGGAAAGTTTGGTAATCTCACTTTAGTTATTGTAACGATCCTTTTTGCCTTTACTACCATTATCTCAGGTTATTACTACGGTGAAGCCAACTTAAAATTTATCTTTCCTAAACTAAAAAAGAAAAGTCTCTTTCTTTTCAAAATTATAACAATTATTATTGTTGTTTTGGGTGGTATTGTCCATGCAACCTTTCTTTGGAATTTAGTTGATTTATTTGTTGCCTTCCTATCAATAATAAACATTTATGCTATTTTATCCCTAAGAGAAAAAGTCATTAAAGAATATCAAAAACACAAAAAAAGATAATGCATATATTATCATGGAGGTGTCTATGAAAATATATGATAACCTAGATCGTTTTTTAAATGATCATAATTTCAAAGTAATTTATTTTAACAATAAAATAAATGTCAATAACTATGAAGAAATCGTGGACTTTAGTCCCAAACAAATTGATATCAAATATAAAGAAGGTCTTTTTACTATTACAGGTAGTAACCTAGTCATAACCAAAATGTTTGATAACGAAATCCTAATTACAGGCATAATAGAAACCCTCAAAAATAACCAAACATAAATTATTTTAAAAATAATAAAATTAAGTAAGGGTGATACTATGCGTAACAATTTTCTTAATCGATTTCAAAGTATCATAAAGATTAAAGTTACTGGCCGTAATGTCAATAACTATCTCAAAAAATTAATAAAAAAACAAATACCCTTAATAAAAGTATTACCAATTTCTTATAAAGAAGTTCATATTATCTTAAAATATGAAGATTATCTCAAAATTGCCAAAGAAAAAACAATCTATGAAATAGATATTATTGGTAAGTATGGTAAATTAAAAATCAAAGATAAAATTAAAAAAAATCTTTATTTACTAATCTTTTTAGTCTTAGGCATTTTCTTCCTATATTTTTTATCGAATATCATTTTTAACATTACGATAATTCATTCCTCAAATGAAGTAATAAAACTAGTTCAAAGTGAGTTAGACCATTATGGCCTTAAAAAATATACTTTCAAAAAGAATTATCAGGAACTAGAGGAAATTGAAGCCAAGATACTAGATAATAATAAAGATAGTTTAGAATGGATTGAGATTGAAACAGTTGGTACCAAATATATTGTTAGAGTTCAAGAAAGACTATTAAATGAAGATAACCCCGATGAAGGTTATCAACATATCGTTGCCACCAAAAACGCTATCATTACCGAAATAGATGCTATGCAGGGCGAAAAAGTCAAGGAAATCAATAATTATGTAACTAAAGGTGATATTATTATCTCTGGAACAATCACCTTACCCGATAACACTCAAAAACCAACCAGTGCCAAAGGTCAAGTCTTTGGGGAAGTTTGGTATACCGTAACCGTTGAATATCCTTTTATTTATCGTGAAGAAACCGCGACTGGAAAAACAAAAACCGTCTATAGCTTAAATTTCTTAAATCACAAATGGTCGTTATTTAATTTTGAAAAATTCACAACTTATAAAGCTAACTCGAAAATCTTGTTAAAAAATAATTGGCTTCCCATAAGTCTAACTAAAGAAAAACAATATGAACTAAACGTTATTGATGAATTTTACACTGAAGAAGAAGCCATTGCCAAAGCTATATCTAAAGCCGAAGAAAAATTAAAGGGCCAAAATGACAGAATTAAAGAAATAAAGAAAGTTACAATTTTAGAAAAAAATTCTGATGCTTCCAAAATAAAACTAAAGTTATTTATTAGTGTCATTGAGGAAATAGGGGAGAAACAAAGTTTTACTGAGGAAAGTATCAACAATAATAGTGACACCAATAATTAAATTATTAATTGAAAATGATAAGCAAAACTAGAAAAATTAGGAATTATTTTCTCTAATTAGAATAAAAGTTTTGTTTTTTTCTTAAATAAAAAGGAAATCAAAAGAGATTAAATAATAATATAAGTAGAGAAGGAAAAAATCTCTGTCAAAATAGTTACAAAAAAAAATAATCATCTTGTGTTTCTATTCAAAATGAAGTATAATCTTTAGTTTTGCAGCAAATCTCTGTAAAACCATATAAAAAAAGGGCTAATGCCCTTCTTTGCGTGTTGTACAATGCACTATACCCATCAATATTTTAAAAAATTCTTAATTTTTTCTCTAGTAGCATATTTTTAATCCATATCTAACCCTAATTTTCTGTTTAAATATTGTATTTTTAGTATATATTCAATGTATTATATAGTTACTAGCCTCATGAGTACATTTAAAATTTTTATTTTTTCAATAAATAAAGTCATATAGTCACTACTTTTCAATATATATTATATCATATTGTATAATATTGTACAACATAAAAATTGAAAAAAGTTGACATAATAAAAGCCTTATGTTAAAAGGCTTGAAGTGACATTAGAAAAGCACGTCACTGCAAAACTCAGGAGGCATTTTCTTCCTATATTTTTTATCGAATATCATTTTTAACGTTACCATAATTCATTCCTCAAATGAAGTAATAAAACTAGTTCAAAGTGAGTTAGATCATTATGGTCTTAAAAAATATACTTTCAAAAAGAACTATCAGGAACTAGAGAAAATTGAAGCTAAGATACTAGATAATAATAAAGATAGTTTAGAATGGATTGAGATTGAAACAGTTGGTACCAAATATATCGTTAGAGTTCAAGAAAGACTATTAAATAAAGATAACCCCGATGAAGGTTATCAACATATCGTTGCCACCAAAAACGCTATCATTACCGAAATAGATGCTATGCAGGGCGAAAAAGTCAAGGAAATCAATAATTATGTAACTAAAGGTGATATTATTATCTCTGGAACAATCACCTTACCCGATAACACTCAAAAACCAACCAGTGCCAAAGGTCAAGTCTTTGGGGAAGTTTGGTATACCGTAACCGTTGAATATCCTTTTATTTATCGTGAAGAAACCGCGACTGGAAAAACAAAAACCGTCTATAGCTTAAATTTCTTAAATCACAAATGGTCGTTATTTAATTTTGAAAAATTCACAACTTATAAAGCTAACTCGAAAATCTTGTTAAAAAATAATTGGCTTCCCATAAGTCTAACTAAAGAAAAACAATATGAACTAAACGTTATTGATGAATTTTACACTGAAGAAGAAGCCATTGCCAAAGCTATATCTAAAGCCGAAGAAAAATTAAAGGGCCAAAATGACAGAATTAAAGAAATAAAGAAAGTTACAATTTTAGAAAAAAATTCTGATGCTTCCAAAATAAAACTAAAGTTATTTATTAGTGTCATTGAGGAAATAGGGGAGAAACAAAGTTTTACTGAGGAAAGTATCAACAATAATAGTGACACCAATAATTAAATTATTAATTGAAAATGATAAGCAAAACTAGAAAAATTAGGAATTATTTTCTCTAATTAGAATAAAAGTTTTGTTTTTTTCTTAAATAAAAAGGAAATCAAAAGAGATTAAATAATAATATAAGTAGAGAAGGAAAAAATCTCTGTCAAAATAGTTACAAAAAAAAATAATCATCTTGTGTTTCTATTCAAAATGAAGTATAATTAAAATAGATTTAGAGTGATGAAACAAACAATCATATTAATCAATTGGTCCATTTTAATGAAACAAAAAAAGACAAGGAACAAAACAATAAAACTTAAAAAAATGTTACCATATATAAAATATTAGGAGGTAGGAAGTATGTTTATCCAAAATGTTATTAATGAAATATTGCCAGGTGTTTGGCCGATGATCATTATCATTACCGTAATTTTAGCTAGTATGAGAATAGTTTATCTTATGCAACATAAGAATAATTTCTCTTTGTACAAAGAAATTTTGTATCTTGTCTTTATTATTTATATTCTTTGCCTTTTCCATGTCGTAACATTTCAAGATGTCAATTATGGTGAATCGAACTTTGTACCCTTTAAAGAGATTTTCCGCTATGACTTTGGTAGTGCCAAGTTCCTAAGAAACGTTGTTGGAAACATTATTATGTTTATCCCTTATGGTTTTTTTGCATCGTATTTTCTCAAAAGTAAAAAATTTTCAACTATTGCCATACTGACTGTTATTGCATCAGCTACAATTGAAATTGTCCAACTAAATATTGGCCGTGTCTTTGATATTGACGATATTATCTTAAATATTATTGGTGGTATTGTAGGCTTTCTCATTTACATATCCCTAGAAGCAATTCGCAGTAAACTACCAAAGACTCTCCAACGTGATTGGTTTATGAATTTGGTAACAATTATTATTCTAATTGCCATTATTGTTTATTCATTCAATCTTGATTTTATGAGTTGGTTTAGTTTTATCCTAGGATGGAGGTTACTATAATGTTTGAAATAATTAATGAAACTAATAAAGAAATCACTGAAATACCATTTCTAAAAGATTACTTAACATTTATCACTGAAGAAGAAAAGTTGCAAAAGGCCAATTTCAATATTATTTTTGTAACTAATAGCAAAATTCACGAAATCAATAAACAGTATCGTCATGTTGATCGCGTAACTGATGTCATAAGCTTTGCTCTTGAGGATGGAGACAATAGTGATATTACCAATATCGAAGATGCTGACTTTAGAATTTTAGGAGATATATATATTGCAATCGATGTAGCATATGAACAAGCTAGGGAGTATGGTCATAGTAGGCAAAGGGAAGTATGTTTTTTAGCCACCCATGGTTTATTACATTTACTAGGATATGATCATATGACGGAAGAAGAAGAAAAAATAATGTTCACAAAACAGGAGGAATTACTAAATGCGTACGAAATTAAAAGATAAAAGTAAATTTTTACAAAGTGTCGGTCATTGTATCGATGGTCTAGGTTATACACTAGAACACGAACGTAATTTTCGTATTGAAATGGCCATAGGAATAATTGTCTTAATTGCTAGTTTCTTTTTTAACTTAGCAACTTGGGAATATATTGTTGTTCTACTATTAATTTGTTTTGTCCTAATTTTAGAACTATTAAACACCGCTCTAGAACGAGTCGTTGACCTTTATACCTTAGAAAAACACCCCTTAGCAAAAGCTGTCAAAGATATTGCTTCAGCATCCGTTTTAGTTATATCATTTTTCTCAGCAATTATTGGCTTTTTAATATTCATTCCTAAAATAATAAATATGATAAGATAGTGGAAGGAGGAAAAAATGAAAAGTGGTTTTATAAGTATCGTCGGAAGACCTAATGTTGGCAAATCAACACTGTTAAATAGCATTATTGGTAAAAAAATAGCCATAACATCAGATAAAGCTCAAACGACAAGAAACAACATCCAAGGGATATATACTAAAGATGATGTTCAAATGATTTTCGTTGATACCCCAGGTATTCACAAACCTAAATACAAGTTAGGTAAGGTTCTAAACAAGCAAGCCTATTTTTCCATTAATGATGTCGATATCATTCTCTTTGTCACTGACATTACTGAAGATATTGGCCCTGGGGATAAATTTATTTTAGAAGTTTTAAAAAATGCTAATAAACCAACTATGTTAATCATTAATAAAATTGATAAATTACCTAAAGAAGAAATTCTAAAAAAGATAGATGCTTATCAACAATTATATAATTTTGATGAAATTATTCCTGTTTCAGCAACTAAACACGAAAACATTGAACATCTAATTGATGTATTAAAAAAATACCTTAAAGATGAAATTCAATATTTTGATGAAGACACTATCACTAGTAGTTCGACAGAATTCATTTTATCGGAATTAATTAGAGAAAAAGTACTTGCATTAACCGAAGAGGAAGTACCGCATTCAGTAACGTGTATTATTGAAAAAATTGAAACTAAAAAAAACATTGTCAATATCAATGGATTAATTGTTGTCGATCGTGATAATTTAAAAAAAATTATTATTGGTAAACAGGGTAGTATGATTAAAAAAATAGGTACTTTAGCCCGTAAAGATATCGAGGAATTTCTAGGTAAAAAAGTATATTTAGAATTATATGTCAAAGTTGTACCCAAATGGCGTGATAAAGAAAAATTCTTAAACGAAATTGGTTTTAAAGATTTTGGTGTATAAAAAACAAAAATACACCTCAATATATAAATAGAAGAGGTGAGAAAATGAAAAGGAATAAAGAGTGGGAAAAATTCAAACAAACAGGAAAAATAGAATATTACTTAAAATACAAACAAAAAGAAAGTGATTAGTATGATTAAAAAAATCGAAGGTATTATTATAAGTGAAATAGATTATAAAGAGACAAGTAAAATTATCAATATTTTTAGTGCTGATCATGGTATAATTGGCGTCATAGCGCACGGGGCTAAAAAATTAAAAAACCCCTTTAAAGCTAGTACAAGCAAATTAACTTATGGTCTTTTTCACATTAACTACAAAGAAAAAGGATTATCATCATTAATTGCCATCGATGTTATCAATAATTTCAAAAATATCAAGAAAGATTTAGTTAAAATTAGCTACGCCACTTTCATTAGTGAATTGGTGACCCAAGTATATAAACATGAGAATAATAAAAATATTTATCAAATTTATATTGATAGCCTAACGAAAATTGATGAAGGTTACGATGCTCAAGTCATCACTAATATTTTTGAATTAAAAATGCTAGATTATTTAGGCATAAGACCCATTATTGATTCATGTGTAAACTGTGGTCGTACCAACAATATTGTAACCATATCAAGTTATAAAGGAGGATATCTTTGTAAAGATTGCCTGACCAACGAACCGGTTGCACTAAGCAAAACTGTCAAACTAATTAGAATGTTCTATTATGTTGATATTGGTAAAATAACTAAACTAGATATATCTGATCGTGTCAAATATGAAATAAATACCTTCATTGATGATTATTATGATAGATACGCTGGATTATATTTAAAAAGTAAAAATTTCTTAAAAAATTTAAATAAGTTAGGAGTATAGTATGAGTGAATTCAAATATATCATAATACCACTAGTATGTGCTATAATATCACAAGTTATAAAATTTATTATTGAATCATTTAAAAATAGCGAACTTGATTTAGAAAGACTATTAGATGGTGCGGGTGGTATGCCTAGTTCCCATAGTGCCCTAGTAGCAAGTTTAACTACCGTTTTAGCATTAAATGAAGGAATAACCAGTCCCGTCTTTGCTGTCAGTCTCATTTTTGCATTTGTTGTCATATATGATGCCATGGGTGTTAGATATGAAACAGGGAAACAAGCGGTTATTATAAATCAATTAACTAAGAAAATGAACTTTAAAAAACAATTCCAACAATTAAAAGAAAAAGTAGGGCATAAACCCATCGAAGTACTTTTTGGCACTTTGTTAGGAATCGGGTTAGCTATTATTTTAAATGGATTAATTTAGATATCAAAGAGCACACATCAAGTGTCCTTTTTTACTTAAAAAATATCAAACAGATGTATGGAAATATATTGACAATAATCATTATATGATTTATAATGATTCTATCAATTAAAGATAACTATTTAAGTTATCAAAATATAAAGCAAGGTGGTAGTAAAATGAAAGAACAAATTCAAATCAAAGACAATAGCATTATTATCTTACCCCATAATATCAAAAATAATACCATTAAAGAAATAAGACAAAATAGCCCCTTATTAAATGTCAAGTTTATGAGTATTGATGAATTAATAAGTGGTTATCTCTTTAATTATGATGAAAAAACCATTTATTATTTAATAAATGAACATCATATGAAATATGAAATAGCTATCATGTATTTAAAAAATCTATACTATATAGATGAAACCAAACAATATCAAGATCCCAAATTAAAATATCTAAAACAATTAAAAGAAGAATTAATAAATAATGATCTATTAATTTTTGATGACGTCTTAAAAAACTATCTTCAAAGTAGACATCTAATCATTTATGGTTATAATTATCTAAGCAACTTTGAAAGGCAAATAGTTAAAGAAATTGATTCTCAGTATGAAATAATAACTTTAAAAAATAAAGAATATTCTCATCAAATAAATGAGTTTAATACTATTCAAGAAGAAGTAGAATATGTCGCTAGTTGTATTGTTAATTTAATTAATGAAGGCGTAAATATTAATAATATAAAATTAACAAATGTAAGTGCTGAATACTACAATATCATTATGCGTATCTTTAAGCTATATAATCTTCCTATTGAAAACCTAAATAAAACTAATTTATATAGTACGACGATCGGAAAGTTTTTCTTAGATAATTTCCAAGAAGATATAACTATTACCCTAAAACAAATCGAAGATACTTTCAACTTATCCGACCCATCCAATAATAATCTTTACAATCAAATCGTTACAATTCTAAATAAATATTCGTTTACAGAGAATATCTTAAATACTAAAGAGATGATCATCTATGATTTTAAAAATACCTATATATCGCAACCTAAATATCAAAAACAAATTACTGTTGTTCCTTTAAAAAATAATTATTTTACCGATGAAGATTATCTTTTCTTACTAGACTTTACGACAGGTACCATTCCTCGTATTTATAAAGATGAAGATTACTTAAATGATAAATTAAAAGAAAAATTAAATTTAGAAACAACTATAACACTCAATACTAATGAAAGACAAACAATTATAAATATCATCAAAAACATTAAAAACTTAACCATAACTTATAAATTAAATAGTAATAACAACAGTTATATAATTTCTAATTTAAATGAAGAATTAGATTATCCCATCAATAAACCAGAATTATCTTATAAATATTCCCATCTAAGTAATAAAATCAAATTAACAAATGATATTGATAATCTCATTAAATATAACAGTAAGTCAACAAGACTATCCCTTTTACATCACAATTATCAATTTCTTCCTTACAAAACATACAATAATCAATATACTGGCATTGATCAAAGTAGTCTTTTAAAATATATTGATAACAAGTTACTATTGTCGTATTCAAGTATTGATAATTATTATCGCTGTGGTTTTCGTTACTATATAAATAACATTTTAAAGTTAAGTATCTATGAAAATACCTTTATGACTGTGGTAGGAAATATTTTTCATTACGTGTTATCTGTAGCATTTAAAGATAGTTTTGACTTAGATACATCATGGAATAAATATCTAAGTGAAGTAAATTACCAATTTAGTGCTAAAGAAAAATTCTTCCTCCAAAAATTAAAAAAAGAATTAATATTTATTATTGATACCATCCAAAAACAATATCAATATATATCACTTAAAGACGCATTATATGAAGAAAAAATATATACCAATGTAGAGGGTAACATCAATATTACGTTTATGGGAATTATTGATAAATTACTATATAAAGAAGAAGATAATCATACTCTAGTAGCTATTATCGATTATAAAACAGGTCATCCCAGTCTTAACTTAAATACAAGTATCTACGGTATTGGCATGCAATTACCAGTATATATTTATCTTGCTAAAAACACTGGCAAACTAAAAAACGTCGTCATTGGAGGCTTTTATTTACAGTCTATTGTCAATAATGAAATAACTAAAGATTACAAAAATGACTACCTTACTTTGAAAGAAAATAACTTAAAATTACAAGGCTACAGTAATAATAATGAAGATATCCTAAGTCAAATAGATTCAAGTTACTCAAATAGTCAGATAATTAAGTCGATGAAGACGACCAATAAAGGCTTCTCAACCTACGCCAAATTAACATCAAATGAAGAAATTGATAAATTAGCCCAATTAGTTGAGGATAAAATTAAAGAAGCAAGTAGGGAAATTACTAACGCTAACTTCGCTATCAATCCCAAACAAGTTGGTGATAAAAACCTAGGTTGTGAGTTTTGTCAATTTAAAGATATTTGTCATATGACTACTGATGATATTCAAATATTAAAAGAATACCATGATTTATCATTTCTAAGAGAGGAGGATTCAAATGCCAACATGGACGAAAGAGCAGA
Organism: uncultured Bacilli bacterium; assembly: GCA_944358875.1. Classification (GTDB taxonomy): domain Bacteria; phylum Bacillota_I; class Bacilli_A; order RF39; family UBA660; genus CALVUN01. Next base: position 12,893 of record CALVRZ010000013.1, read on the forward strand.
GTGATGCTATCAATTTTGATCATAACAACATCATTGTCAGTGCTGGTGCCGGTTCTGGTAAAACCGCTGTCTTAACAGCGCGTGTCATTAGGAAACTAAAAGAAGGTATCCACATTAACGAACTATTAATTTTAACTTTTACAAATGCTGCCGCCTTCGAAATGAAAGAAAGAATTAGAAAAGCTATCAAAAAAGAACCATCTCTAATTGGCGAACTACAATTAATTGATGAAGCATACATAACAACTTTTGATAGTTATGCCATGGCAATTGTCAAAAAATATCATTACTTATTAAATGTTAAACCTAACATCACCATCATCGAAGATAGTATCATTCAAACGCAAAAAGAACTAATTTTAGATACCATTTTTGAAGAACAATATCAAAAAGAAGATCCTCTATTCAGTAAACTAATTAACGATTTTTGTATTAAAGATGATACCACTATAAAAAAATATATTCTAAATATCGCATCTAAGATAGCTTTACTATCCAATAAAGAAGAATACTTAAATACCTATTTAGCAAATTATCTAAATCAAGAAAAAATAGATAATGATATTATTACTTTTGAAAAAATATTATTAAATAAAATCCAAATAATTAAAGATAGTTTGCATGACTTATCAAATTATGTTGATAGTGACTATCTTGACGAGCTAAGCCTTAGCTTAAACAATTTGCTAAACTCTAAAAACTACGATGATATAAAAAATAATTTAAATATTAAAATGCCAAATTTACCAAAAAATAGTAGTGATGAAGCTAAAAACATCAAAGAAAAAATAAGTAAAACCATAAAAGAACTAAAAAGCCTCTGTCCCTATGAAGATATAACTGAAATTAAAGAATCAATTATAAGTACCAAAGATTATCTTGAAATAATCATAAGTATCTTAAAACAATATTTTGAAAGACTTTTAGCGTATAAACAAAGTTTTGATGCCTACGAATTTACCGATATAGCGACGATGGCCATAAGCCTTTTAAAAGAAAACAAGGACGTATGTGAAGAAATTAAAAACAAATTAAATGAAATAATGATTGATGAATACCAAGATACCAATGATTTACAAGAAGAATTTATTTCATATATTAGTAAAAACAATGTTTATATGGTTGGCGACATCAAACAATCAATCTATCGTTTCCGTAATGCCAATCCCTATATTTTTAAAAATAAGTACGATTCATACTCTAATAATCAAAATGGTATTAAAATAGATCTAAACAAAAATTTCCGTTCCAGAAAAGAAGTCTTAGAAAATATTAACCTCATCTTTAATCAAGTTATGGATGACTTTATTGGGGGTGCTAATTATCTAGAATCCCATCAAATGATCTTTGGTAACATGACATACATTAACGAAGGAAATACCGATCAATCATATAATATGGATATTTACACTTATGACTATGATAAAGAATCACCATTTACGAAAGAAGAAATAGAATGCTTTATAATAGCTAATGATATTGAAAAGAAAATTAATGATCATTATCAAATTTTTGATAAAGACACTCTTGAATTAAGAGACATAACTTATAGTGACTTTGTCATTCTATTAGATCGCAGTACTTCTTTTGATTTATTCAAGAAAATATTTGAATATAAACATATTCCTTTAGCAACATTAAAAGATGAAAAATTAAATACCGATCAAGATATGTTTATCATAAACAACTTATTAAAATTCATTATTAAAATTCATCACAAAGAATATGATACTGAATTTAAATATCTATTTATAAGTATTATGCGAAGTTTTATATACGGCGAAGAAGATAATACCATTTTTAATTATTTTATCAATAAAAATTTCTACGAAAGCGACTTATATCAAAAAGCTAATATCATCAGTAATGAAATAGATCATCTAAACAGTAAAGAAATATTAACTAAAATAATTGATACCTTTAACATTTATGAAAAATTAATTACTATTGGTAATATTAACAAAAGTATCATCAAAATTGATAAACTGTTTGATCTAGCTAACAATTTATCAGATATAGGTTATGATCCATGCACCTTTAGTATTTATTTAGATGATATGATTAAAAATGATTATGAAATAAAATATACGCAAGCTCAAGATGATAGCAATGCGGTTAAAATAATGACCATTCATAAATCAAAAGGGTTAGAATATCACATATGTTATTTCGCTAATTTATATAAAAGTTTTAATATAAGTGATCTCAAAGATAAATTTATGTATGATCAAACCTATGGTATCATCTGTCCTTATTTCGATGAAGGAATCGGGGAGACAATTTATAAAAAATTAGTTAAAGAAAACTATATTAAGGAAGAAATATCTGAAAAAATTCGTCTTTTCTATGTTGCCTTAACAAGAGCCAAAGAAAAAATGATCATCGTCAAACCTCAAAATGAAAATTTTGAAACAAGTACGATCAATAACTCAATTAAATTATCATATCGTTCTTTTGCTAATCTTCTTGATTCAATATCATTCTACTTAAAAGATTATGTAAAAATAATAGATTTAGCTAAAGAAGGTTTAACACATGATTATAATCTAAGTAAAAAGGTTAATTATACTAATTTAATTGATTCAAACAACGATATCTTAGAAGTAACAGAATTAAATATTGATAATCAATTATTAAATAGTAATTCTTTTTCTAAAAAAATAAATAAATTGATCACTAAAGAAGAAAAACATAACCTAGAAACAGGTTTAAAAGTTCATGAATACTTAGAAACATCTAATCTTAAAGATATAAATGCCAATGACACTAAAACGCCTTATTATAAATATCTAACAAACTTTTTAAATCAACCATTATTATCCCAAATAAAAGATGCTACCATCTATAAAGAATATGAATTTATCTATGATGATGAAGATAATGAAATGCATGGTATTATTGATTTAATGCTTGTCTATCAAGATCATGTTGACATTATCGACTACAAACTTAAAAATGTCCAAGACGAAAATTATTTAAAGCAACTTTCTGGTTATCAAAAATACATTACAAAAGTAACTAACAAAGTCGTTAACACCTATTTATATTCCATCATTGATAATCATATTGAAAAAATAAATTAATTAATGTAGAATAATATACAAGGAGATGATAGAGTGGATAAAAATATTTACAATAATATAGATAGAAAAGTTAGAGAAGTATTAGGTATTACTCTTGATGAATATTTAAGCTTAGAACCTCAAGAACAACAAAAATTAATTAAAGAAAAAACAGGTAAAGACTTAGTCTATCGAAGATACTTAGATCCTCATATTGTAACGGCCGAAGAATTAGACAGACGAGCTGAAAAAAGTATTGGTAAAACAGGTAAAATGTTTAAAAAAATTAGTCCTAACAATTTCCAAAACCAAGCTAAAAGATTATTAAGAAGAAGAAAATAATCTTTTTCTTTGCATTTATGCGTTAAGTAAGTGTCAAAATAGTTGACGATACCTTAAAATTATAGTATTCTTATAATAGAAAAGAGGTAGAAAAAATGGTTAATGTTGAAAAAAGTATTGGCCAAGAACCAATCAGAAGAAAGAGTCGCAAAGAACAAATAAGTCGTCGTCGTAAAGCTCTAGTTGCCGTCATTCTTACAAGTATTATTGGAGTTTTTGCTTTGGGAATAGTAAAAACGTACGAACTTGCAACTAATATTCCTGAAAGTATTGAAAGTATGGTTGATCATCATGCATTTACCGAAGAAATATCCAGTAAAGCTTATGATATGTTAAAAGAGGTAAGTTATGTTAATGCCGGAATACAAGGATATAATCATACCAGTTTGGCTAGAGCCATTGAGGATCAAGGTGATATCGATTTATGGTTGTATGGCACCAGCAAAGCCTTAGAGAATTATGATAAAGATGTAAACTATAATATGGACAGCTTAATTTTCCAATTATCATTAATTGATGAAAATTTCAAAAATGGCAATATTACTAATTTTGAAAAATATGTTAATAGTCTAGGTTATAATAGTATTGATGAATATAAAGATAACCAAATTAATATTCTATATCAACAATATAATAACTTAGAACAAAAGGGGGTAAGTAAATAATGGAAGAAATAGAAATCGTTACTTTAGAAGATGGCGAAGAGTACTATGAAGTAGCCAGAATTAATAACGAAAATACCTGCTATATTTACTTAGCCAATAAAAATAATCCCAAAGAAATCGTTATCCGCAAAAACGTCGTTATTAATGGTGAAGAATATATAGAAGGCTTAAAAGATCAAGAAGAATTAAAACTTGCTATTAATCTATACCAAAGTCAAAATAAATAAGAACCTTAAAATCAAGGTTCTTATTTTCTATATAATTTATCATCTTTAACATCAATAATAATATTATCACCAAATTTAACTTTATCCAAAATAATCTCATTAGCGATTAAAGTATCAATATTTTTACTTACATACCTTTTAATAGGACGAGCACCAAAATTCTCATCATAAGAATTATCAATAATAAATTTCTTTGCTTCGTCTGTAAGCGTAATTGTAATATTTTTATCACTAAGTCTATTTTGTGTTTCCATAATAATCTTATCAAGAATACTATAAATAACATCTTTAGTTAAAGATTTAAAGACAATAATTTCATCAATACGGTTAATAAATTCAGGCTTAAAAGTATGGTAAAGTTCTTGCATAACAAGTTCATTAGCATTCTCATGATTTTCCAATATATAGTTACTTCCTAAATTAGAAGTCATTATAATAATCGTATTTTTAAAATCTACTGTTCTACCTTGTGAATCAGTTATTCGGCCATCATCTAAGATTTGAAGTAAGATATTAAAGACATCTTTATGGGCTTTTTCAATTTCATCGAATAAAACAATACTATAAGGATTTCTTCTAACTGCTTCCGTTAGCTGTCCACCTTCATCATAACCAACATATCCTGGAGGAGCACCAACTAATCTAGATACAGAATGACTTTCCATATACTCACTCATATCAATTCTAATCATATGTCTTTCATCATCAAATAGTTCATAAGCAAGAGTTTTAGCAATTTCTGTCTTACCAACTCCTGTAGGACCTAAGAAGATAAAGGAACCAATTGGACGATTAGGATCTTTGATACCCGCTCTAGCACGGATAATGGCATCGCTTACAAGTTCGATTGCCTCATCTTGTCCCATAACTCTTTTCTTCATATTATCTTTCAAATGCAAAAGCTTATCTCTTTCACTGCCAACAAGTTTACTAATTGGAATATTCGTCCAACGTGAAATAATTTTAGCAATAGCTTCATCATCGACCGTATCAGATAAAATATCCGACTTATTAGCATCTTGTAAAGTGGCAAGTTCTTTTTCAAGAGTAGGGATAGTACCATGTCTTAAAACAGCTGCTTGTTCTAAATCGTAAGAATTTTCTGCTCTTTCCAAATTGTAATAAGCTTTCTCAATTTCCTCTTTCTTTTTATTAATCTTATTATTAATATCTTTTTCATCTTCCCATTTGCTTCGCAATTCTTTTTCTTGAACTTTTAAATCATCCATTTTTTTCTTGATTTCTTCTTTTCTTTTTAAAGATAATTCATCTTTTTCTTTCTTTAAAGCTTGAAGTTCAATTTCCAGTTGCATAATTTCTCTTGTTAAATTATCCAAAGCTTTAGGAACCGATTCCATTTGTACCTTAATTGTCGCACAAGCTTCATCGACTAAGTCAATCGCTTTATCTGGCAAGAAACGATCTGTAATATAACGATCAGATAAAGTAGCGGCAGCCACTAAAGCATTATCTTTAATATTAACACCATGATAAACCTCAAATCTCTGTTTTAAACCGCGTAAAATTGTAATTGTATCACTTACAGTTGGTTCACTGACAAGAACTTTTTGAAAACGTCTCTCTAAGGCACCATCTTTTTCAATATATTTACGATATTCATTCAAAGTAGTCGCACCAATACAGTGAATTTCACCACGAGCAAGCATAGGTTTAAGCATATTGCCTGCATCCATTGCCCCTTCAACAGCACCTGCACCAACGATCATATGAATTTCATCGATAAACATAATAATTTGTCCATCAGAGTCTTTTACTTCTTTCAAAACAGCTTTCAAACGTTCTTCAAATTCACCACGATATTTAGCACCTGCAATAAGTGCTCCCATATCTAGTTCCCAAATTGTCTTATCTTTTAAACTATTAGGAACATCACCTTTAACAATACGACCAGCAAGTCCTTCGACAATCGCTGTTTTACCAACACCAGGTTCACCAATTAAAACAGGATTATTTTTTGTCTTTCTAGATAAAATACGTGTAATACTATATATTTCCTCATCACGACCTATGACAGGATCAACCTTGCCATCTTTTACGGCCTGTGTTATGTCTCTTCCATATTTTTCTAAGACATTTTCCAAATTTTCTTGATATGGATTTTGTCCATTCATAATATCCCTCCTTTACACTTTATTTAGTACAAAACCATACTACGTATTAATTATAACACTATTTTAGCAATTGTCAATATAGATTGCTAATTTATTATCTAAAAAAAGTACAATTCTATCTTCTTGTACCTTCTTTAAAAATCTTACGAGTTAATATTTTTCCCATTTGATATGGAGCATGTTTTTCAAACAAATAAGGTTCAAAATGATAATTAATCATTCCTGTATTAAGAACTTCATCACTAACACCATATGGATAATCACTAACATCTAAAATATAAACATCTTCATTATCCTTAAGAGCATTTTCTGTTAGAATATGACCTGAAATTGTATTAATAACTAAATCACTTTGATGAATAACTTGGTTTAATTTAAGTGTATCAGAAAGATAAAAACCAATATTTTCAAGTTCCAGTAATTGATAAATATCATTGACACCAACTCTATATTTAAAATTTTGTCCCAAACTCATAACCAATTTAGCTAAATGACCATAACCCAAGATACCAATATTTTTACATCTTTCTTTGGCCATAATACTAAAAATAGCGTCCGCGACTAAAAAATCTTTCTCTTCCCGTAACTTATCATCATTATTATATGTAATAATATCCACTTTATCAGATAAGTTATTCAAAAACTGATTACTATTATTAACAAATAATATTTTTTTACTACTTAAATTATCAAACATTTCTTTTTTAATTACTAAATCTTCATATATTGAATGAATTATTCCATCGTTAGTAATACCCCTAATAGGTAAAATAAAAATATCAAAATCATTAAATTTAATCTTTCTTAAATCATCATTAGTATCAACTATTTTAACTTTATCAATATTATACTTATCTTTTAACTCCATAGCCATATGAGCACTCATTAAATCTCTACCCAAAAAAAGCACATTTTTCACATCGATTCTCCTTTCATTGATATGTATTAATATATGATAGGCTATCATAAAAGATGTCCCAAATTTATTGACAAAAATATCAATTAAGTTTATACTAACACATGTCACAAGTTGAAAAGTAAAGGAGAGAAAAAAATATGAAAGATAATATCAAATTCACTTTAGAAGATGGTCAAAATTATGATCGCCAAAATAAAAAAATAGTACTCTTGTTACCTGAATTACTTGAAGAAAATAAAGAAAAAGCAAAGAATTATATTGATGATTTAACATTTAGAACACTCGCTCCATCAAAAAGAAAATTACTCTTATTTAGAGTAATTGAAACTCTAACTGTTGGTAAAGATACATATGCTCTAGATTTAAGCACTCTTCAAATCCATATTGTAACCCATTGGGAACAAGATAACTTAAAGCAGGGCTTTTCAAAAAAATTAATCAATCCTAAAGGAGGAGAATAGTAATGATTGAAGTAAAAGAAAAAATTACCTTCACCATAGAAAATGACGATAAAGTATATGATTCTGACAATCAAGATATCATTATTCTTTTACCAGAACTAATTAACCATAATAAAGAGTTACTTGAAAAATATTTTACCTCAAAACTAAAGGCAATACCATTACCAACTTACCTAAGAATATATCCTTATCATGAAAATTTAGCACTAGTAAAAGTAAAAAGAAATACCTACATTTACATCGATAAAAATGGAAACCAAGCAATACCGCACGAATTCTATGATGCGCGTAGTTTTAGTGAAGGTCTAGCATTAGTACAAACAACAGAAGAAATAAAAAGACATTCTTTTATAGACAAAAATTGTAATATAATCATAAGTAATATTGAAGAAGCTCGTGATTTTCACGATGGCCGTGCCGCGATAAAGGTCAATGGACGATGGGGTTTTATCAACAAAGAAGGAAAAATTACTATTTCATGTGTTTATAATGCCGTATCGGACTACAGCGAAGGTTTAGCAGCAGTCCAATGTGATAACGGATTATGGAAATATGTAGCAAAGGATGGCTATGAATTCATTCAAGACAAATTTAGCTTTGCCAGAGATTTTCACGATGGCTTAGCCTTGGTTAAAGAAGGGAAAATCACTAGTTTTATCAATAAAGAAGGAAGAAAAGTAATTTCCCTAGGTGATGATTGTAAATATATTAGTAGTTTTTATAATAATTTTGCATTATATTATACAGATAATGGTATAAATTTTATTGACAAAAATGGCAATAAGTTATTTAAAACAGAAAAATATAATAAAGCTCGTAGTTTTTCATTATCTAGGGCATCAGTTTTCAATGGTGATAAATGGGGCTATATTGATGAAAATGGTACTGAAATAATTCCTTGCATCTACAATGAAGCATATGATTTCCAAGAAAATGGTTTAGCTTTAGTATGTAGAGACGGCAAATGGGGTTATATTAACACAAATGGTGAAGAAGTAATTCCTCTTAAGTATAAGGATGCCGAAAGTTTTAGTGAAGGTTTAGCCTTAGTTACTAATCAAGATGACGAGAAATATTTTATAAATATCAATAGCGAAATTCAAGAAAACTTCCCCAAAACAAGTAATAATTTAGATTCATATCTTGAATTAATTAAATTATTATCAAATCAACAAAATTCTCATATCACAGTTGCATTAAACATTAAGGAAAATAAAATACATTTTGTTAAATCATGGGAAAAACAAACCGTCCTAGTTAATGAAAAAGGTGAAAAAATAACCCTAAGTCAAGAAGATTACCAAGAATTAACCAAAAAATTAGCCAAAAAGTAAAACCATTTCCAAATATCTCCTAAATTATTGACATCTTTTAATATATCAACTATAATTTTTATAGGGTTAATATCCCAAGGAAGGATTTATATGGAACAAGGAAAAATTAATGAATTTTACAAACAATTATTAAATTTAAGTAGTCTATCTATCGATGTTTTAAAAGAAATCGAAAGTCGTAGTACTGATACCTTTACCGATGAAGAATATCAAAAAATGTTAGAATTACGTCAAATATTACCTGATTTAAATAGACTCTTAAACATTCCTGATATTGTTTGTGAAATCGATGAAATATATGAAGAAAGAGAAATAAATCCCAAGAAAGGAAGATAAAATTATATGGATGAAGTCTTATTAAATGCTGAAGTTAAAATGGAAAAAGCTATTACCAATCTTGAACATCGTTTTACAACCGTTCGTGCTGGTCGTGCTAATCCAGCCATCTTAGATGGTATCAATGTTGAATACTATGGTGTTCCAACACCTATCAAACAATTAGCTAATATTTCTGTACCCGAGGCACGACAATTAAATATCAAACCTTTTGATAAAAGTTGCCTTAATGCTATTGAAAAAGCCATCTTTGAAGCCAATATTGGCCTAACGCCCAACAATAATGGTGAATCAATCTTTATCGTTATTCCCGCTTTAACCGAAGAAAGAAGAAAAGAATTCGTAAAAGAAGTTAAAGCCATCGCTGAAGAAGGAAAGATTGCCTTAAGAAATATTCGCCAAGAAGCCAATTCTGAAATTAAAAAATTAGAATTACCCGAAGACGATGAAAAAAGAGGTAATAATGAAGTCCAAGACTTAATTAACAAATATAATAAGATTGTTGATGAAAAACTAGCCATTAAAGAAAAAGAACTAATGACTATATAGAATGGGGGAAATTCCATGCCAAATAAAGAAGTGTTTTTACCAACCTTAGAAGAACTCCAAGAATTAGAACAACTCCTAAAAGATTATCAAAATGAACAATTAGGTAATGGCTACAATAATAGTTACCAATATTTAAAAGCAAAGACTATTGAAAAAATGATTATAACCAGTAATGGTGAAGATATCTTAAGAAAAAATGAACATTATATCGTTGATCCCAATATTGCTATAAGTATAGCTAAGATGTATCCTAAAGAAGTAGCCAGTTTTCCTGAACTTGCCAAAAACAGTGATATCTTTGCTACCATTTTAGAAGAAGGAAGAATACCAAGCAGTCACCCTCTTGATAATTTAGCTTATTTTGACCCATCGATTGCTAATTCAACCGATATGAAAAAAAATATTCTTCATCAATTAAACGAAGAACTAAAAAGAAACCCTATGTATCGTTTCACTTATCAATCTTCTTTTATTCTAGATAGCATCTTTAATGGTCAATATTGGGAGCAATTAAAAAATGCTAATAATATCTATTCATCTAATGACAGAGTATATCTTTATGAACTATTAACAGCCATCGATCCAACCTATATCATGAAGACCAATCATGAAGAATTCAAATTATGGCGTGGTAAAGAAGAGTATCATCTTGACGACTCTACCTGTGCTTCATTGCTAGAACATGATCGTCGTCGTCTTGTTGCTAGTACGGTTAAGGATTATTGTCGCCGTTATTATTTACCAAGTGTCTGGCCCATGAGAGATATCGAAAAAACAATTGATGATCTTCCCGAAGCCAAAAAATTAATCAAATATCTAAATATCAAATAAAACTATCATAAGGAAGTAGTAATATTTTAACAAATAATGTTAAGCGAGCTCTAACAACGGTGCAAAGAGAGCCATTATGGAAAATACGAATTCACCCTTTAGTTTTAATCGTTAATCGCGTTAAGATAGAAGTGTATAACATATGTTATAAATAAAGGTGGTACCGCGGCTCTGTCGTCCTTTGCTAGGTATCATCTTTTTTATGTATAAATTATAAGGAGGCTCTATGAATTATCAAATAGATTACTTATTAAAATATATATCTAATGAAACATTTAAAAAGATTAAAGCAGAGAAAAGTGACTATATCCTAACTAACCTAGAAGATAACTATCGTGATGTCGATTTAAATATCAAATATCTTTTAAACTATGGAATTAATCACAACATCGACAAAGTCATCTATGAAATGTTAGAAGATTTATTTCTTCCTCATAACGACTTCATAAATAAAATCAACTCTTTAGAAAAAAATCTAACTAAAGAAGAAATAGTTGCTATGTTAGAAAACCAATAAAGAAAGGAATGATAACCATGGATCAATTAAAAAAAGAAATTCAAGCAAAATTAACAAGTGCCAAAACCCTAGAAGAATTAAACAATTTAAAAGTTGAATATCTAGGTAAAAAAGGCATAATTACTGAACTAAATAGCAAAATCAAAGAAATTCCTAATGAAGAAAAGAAAACATATGGTATGAAAGTCAATGAACTACGTACCTTATTCAATGATTTATATAATCAAAGTAAAGAAAATATCGAACTAGAAGAAGTAAATCGTCGTTTAGAAAGTGAAGCAATCGATGTAACTTTACCTGCGACCAAAATAGAAGTAGGAGCACCACATAGTTTAGAAAAATTAATTGAAGAATTAGAAGAATTACTAATGTCGATGGGTTATGATGTTGTCGAAGGTCCTGAAGTTGAGAAAGACTTGTACAATTTCGAATTACTAAACTTACCCAAAGGTCATCCCGCTCGTGATGCTCAAGATACTTTCTATATTCAAGATGATGAAATCCTTTTACGTAGTCAAACATCACCCGTTCAAGTAAGAACGATGTTAGAAAATACTGATAAAACACCAATAAGAATTATCTGTCCCGGCAAAACCTATCGCCGTGATGAAGATGATGCAACTCATTCCCATCAATTTACTCAAATGGAAGGATTACTTGTCGATGAGAACGTTTCCTTAGCCAATCTCAAAGCAACCTTCGATGTCATCGCCAAAAAACTATTCGGAGAAACCAGACAAACAAGATTTAGACCATCATTTTATCCATTTACAGAACCATCAGTAGAATTAGATATTTCATGCTTTAACTGTGAAGGCAAAGGATGTCCTATTTGTAAAAATACCGGTTGGATAACCGTCGGTGGTGCAGGTATGGTTCATCCTAAAGTTCTAGATAACTGTGGCTATGATCCTGAAAAATTCACCGGTTTCGCTTTCGGCTTTGGTATTGAAAGATTGGCCATGTTAAAATATGGTGTTAAAGATATCCGTACTTTTTATACACCAAATGATCTACGTGTTTTAGAGCAATTCAAAAGAAAGGATAGTGAATAATAATGATAAGCTTAAATTGGATAAAAGATTATGTTAACATTGATGGTATTGATCCTAAAGAACTAGCTAGCAAAATCACTAAAGCGGGTATCAACGTCGAACATGTTATAAGTCAAAAAATAGATAACTTAGTCGTTGGGGAAATTACCAAATGTACATCTCATCCTGACTCTGATCATTTACATATCTGTGAAGTAAATATTGGCGATAAAATTGTTCAAATCATCTGTGGTGCTAGTAATGTCAGAGAAGGTTTAAAAGTCATTACAGCCTTACCAGGAGCAATCTTACCAGGTAATTTTGAGATCAAAGTTTCAAAAATCCGTGGTGTAGAATCAAACGGTATGTTATGTGCTCTCTTTGAGTTAGGGCTAGAAGAAAAAACGGAAGAAACATACAATAAAGGTATTACTGAATTACCTAATGATGCCGTCGTGGGAACAGATCCCTTAGCATACCTTGGTTTAGATGATACTCTTTATGAATTAGATCTAAATCCTAACCGTTTTGATTGTAACAACCACTTGTCATTTGCCTACGAAATAGGAGCTATCTTAGATCGCCATGTAACCATGCCTTGTACTAAAACCAATCCTATTCCAGAAACTAACGATGTAACCATCGATATAGCTACAGAAAACTGTTACATGTACAATGCTAAAGTTGTCAAAGACGTAACCATTAAAGAAAGTCCCGATTTTATCAAGCAAAGACTTATCAACGCCGGCATGCGCCCCATAAATAATGTCGTTGATATATCAAACTACGTCATGCTAGAATATGGCCAACCACTTCATTTCTTTGATAAAGCCAAACTAGGTAGTCACATCAAAGTACGAATGGCTAACGACAATGAAGAAATAATTACTCTTGATAACCAAAAACGTATCTTAAATAAAGATGATATCGTTATCACCGATGGCGATAAACCCGTTTGTATCGCTGGTGTTATGGGAGGATTTAACACAGAAGTTGACGAAAATACCAAAGACATTGTTATTGAAAGTGCTATTTTCAATCCTTATAATGTCCGTTATACATCTCTAAATTTAAATTTACGTAGTGAAGCATCATTAAGATATGAAAAAGGTTTAAATTATGAATACTGTAATTTAGCTATTGAAAGAGCCTGTCATCTCTTAGAAAAATATGCCGATGGTAAAGTCCTAACGGGAACAACAACTTATGATAATATTGATAAAAAAGAAAAAATCATTACTGTTACTAAAAAACAGATCAATTCTCTTTTAGGTATGCATTTAACCAATGAAGAAATTGAAGAACAGTTAAGAAAATTAAGTTTCCCTTATCAAAAAGAAAAAGATACATATCACGTATCAGTCCCACCACGTCGTCTTGATATAGGTAATTATCCAGCTGATATCATCGAAGAAGTAGGACGACTATATGGATATGATACCATTAAAGCCCAATTACCAATCTTACCAACCAAAACAGGTGTATATGCTCCTAAAACTAAATTTCGAAAAGATATATCTAAACATATGCGTAGCCTTGGACTAAACGAAGTAAGAACCTATACACTTATCAGTGAAGAAGAAAATAAAGAATTTAATCGTAATCCAGACAATTCCATTCATTTACTAAGACCACTTATTAAAGAAAGAAGTGTCATTAGAACAACGATTATTTCATCACTATTAAAAAGTATTAATTATAACATTGGAAGAAAAAATAAAGACATCATGTTATATGAAATAGCTAATGTTTATGATAAAGATTACTATGAAGAAACCAAATTAGCTTTTGCTCTTCACGGTAATTATCTTCACAGTACATGGCAAAATAACAATAATGAAATAGACTATTATTTAACTAAAGGTATCGTTGAGAATTTATTAGATTATTTAGGTTTAACAAATCGCTATACCTTTAGATTATCTGATAATTTACCTAAAGAAATCCATCCTAAAGTAAATAGTGAAATAATCATTGATAATGAAGTAGTAGGGTACATAGGTAAAGTTCATCCTATGACAAGTAAATACAATATTTATGTTGGAGAAATATCTTTAGATAAGTTATATGCTAAAAAAGTAAGATCAATCAAATTCAAAGAATTAAATAAATATCCTGTAATTACTAAAGATTTAGCATTCATTATAAATAGTAAAGTAACAAGTGATGAAATTACCAAAGTCATCAAAAAAGCTGGAGGTAGACTCCTAACTAATATCGAAGTCTTTGATGTATATCATGGTGATAAATTAGAAACTAATCAAAAATCAATTGCTTTCCATTTAACTTTCGAAGATAACACTAAGACTTTAACTGATGATGAAATAAACATCTTATTTAATAAAATAATTACTGACGTAACTAATAAGTGTCATGCCATCTTAAGAGATAATTAGTTTTATCTCTTTTTCTTTATACAATAGAAAAATAACAAAATAACTTTTGACAATATCAATAATTTATGATATTATTAGTATGTAAGCAAGGAACCTTGCATAAAATAAAAAAAGAGGAACATTTGGTTTCGCAAGTGAATGTCGCCTCTAATTTAATAGGCTAGACACTCTATCAATGCTTAAGAGTGTCTATTTTTTTATTGCTAGCACCAGTAAGGTAGAAAGTAATAAAATTATCGTAATGAGTTTTAGAACTTTTATTATAAAAGTCTTAGTCTTCATTTTTATCTACCTCCTTTCCTTTTCAAGAATGGAGGACGACACTCACATCAAATGCTCCTATCAAAATTATATAATAAGAAAAATTATAAAACAAGCGAACACATGAAGTTTTTGCCAAAAAATGAAAAATATATGTTATAATCTTGAATTTGACAGTTGAAACAAAAAAATGCCTCACAATCCTTTTATTTATAGGCGTTTATGAGACTTCAAAAACTTGCGTACTTATACCATTTTTGTACGATTAAGAAAAAAAATACAATAAATTTGTAAAAGCATGATTGCAAAAGTCGATATTTACTACATATTCTGCAAATTTAAGTCATATGATCTTTATACATCTAATAACAGTATACAGCATAATGACTTTTAAATCAACAGTTAAATAAGTACGGAACAAGTACGCAAAAATAAAAAATGCAAAAAAACTAGTATTTATAGTACTTTAAAGGCTGTTTTTGATTACAAAGTGTCAAACTTGGGAGTTTTAGAACTTTTATTATAAAAGTCTTAGTCTTCATTTTTATCTACCTCCTTTCCTTTTCAAGAATGGAGGACGACACTCACATCAAATGCTCCTATCAAAATTATATAATAAGAAAAATTATAAAACAAGCGAACACATGAAGTTTTTGTCAAAAAATGAAAAATATATGTTATAATATGAACTCATAAGGAGATGAAATGCTATGACATATTATGAAGAACAAAAAGAACTAAAAAAACAAAAAGATATATTAAAAAGAAAAATTAGACATGTAACTGAAGAATGTAACGAAATAAAAAGTTGGATTAGAAGATATCATGGTTATATTGAAGACCCAAGCAAATCAAAATTTAAAACACCTGAAAGAAAAATAACTTTATTAAGTGAAACAATTAGCAATATCAAAGATTTTCCCTTTACTAATTTAGAGATATTTCTATTTACAGGATTTGTTTCTGCCTATATACCTCAAATGATTTTATCATCATTAAATCTATCATTAAGCCTAATTCCAAGTATAGTCATGTCTTCAATTTCTTTCTTAGTTATCAATGGAACACGTTTTTGTATAAAAACCAAAGAAACTAAAGATTATATTCGCAAAAGAGATGAAGATAAACCTAAAAAATTACAAGAACAAAGATTACGTTATTCTGATGAAATCGCAAGAATGCAAAAACAATTACTAGAAAAAGAAAAGTTAAATACCGCCTATCATCAAAAATTAGCTATAATTAACAGCAAATTAAATGACATAGATAAGATAATTCAAAATAAAAGGACTATCAAACCAATTTTATCATATCCAAATCAAGAAATAAAACCTCATATCAAAACGTTAGCAAGGGGAAGTGATACTAATGAAGCTTAAAGAACTTTATCAAAGAAGAAGAATTTTAAGAAATTTAGAGAAAAGATTAAACAAAAAAGTAGCCACTGAAGAAAGCGAAAACAACCAATTAAATAAAAACATAAAAATATTAGAATTTGATATCTATTTCGCTTCACAGCATAGGGAATTATATGAAATGATATATAAAGACATCCATCCGTCATTACGTGAAGCGGTTATTGACTTTTTCTTTGAAATACTATCAGGTACTCCTCAATACGTAATACCAACAGTAATTATCGCTGGTCTATCATTAATCACGCCAGATGCTTTAGGAGTTCTTCTAAATTTAAAACTCGATGCTCTAGCCAATGCTATTATTTCTATTTTTACTTTTGCTGGGGTATTCTGTGCTCATGTTGAAATTATGCAAATAGAAAAAAGAAGACTCATTAATCGTACTCAAGCCTATATGCGCGATCAACCCAAATTTACTATTTTAAATGATATTAATAAAACTAAAGAAAAAGTAAAACAAAAAGAAGATGAATTAGCAAGACAAAAAGAACGTCAGAAAATAGTAAGTAGCAGTTTAGAAAAACATCAAAAACAACTAAAGACAGTTATTAATGAGATAACTAATATTGATGACGCTATTAAAAGCCTAATCCAAGAAACTGTATCACAAGAGAATTTAAAAGAAAGTGAAATTAGCCAAGATAAAAATGATCAGCAGTTATTCCAAGATAGTCAAGGTCGTAGTAGAAAATTAACTCAGTAAAAAAATAATAAGCAATATCATACTTTTAAGAGATAATTAGTTTTATCTCTTTTACTTTACTTTAATTATAAATGTTGCTATAATAAAATGCATAGGAGATGGCTAATTATGACATATTATGAAAAATTACAAGAAGTAAAAACGAAGAAAGAAAAGTTACAAAGTGAATTAAAAAATAAAACTCAAAAATTACAAATATTAAAACAAGAGCAAAAAGAATTAAATGAGAGAAAAAATTATTTGAAAGAAGCCCAAAACCAAATTAATATAACCAATAATAAATTAAAACCATATAGTAGTTTTATTAAATATATTTCTAATAACAAGTTTGAAATGGTATCATACATAATTGGCCTTTTCTTATTCTATCTTTTTGGTAGAGTACTAGAAATTTATTCACTTCAAAAAACTGGTCAAGGACTAGATGTAAATCCCAATTACTTTCTCCTAGGTACTATTCCTTGTCTAACTATAGGAATATATGTAAGATTTAAAAATGAAAAAAAAGTCATCAAACAAGCATTAGAAGAAAAATACAACATTGATAACATTAACGAATTTGAAAAACAAGTCGAAAAAGAGTTAAGTCAAGTCAAAGATAAAACCAAATCTATTGAAACCCAAATCAAAAAGACACAAAGTGAAGTAAATACGATACTTACTTCTTTTACTGATTGCAAACAATCTTTAAAACAAATTTATGAAGACATGGCGCCCCTTTTACAAAAAACACCATATGAAGAACAACAACCAAAATCTGATGAAAGGCAAGATAACCCAGGTCGTAGTAGGAAATTAACTAGATAAAAGGATGTGACTAAATATGCAAAATTACTATGAAGAATTACAAAAATATCGACAAAAAGAAGAAAGGTTAAAAACAAATCTTGCAAATCGCCAAGAAGAATTAAAAAAACATGAACAGATCCAAAAAGACTTATTAAATGAAGAAAATAAAATTAACAAAATAAAAATAGAATTAAATAATTACAAAATAAAATTAGCTCAACTAGATCAAAATAAACAAATATTTAAATATAGTATTTTACCATTAGATATACTCATTTTAATATCGTTTGCTATTCTTTTAATACCTCCTATAACTAATTTACTAGCAAACATTATTAGTAAAAATTACATAGCTTTATTTGCTTTTTGTTTTACAATGAGTATTGTTGCAAGAATTATAAGCATTAATCTTCAAGCAAGAAAGGAAATAAAGAGAGTAAAAAGAGAGTTATATTCTATATATGGTAACGATGACATTGAATATCTTAGACATCAGAATAATCAACGTTATCTTAAAAATATAGATAATCAAAGAATGATTAATAATCACATAAAGAACATTCAAAAGAAAATTACCCATTTAGAAAATGAAATAAATTTAACCCAAACCAAAATTGAAGAATTACATCAAGTAACGGACATTATTTTAGAAACAGTATGTACTAATGATGAAATAAGTGAAAGAATAGAGACAATAATCCCTAAAAGACTACAATTATTAAAAACAAGAGAAAAATAAAAATTATCTCACGTTACAATCCCAAAAAAAACATCAATTAAAGAAAAATAAGGAGATGAACTAAACTATGAATAATTTAAATTCATTAGTGAAAATGCAAAAAAAATTAGAAAACAAATTAAAAGCTAAAGAAGAAGAGAAAAACCGATTAGAAGATAAATTAGAAGACCAAAGAAAAATAAAAAATAACATTATTCAAAAGCAAAGAGAAGTTAAAACAGTCAGTCGAATATTAAAAACACCTTTGGTTCCACAAAGTTTATTAGCGCCCGCCGAAACAATTATAAAATTTTTTGTAAAAACGGTCATTATTGGTGTCCCAACACTTCTCTTTGTATATGGACCATTAACTAATTTTTTCCATACCGCAAAAATAATTAATGTCATTATATCTATTATTATCTTTACATCACTAACTTTTACAGCCCAGATAATTGAGGCAAAAAAATACAAAAAGAAAATAAGAAAGAAACTAATAAAAGCCTTTCAAACTGATAATATAGAAGATATTAATAAGAAACTAGATAATGAATTAGAAGAAACAACCAAACATCAAAGAATGCTCATTCAAAAAAAATATCGCCTAGAAAATGAGATAGCATACTTACAAAAAGAAATAAAAGATAATAAAGAAAAAATGTATAATCAAGTAGTTCCAACTAGTACTAAAGAAACAGATAAGAATTATCAGCAGGCTCAAATAGGAAGTAAAGCTAAAACGCTAAAAAGAACTGGAGGAGTAAATTAATGAAGAAAAAATTTATCATCATAAGTGCCATAATTATTGTCGCTTTCTGTATCGCCTTAGCGCCAGTCGTCTTTCAAAATGACACCTTCTACACCATTAAAATAGGAGAGTTAATCTTAAATAATGGCATCGATATGATTGATCATTTTTCCATTCATAATCTCCCATATACCTATCCTCATTGGTTGTATGATGTTATTATCTATCTCATCTATTCCCTAGGTGGTTATATAGCCCTTTATATATCAAATATAATTTGTTTTATAACGATCATTACTCTTATTTTCTATTATAATTATCAAAACAACCATAGCAAATTTATTACCTTGGCCTTTACTATATTAAGTACTTTACTTTTAAGTTCATACGTTGTAACAAGGGCTCAGTTAGTAAGTTATATCATCTTTATTCTTGAATATATTTTTATTACTAATTATTTAAAAAATGGCAACAAAAAAAATCTCATTGGTTTATTTATTCTATCTCTAATATTATGTAACATCCATGTCGCCGTCTGGCCTTTCTATTTTATAATTTATCTGCCATTTATTGCCGAATACATAATTGCTAAACTATTTAAAAAAGATAAAATCCTCTTTAATCGTATTGAAATATCTAAAAATAATCGTGTTAAAGTCTTAGTAATAACGATGTTAATTTGTTTAATCCCAGGTTTCTTAACCCCAATTAAAGACACACCATTTACTTATTTATTAAATACGATGAAAGGAAATAGTCAAAGTTATATCAAAGAACATTTACCGCCCGATTTATCAGGAAAAATCGTTCTAAGTGTCTTTAGCTTTGCTATTGTCGCTTTAAGCCTTCTAGGCAAAATAAAACTTCACCAAATCTTTCTAGTTTTAGGTCTAAGCCTAATGGCCTTCACTTCAAATCGTCATCTATCACTATATGTAATTTTTATCTTTCCAATTATGGCTAACCTAACTGATAACGTATTTAATAAATATAAAATAGATGTTGATAAATACACGATCAAATATCTTTTAACTAGACTAGGTATAATTATAACAAGTATTTTATTACTTTTTATCTTATGTTCTTCTATCTATAGCAAAAGAGATATCTCTTTTGTAAGTGAAGAAGTATATCCTATCGATGCTGTCAAATATATCAAAGAAAATCTTGACTATAAAAACATCAGAATCTTTAACGAATATAATTATGGTAGCTATTTAATTCTAAATGATATTCCCGTCTTTATCGATTCCCGTGCGGATCTTTACACCAAAGAATTTAATCACAAAGAAGATATTTTCAAAGAATATATGAGTAGTAATTACCCAATGATTATTGATAAATATAATTTAACTCACATTATTGCTAGTAAAGATAATAACCTCTATAACTATACCAAAAACATCAAAAACTATCATATATTATATGAAGATGAATACTTTGTTGTCTACGAAATCATAAAGGAGGATATCTAGTTATGAATAAAAGAGAAAACTTCGTTAAAAAGTTAAAAGAAATTAGGCAAAATTTAAAACAAATAAGAGAAGAAGAAAAAGCCGCTCAATTTAGAAATGAAAGTGAAAAATACAATTTTGAAGGAACATATAATATGGAAGATATGATTGGTAAAGTAGGTTTTATTGACGAGGAAGGAAAATATTATCCTGTAAGAGACATCATTTATCGAAGAAATGAAGTCAAAGAAGGGACAATCACCCATGATCCATGGGCTCAAAAATACCTCCGTGAAGTCAAAAAATTAACCGGTAATTATAGCCAACCAAGTGATATTATTATTAGAAAATACCACTTTGCCATGATTATCGAAATCCAAGTAACACCATATATAATCTTAGCCGCAGAAAGTTACCAAGGCAAACTAACTTCAAAACAAGAAGAAGCCCTAAATAGATTAAATGAATATTATCAAAATAAAGGAAAAAGCAGGTAAGGTATTACAAGCGTAATATCTTTTTTCTTGGGAAAATCCCATGTCACTTCTTGTCAAACCAACCAATATCATGTATAATGATATAAGGTGGTAACAATGTATTTAAAAGAGATAAAAACCTTTGGTTTCAAATCGTTTGCTGATAAAATTAATATCGAATTTAGCCCTAACATCAATGGTATTGTTGGCCCAAACGGATCAGGTAAATCCAACATTGTCGATGCCATTCGTTGGGTCTTAGGAGAACAATCCATCAAATCATTACGAGGGGAGACTAATACCGATATCATTTTCTCTGGCAGTAAAAGTAGAAAACCCTTAAACAGTGCCATGGTCGCTTTAGTCTTTGATAACAGTGATCATCATTTACCCATTGATTATAACGAAGTAGAAATTAAAAGAGTTTCCTATCGTGCTGGCGATAATGAATTTTATATAAATAATGAAAGATGTCGCCTTAAAGATATCATGAATTTATTAACCGATTCAGGGGCTGCTAAAGAAAGCTTCAATATCATATCTCAAGGTAAAATCGATGAAATATTATCGACTAAACCTGCCGATCGCCGCATCATCTTTGAAGAAGCTGCTGGTGTTTTAAAATACAAAAAAAGAAAAGAAGAAGCTATTCGTAAATTAGAAAGAACCAATAATAACCTTACTCGTATTAATGATATTATCGGCGAAGTTTATTCAACTTTAGAACCCTTACAAAAACAAAGTGAAGATGCTAAAACTTATAACGATTCATTAAATAAATTAAAAAATATTGAAGTATCATTGACTGTATCAGATATAGAAAAATTAAATTATGACTATCGTATTACCAAAGAAAAAATGGACAATCTAAATGATGAAATTATTACCTTAACCAGTAATAATACCAGTTATGATGTTGAATTAATCAAAGAAAAGAATCAATTAAAAAATATCGAAGAAACTATCGTAACTAAACAAAATGAATTAGTCACAGTTACTAAAACAATAGAGCAGATTGATGCCGACATCAGATTATTAAAAGAAAGAAAAAAATATACTAATGAAACAAATAATATTGATGAAAATATTATTTCCCTAAAAGAAGAATCCTTAAATATCAACAACAATATAGCAACTCTTAAAAACAGTATTGATATAAATAGTAAAAAAATTAATGATAATAACGATTATCTAAACAATCTTATGCAAAAATATAATGATATTAAAGACAAAAGAAATACCATTAACAATAATTTAATCAAAAATAAACGAAAAGAAGCAGATTATCAATATAAAATAGACTATTTAGAGAATACCATTAACAACAATCAAAGTCTACCAGCATCAGTAAAAAGTATCCTAAACAACAATAAATTTAATGGTGTTCATAACATCATTGGTAAATTAATCGATATGAAAGAAGAATATGCAACTTGTATCAGTACCGCTTTAGGAGCATCATCATCTTATCTAGTCGTAGATAGTAGGGAAGACGCTAAAGTATTAGTCAACTACCTAAAAGAAAACAACATTGGAAGAGCCACTTTCTTTCCTTTAGATGTCATTAAACCAAGAACCATCGATTTAGAGACACTATCAAAACTCTCAACCCAAACAGCCTTTATCAGTACTGCCGATAAATTAACAACTTATAAGCCGACTTATCAAAATATCATTCTAAATCAATTAGGTAATGTTATTATTACTGATAATATTAGCAACGCCAACTACTTAAGTGAATTAGTTAATCATCGCTATAAAGTAGTAACCTTAGATGGTCAAGTTGTCAATGTTGGAGGTTCCATCACTGGTGGTAAAGAATATAAAGCAAGTAACGTTATCAAAGAAAAGTATGATTTAGAAAGATTAAAACATGAACTAAACGAACTAATAACTTTTGATAAAGAACAAGAAAAAGACTTAAGTCTTCTAAATCTAGAACTAAATGACTATGAAAGCCGAATCTATGAAACAAGACTTCATAATAATGAATTAAAAGAACTAATTGCAAGTAAAGAAAACGAAATAGAAAAGAACCAAACAACCTATGAAAGAATAACTAAAGAAATATCTGACTTAGAAAATATTGTTGGTAATAATACCTCATCTGAAGAAACCAGAATGCTAGAAAACTATCATAGAGAAATAGATCATAAAGAGACCATTATCAAAGAATTAAATATTCTTCGCTTAGATAAAGACAAAATAAATAATAATATTAAAGAAATAGAAGATACTAATAAAAAGAGTACAAGTAACATAAACAAATTAACGAGTACCCTTAAAGAAGAAGAAATCAAATTAAATCGCATCGATGTTCGTCTTGATAATTTACTCTTAACCCTTACTAATAACTACAATATGACTTTTGATTTTGCTAAAGAAACCTATCGTCTTGAAATAGATCCTGAAGATGCAAGAGATATTGTCAAAGAATTAAAACAAAAAATTGAAGATCTAGGTAATGTTAACTTAGGCGCTATTGAAGAGTATGAAAGAGTAAATGAAAGATATAACTTTTTAACTAAACAAAAAGAAGATTTAGAAAATGCTGAAGACACTCTTTTAGAAATAATTAAAGAGATGGATGGTATTATGGAAGAAAAATTCCTAACCACTTTTGAGCAAATTAAACTTGAATTTCAAAATGTCTTTAGAGAACTATTTAAAGGAGGTAAAGCTGAACTTATTCTAACTGAGCCAGATAATGTTTTAGAAACAGGAATCGATATCAAAGCGGAACCACCTGGCAAAAAACTGCAGAGTATTTCCCTCTTATCAGGAGGAGAAAAAACCTTTACCGCTATTTCCCTATTATTTGCTATTTTAAATGTCAGACCCGTTCCCTTTTGTGTCTTAGATGAAGTTGAAGCAGCCTTAGATGATGCTAATGTTGATGCCTTTGGTAACTACTTAAATCGCTATCAAGGCAAAACTCAATTCATTCTTATTACCCATAAGAAAAAGACAATGGAATTTGCCAATGTCTTATATGGAATAACGATGCAAGAATCAGGTGTCAGTAAATTAGTAAGTGTCAAATTAGAAGAAATTAAAGCTTAAAAAAATATCTATCGATTAGATATTTTTTCTTTTTTCGTATTAGCTTTTTTACGATAAGGTTTTCTAACATCAGTAAGTCCCAAAATATAATCAGTACTACTACGATAATAACCAGCTAATTTAACAAGTAACTCGGTCGTAATTGTTTGTTTACCAGTTTCATAACGACTATATTGTTGCTGATTCATTCCCAAAATTTTAGCTACATCAATTTGTCGCAAATCATAATCTTCTCGTAAATCTTTAAGACGTGGATATTGCATAAAATCACTCCTTGTTTATATTTTCTCATAAAACAAATATATAGTAGCAGTTTCACTACAAATAAGTAGTAGCAAATGTGTAAACAAACAAAAAAAAGTAATTAAAAGTTACCCCAAAAAACATAATAATATTGTAAAGCCAACGAAAAAAAATTAAAACAATTGCATTTTTATAAGTTATAAGTTATAATTAAATAGAAAATAAGGAGGAATAAAAATGACTAAGAAACGCAAACGTAAACTAAACACAAAAGGAATTATCCTATTTCTAATCATTATCATAATTATTATTGCTCTATGTATCTTTTTTATCGTAAAACCAAGTAAAGAGCAAGAAGAAGATAACTTGATGATTAATTTATATAATCAAGAACTAACGAAAGCTAATGAACTAAAAGAAGATTATGGTTTAAACTTAAATATCACATATGAATATAATGATGAAATAGCTAAAGATCATATCATTTCTCAAAGTATTAAAGAAGGAAGTAAATTAAAGGAAGGTGACACCCTAAATATTGTTGTATCATTAGGTAAATTAGATAAAGAAAAGCTAGCTAGTGATAATATCAATGAATTAGGCAAAGTACCTATTATGATGTATCATGGTATTGTTAACACTGAAGATAATGAATATACCGGTGGTAATGTCGATAAAGATGGATATAATAGGACCGCTAAAGCCTTCCGTGAAGACTTAGAGTTCTACTATGAAAACGGTTATCGCATGGTTAGCTTAAAAGACTATATTAATGGCCAAATAGATACCGAATATGGCAAAAGTCCTATTGTCCTAACTTTTGATGATGGTTTAGAAAACAATATCAAAGTAACAGGTTTAGACGATGATGGTAATATCATTATTGATGAAAATAGTGCTGTTGGTATCTTAGAAAGTTTCAAGAAAGAACATCCCGATATGAATGTAACCGCTACTTTCTTTGTCAATGGAGGAATGTTTAATCAACCAGAATATAATGAGAAAATTCTCAAATGGCTAGTAGCAAATGGTTATGATGTAGGAAATCATACCCAAAACCATCTTGATATTAAAACATCATCTAGTGATCAAGTCCAAAAAGAAATAGCTTATGTTTATGATGAGTTAGAAAAATACATTCCTGGGGAGTATGTCAATATTATTGCTTTACCATTTGGTAGTCCTTACGTCAAAACCCATGAAAATTATCAATATGTTCTAAATACAACTTACAATAACAAAACATATGAAACTATTGGAGCCCTTCGTGTTGGTTGGGAACCAGAAGTTTCACCATTTAATAAAGATTTTGATCCAACTTTCTTAAAAAGATGTCGTGCATATGATAATAATGGTGAAGAATTTGATATAGAAATGGTCTTCAACATGTTAGAAACAACTAAATATATATCTGATGGCAATGAAAATACTATCGTTACCAGTGAAGATAATCAAGATCAAGTAAGTAGTGATCTTACCCAAGAAATAATCTACTACTAGGAGTGATAATATGTTAAAACTAAACAATAAAGGTTTTGCCATAACTGGTATTCTATACAGTGTCTTAGTCCTTTTCCTCATGATTTTAGTCTCAATGCTATCGCTACTAAGTAGTAGGCAAAATCGCCTTTATACCCTAACAGGAACCATCAAAGAAGAGATGGAATATAAAAACTATATATATATTCCGGAATTTACTAGTGATAGTAATGATGAACACACATCAAATCCTCTTACTACCGACATAGGTTCATACTTTATTACTAAGTACCGTGGAAAATACACATTTATTATCAATGGTAGTAATACCTGCTATAGCTATTTACCAGCTAATATTATCATTAGAATCAATAATAATCAAATCAAATATCAAACACCTAGTACTGATGGAACCTTAGATCCCAACAATTTGGATAATCTAAATGTAATGACGTTAGTTGGTACCAATTGTAATAATACTGGTATTACTAATTTAAATATTGAAAGTGTCTATACATCAATAATAGAGGTTCTACACGATTTGGTGGGAACTAAAAAATAAGTTTTCTGACGAAATGTTGGGAAACTTTTTTTAAATTCTAGA